>JAICIO010000080.1 GCA_025924315.1 Phycisphaerae bacterium
GAAGCGAAGATGACGAGCCATCCTTGGCCTCCTGTTCGAGTGAGTATTTGAGCACTCTCATTCTCGCAGGAGGCCTTGGCTTGCGCTAGTGTGCTAACGCGCGCCACGGCGCGGAGTTATGAACAAAGCGAATGGCATTCGTGGCTGTCACCTTTTTTTATGCCGCTTGCGGTTGGGCTTGAGAGGCTTGATAGACCTTAACGCAATTGCGGTTGTTCGCCTTCGCGTCGTAAAGGGCCTGATCGGCGCCGCTCAGCAGAGCGGAAAGTGTCAGAAGATTCGTCGCCTTGCTGCGCTCCGCCAATCCAATGCTTAGCGTCGGCTGGTGCTCGAGGTTGGCGATCGCGTCGGCGAAATCGACGCTTGCGTATGCCTGGCGAAGCTTTTGCACGACTTGCTGCGCTTGCGCGACGGGCGTTTGCGGAAGGGCGATGACGAACTCGTCGCCGCCGTAGCGGAACGCGAGGTCTGTTTTTCGCAGCGTGATGCGCACGCAGTCGGCGAAGGATTTCAGCATGTAATCCCCGGCGGCGTGACCGTGTGCGTCGTTGATTTCTTTGAACTTGTCCATGTCGATCATGACGAGCGACAGCGGGTGGCCGTGGCGTTCGGAGAGCGCGACTTCGCGCTGCAGAAGTTGCTCCATCGAGCGACGGTTGTAGAGGCCGGTGAGCGCATCGGTCATGCTCTGCTTTTCGGCCTCGCTCAGCAGGTGCAGCGACATCAGTGCGGAGTGTGCGGTGTTCACGTACGTGTGCGCCAGTTGGCGGCGCGCTTCGGTCCACGACTCACCGATTGGCATCAGCATGTGGACGAGCACCTGCATTCCGCGGCCGATGTTGAACGGGATGCAGTACGCGGGATGCGATTGCGGCAACGAGAGGATGTTATCGATCGCGCAGCGCACCGGCGAGCCATCCGGCTTGAAGTGCCGCGGAAGGTTCTGACGGAGGCAGGGGCACAGCGCGGCTTCGAGCTCGGTCGCCTGCGACTCAACACGGACTACATCTTGCGGCCAGCGAGTTTTGATTGTCGTCGCCGGGACGGCATCGGGCTCCTGCGAGAGGATCACGATGCCGGCGAGGTTCAGTTCCGTGCGAAGAAAGAACGAAAGTGTTTCGAAGATCTGCTCGCTCTTGCCGGCACCTTGAATCGTTTGCGAGAAGTCGAGGAGGCGATCGACGGTTTGCGTGCGTTCCGCAAGGGTTGCTTTCGCGGATTCGTTGTCGGCGCGCAGCGCTTCGAGCGGCGCGAGCTTTCGAAGCATCGCGACAAACGACACGACCGTGCTGATCAGGCCAGCGACGAGGGTAAATTGCAATGCGTGGGGATCGTCGCGAAGAACCCAGGCCACGAGAGCGGCGGGAACAACGCAGAGGGCCGCGGCCCAGGCGAGCTGTTTCTGCAACGACTTTTGAATGTCCGACCGCGGCACGTTGGTACTCGCAGTAAAATCGGCGTAAACCGTACAGGTCAACCAAAGCATCGACAGAAAAGAGGGGTGCCTTAATCGAGGGTTCAGGGTTCGGGGTTTCGTTATTGGTTGAATCGTCCGATCCGCCTGCTTAAAGTGGCGTCATGTCTCCGTCCAATTCGCCTATTGAACGTGCACTCCCGCAGCGAGCTGAACAGGAATTGGCCATCCTTAACGAGATCGGCCACATTCTCTCGTCGACTTTGGAGTTACGCGACGCGTTTGGGAAAATGATGCAAATCATTTCGGATAAGCTTGTTATGCGCCGGGGAACCCTGGTGTTGCTCGATGAATCGACAGGGCGGCTGCGCACGGAGGCGGCAATCGGGCTCACGTCCGAAGAAATCGACCGAAACCGCTTTGCGGTGGGTGAAGGGATCACCGGGAATGTCGTTGCGACGGGTCGGGCGCGAATTATCCCAGACTTGCGATCGGAGCCCGACTTCCTGAACCGCACCGGTCGGCTCGCGGCCGCGGGCGTGGGGGAACAGCAGATCAGCTACCTGTGCATTCCGATCAAGATCGAAAGCCGGACGGCCGGCGCATTATCGGTCGATAAGCCGTACGTCAGCGACGAGCAGCTTCGCAGCGATCACGAGTTCCTCGACATCATCTCCGCGTTCCTCGCGCAGGCGATTCAAATCAACCGCATGGTGATGCGACAGAAGGAAGAGCTGCTCGAAGAAAACGCGCAGCTCCGCGCGCAGGTGAGAGATCGATATCGCTTCGAGAACATCATTGGCGATTCGCCGGCGATGCATGAAGTCTTCGCGACGGTGGGGCAGGTCGCGAATTCGCGCGCGACGGTTTTGCTCCTGGGTGAAACGGGCACGGGGAAGGAAATGATCGCCAAGGCGATCCACTACAACTCCCCGCGGCGCGATAAGCCCTTCGTGCGCGTCAATTGCGGGGCGATGACGAGCACGTTGCTCGAATCGGAATTATTCGGCCACGTGAAGGGCTCATTCACCGGCGCGATTCGCGACAAGATCGGGCGCTTCGAAGCGGCCGACGGGGGGACGATTTTCCTCGACGAAATCGGCACGATGGAACCGCAGCTGCAGGTGAAGCTGCTGCGCGTGCTGCAGGAGCGCGAGTTTGAGCGCGTCGGTGACACCGCCGTGGTGAAGGTGGACGTGCGCGTGATCGCCGCGACGAATGTCGATCTGCAGGAAGAAGTCGCCAAGGCGAACTTCCGCGAAGATCTTTTTTATCGGCTTAACGTCGTCAGCATTTACCTTCCGCCGCTGCGGAATCGTCGCGAAGACATTCCGCGGCTGATCGATTACTTCCTCGACAAATACAACAGCATCAACGAGCGCAAGCTGCGTCGCATCAGCCGGGATATGCTGAATATTCTCATGCGTTATCCCTGGCCGGGGAATGTCCGTGAGCTGGAAAACGCCATCGAGCGCGCTGTCGTCCTGAGCCGCGATGAGGATTTCACCGAGGATCTGCTGCCGCTGAGCCTCGCGATGTTCGCGGCCCAGCGCCGAAGCACGCAGTCGAGCGAATCGATTGAAACGATCACCGGTCGATTGGCGGACCAGGCCATCGCCGACTACGAGCTTCGCGAAGGGGAGATTTACTCGCTGGTGATCGAACAAATCGAGCGGGCGCTGATCGATCGCGCGCTGGGAAAATGCGACGGCATCAAGACCAAGGCCGCCGACTTCCTCGGCATCAATCGCAACACGCTGAATAAGAAGGTGAAGGATCTTGGCATGGAAGCGATCGACTAACTGCTCCTTTGCACATCGCTCGCGCCGCTCGGTATGATTGCCGCCAGCTTTGGGAGAGGCAGATGCGTTCATATCGATTGTGGCGCGCAGCGTTTTTCGTTTCGATCATAGTCAGTGTGCTCGCCGTCGCGGGATCGACTCGCGCCGCCGCGACGAAAGCGACCTCCGACGATCATTGGACGGTTCTCTTCCGAGGGGATGATTCTTCCATCTGGGGCGCGGCAACGGGAAGGAAAGACGCGCACAACGGCTACTCGGTCGATGTCTCTTCTATTCGCAAGGAGTTCAAATACCTCAGGCTCACGCGGATGGACACCGACGAATCGGTTTACGTCCCGGTCAACCGAAAGCAGTTGTACGATCGCCGCGCGAAACTCGACGACGATGTGATCTGGAAGGGCGATCGCGCGCCCGACAAGGAAGGACACATTCTACGACTCGGCATCTGTCGCGCCAGCTGGCCCGCGGCGATGGGCGAAGCTTATATCTCGCGCACCCGCATCGGCACCGACGAAGGCAACCGCGGGTGGGGATTCGGTCACGTCCGGGGAAGTTCAAAACTCGAATACTGCTGGGAAGGTCAGCCGATCAAGAAGACGATCTTCGAAATCGCGGTTACGAATTCGGATCTCACGAGTGATGAAAGCGCAGCGCTGCTGACCTCCGCGAATGCCTCGAACACACAATCAGTCGTCCCGTCGTCCGGCAAGCCGCTGCCGATCCAGCGTCGTCAGGCGACGGTGAAGGCGCTTTACGTGCGCCTGATGGACAACGGCCAGATGCTCGGCCTCGCGTCCGATTTCATCCTGACCGCGACGCCGGGCCGTCCGCCGGCGAATGGCACCCCGGTTGTTTTTCCGACCAAGGTCGGATCGGAAATGAAGCTGGTGCTCGACGACGTACTTCGCGCGATTCGCGTGAATTATCCATCGTGGGAAGCCTCGAAGGTCGAGCTGACGTTCGAAGACAAATACACCCCGAAGGATGGCGGATCGATCGGCGCGGCAATCGGCGTGCTGCTTCGATCGATGCTCGACGGGTTTGAGATCGATCCGGGATTTGCGCTGACCGGCGATGTGACCGCCGACAGCAAGATCCGCCGGATCGGAGGCGTCGCCGCGAAAATTCGTGGGGCCACGGAAGCAAAATGCGAAGTCGTCGGCATTCCGGAAGACAACTCCGAACAGCTCACCGACGCGATGGTGTGGGCGGGCGTCGATTCGATCGCGGGCGTGCAGGTCTTCGCCATGAAGAATCTGGATGATGCGGTGGCCATCGCGCGAACCGATCGCGCGCAGAACTTGGCCGACGCGATCAAGCTTTTTGAAGAGGTGCAGCAGTCATTCAAGAAATCGCCGGGATATCTGAAGACGCCGGACGCGGGTTCGAAGCTGCACCAGATTCTGGAGAAAGCGCCGAATCATCTCTCCGCGAAGCTTCTGCAGCAGGTCGCGCAGGGCAAGGCGCCGCATCAGCTCTCCGCGGCGGCATCGCAGTATTACACCTACGTTGCGGTCGACACGGTCACGCCGATGTTGTTCGAGCAGTTTGATGCGGCGTCGAAACACGGGAAGCTCACGAAGGTTAACCATGATGTCGTCGAAGCCGGGCTGCGCGATCTGGAAAAGGTTCATCGCGTTGCAGCGCCCGAGATGGTGCCGCTCGTTGACGGTTGGCGCGACTACATCAGTGCGCTCGAGAAACTGCTCGACAAGAAAGTGAGCGGGTCATACTACGAATCGAAGCGGCAGGCGCTGCTCGACATCATGGAGAAGCAGAAGGTCGATCAGGCGCTGCTCGAGAAAATGCTGCACGAGGGAATTTAGCGAAACGCACATCGCATTTGCGAGAGAAACATCCCCGCACGTCGATGAATTCTGCGCGTATATTGGCTCCCGCACATTTTCTTTCGCTCACGGTGCGGGGACATGGAAATGACACGCTCGAGACGCGCCGCCTTGACATTGGTTGGAGCGGTTCTACCGTTTGTCGCGCGCGCCGCCACTCCGGATCCGTTCACACTCGTTTTCATTCCGGATCCGCAGAACTACACGAAGACCGCGACGAATACGAACCTTTACTACAAAGCGCAGACGCAGTGGATCGTGAATCAGTCGGCCGCGATGAACATCAAATTCACGATGTTCCTTGGCGACTTGCAGCAGGACGGGAATCCGTATCACTACGACCCCAACAACATCTATCAGCCGGATCTGTCGAACCCGACCGGCAACATCTCCACCGACATCGAATACCAGCGCTCCAGCGCCGCGATTCAGATTCTCGACGACAACCACATTCCATACAGCCTCGTCATCGGCAACCACGACTATCTCGACTACAACACGAAAGACGAGCCGATCTATTATCTGAAATACTTTGGCCCCCAACGCTTTGACGGCTCGGATCCGAACTACGCGCGGAAGCCGACCTACGGCGGGGCGTCGGGCGTGACGTCGAGCAATCCCACCGGCAAGTGGGCGGGGCTCAACACGTGGCACATGTTCGACGCGGGCGGATACAAGTTTTTGAACCTTGCGCTGCAGTATGCGCCCGACACGAATGATCTTCGCTGGGCGCAGCAGATCATCAACGAACATCCGGGCGTGCCGACGATCCTCACGACGCACGCGTACATCGACAACAACAGCATCAACCGGCAGAACATCTTTGATGATCTCGTGAATCTCAATCCGCAGATCATTCTGACGGTGAACGGACACATCATTGGCGGGGACAATGTCATCACGAGCACCAATGTTGCGGGGTTGAAGGTTCACCAGATGGTGGTGGACTATCAGGGCGACGATGTGCCCGGCGAATTTGTAGGCGGCGGATATCTTCGGTATCTCACATTCGATCAGCAGAACAACCAGATCCATGCGAAGAGTTATTCGCCGAAGATGAACTCGTACATGACGGACGCGAAGAACCAGTTCGATCTGCCGATGAATCTCAAAAGTCGCTTCGGTTTGGCCGACGGTGGTGGAATCCGGCAAACGCAAACTTTCCGCGATGGCGTGAATGGTTACACCGGAACGCGCGACACGTATCTCAGCAAGCAAACGCCCGACACCACGCACGGCGGCGAAACAACCGCCTGGGTAGACGGCGATCAGGACGGCAACACCGCCGGCAATCAGCCTGCGCATGCAATCGTCCGATTTGACTTCACGATTGGTGATGCGATTCCGGATGGGGCGGTGATCGATCACGCGACGCTCACCCTGCACACGAGCGCCGATTCCAATAGTCAAAGTCCGAACACGATGAGCGCGTATCGCATTCTCAAAGGTTGGAAGGAACCCGACGCGACATGGAACAGCCAGGGGAGTGGTATTTCCAACGATGCCACGGATGCGCTGCTCGCGGCCGACGACAGCGTCACGCCAACCGTTCGCGATGGTTACGTGACGTTCGACGTGACGGAGGCGGTCAGCGCCTTCGCGGCCGGTGCGCCGAACTACGGCTGGGCGATCCTTCCCGGCGCGAACGACGGCTGGAAGTTCGACACGCGCGAGGCGGGGGACGTCAACGATCGGCCGATGTTGTCGATTGATTATCGAGTCGTGCCGGAGCCGGTGGCCGGAGTATTCGTTTTGACAGGGCTCGTCGCAATTAGCATTCGTCGTCCACGTAGGCTCCCGTAGGGTCCGCTTCAGCGGACCGGTTACTTATCCAATGCGAGCATATGAATAAGCGGTCCGCTGAAGCGGACCCTACAAGACCCGCCGCGATCAGGTCTGAAAGAGCAGCCCCGGAAGTGACGGCGTGCCGGGTGTTTGTTCGACGGGCCAATCCGTTGCGTTCCACTTCGTGCAGACGGCGCGCCAGAACTTCGCGGCGGGGGCGTTCGCGGGGAGCCAGCCGACTTCCCACTTGCCGGGATATCGTTCGAGGACAATCCGCAGCGCTTCGCGGCCGACGCCTTTGCGGCGCCATTTGTTCACGATGAAGAAATCTTCAATGCGGTAATCGACGGAGCGATGCGCGTGCGGCGGGCGGGCGATGTCGACGAATCCGGCGGGCTCGTCGTTCACGGTGATGAGCATCGGCAGAAGGATGCCGGGTTTGCTCCACCAGATCGCTTCGCCGGCGGTGCTCTTTTCGTGCGTGGCGGAGTCATCGTCCGCGACGATGCCGAAGCGATTCATGCGCAGGCCACCCGGCTCGGCGAACGGCAGCAGTTCGTAACGGAAGTACGTCGCGAGGTTGGTGATGACCGCGCGATGGTCTTCGGCCGGTGGATGAAGTTCGATGCGCATATTGTGAGATGGTGGATGTGTGACCGTGATGTCGCGTCATCGAAAAGGTCGTTGCCACCTGGCATGCGGCGCGCCAGCGCGGCTTATGGTTTCACCCCCGCCTTCGCGAAATCGTTCGCGGTGGGCATTTCGCCGCTGAGGAGGAAGGTGTCGGTGTTGACTTGCCACTGGCCTTTGACCTTCTGCACATGGATCGGCTGAAGGTCGTAATCGATCCACTGGCTCCATTGTCCGCGCGGGCGCTGCGCCATCACATTGCCAGACGCTTCGGCCACGATGCCCGGATCGCCCGCTTCGCGAATGGGGGTCTTTTCGAAGCTCACGTCGCCGGCCCATTCGACTCCGTTGAGTTTGTCCGAATCGCTGAGGTCGTCGGGGCCGGAGCCGTGAATGGCGATCTGCTTCAGCTCGCGAAGGTAATGATCGGGCGCGATCGGCGCGCCGCTCGTGCGGGCGGTGATCCAGCCGTCGGCGGACTTCGTGTAGCGTTTCTGGATCTCCGCCATCACCGCGGCCTGGGCTTCCTTGTCCATCGGCGAAACCGCCGAAGCGGATGAACCAGATGAAGATTCGCCCGAAGGCGCCGGGGTGGAATCCGATTTTCCACATCCGCTAATCGTGCAGAGTGCGAAGGACAGGACGGCGGCACATGCGGCGCGCGAGAACGTCAGTTTCATGTTTCGTTCCTCATTGGATGTGGAATGCCCGTGACGCGCGGCATCATAATTCCGCGGCCGAAGCTGAAAAAGAAAAATCCAATCCGCGAATTTCGCGTCAGATCTATCGGCGGTGTTGGTACTCTGCTCGCATCATCGCGGGGTGAATCATGAAAATCCGATTGATCGTTGTCGCAATTGTCGTGCTCGGCTGCACGAATATCCTTTTCGCCCCAGTTCCCGCGCCGGCGCCCATTACGATGCCGGGGAAGATGATCGGGACGATCTCGGCTCACTGGATCGGGCCGAACGTCAGCGCGACAAAACGCCCGGATGGCGTGTCGGTCACGTGGTTCGATGCCAATGGAAAAGTGAAGGATGCGGTTGCGAATGTCCAGACGCTGGAGCCCGGATTTATCATCGTCGAGCGGGATGGACATGCGATCGTCCGCGGGGTGAATCGCGACTGGCAGATGGAGCTGCCGAACAAGCATACGTCGGAAGGATACATCACCGGCACAACGGACAGTCGATACTTCGTGCAGCAGTTCGAGCCACATGAGGGCGAGATCTCGGCTGATATTTACGCGGATGGGAAGCTCCTTGGGAGCATCGGGCCGTATGTCAATTATCTTGGGAACGAGGTCGAGTTGGGAGATGATGGGAGTATCGCGCTGCTGACGTGGAAGACGAAGGATGAGCGCACTGCGCAGATCGTCGCGATCGGTCCTGCTGGGAAGGAGACTTTTCGCGTCGATTGGGACGGGTCGGTGCGGAACGCTGTGCCTGCGCCCGGCGCCGCCGGCGTGCTTGTGCAACCCAACGACGCGAGGGGTGGATTTATCTTCTACGATGCGAAAGGGAGATGCGCGATGCCGGGGCCCGGTCCCAATGGTCGATTCGTTGCGTGGGTGCCGGGGACGATGACCGCGCTAATGGAAACGAGCGTCAGCTATGATGCGTCTTGGCAGCTTATCGATTGGCAGGCGGGCAAACCCATTTGGAAGATCGACCATCCGACGCCCGCGCCGACGGATTGGAGCACGACCAGCGTGGCCATCACCAAAGATTATGTCCTGATGGCCGAGCACGAGATGGTGCAGCGGTGTCCGGTGCGCACGATGTACGCGCTGGATCTCAAGACGGGAAAAGTCGTGGCGCACTGGCTGCCGAAGCCGCGGGGCTATCCGACGACGGACTCTCAGACATTGCTGAAACTCGGTGAGCATGTGTATCTGGTGGCCGATTCAGAGTGCTCGGAGATCAAGCTCGACGACATCGCCGCGCACCGCGGCGGATGGGAATGAACATTTCGGGAGGCGAGGGTCCTGCCGAGCCGGATCATGATCCACCGATTGCGCAGATTTCACAGATTGGATTCAATGCTCGTCTGAATCCGCGCAATCTGCGAATCTGTGGATGGTCCCCGCAAACGGCTCGGCAGGAGCCTCGCCCTCCCAAAAACACCCTACGATCGTTCAATCGTCCCACACGCCGAGCGCGCGGCGGATGATGATGAGCTGGCCGACGTGGTACGCGGTGTGATCCGCGAGCAGCATCGCTTCGCGGGCGATGGTCTGGCCGTCGCCGTGAGGCAGCGGGGCGAGCAGATCGTTCTTGCGGTCTTTCACGATCGCAATCATCGCGTTGCGATCGGCTTTGTAGGCGCGAAGGGTCCGGTCCCACGCCTTCGCATCCGGCGGGGCGTCGCCTTTGGGCCAATATCCTTCCGGCCATTTCGGCGATTTGTGCCGCGCGTCCTGCGTGAACTTCAGAATGTCCTCCTGCGCGATTCGCATATGCTCGACGAGCCGCCACGCGGTATGCGGAACATTCGCGACCTTCGCTCCGCGCAATTTCGCAGGAAGATTCGCGACGGCTTCTCCAAACGAAACATGGGCACCGCCGGGACCGAGCAATTCAAGAAGATGTTCGCGAAGTTTCTTGTGAGGATCAGTTGCGGTCATGGCGGCTCCGTAGGGTGCGCTTCAGCGCACCGGGTACTTGGCTTGAGCGCCCCGAGCATAACCGGTGCGCTGAAGCGCACCCTACGGGAAATCCAATCGATCAATGTGTCGTATGCTGCGATCAAGTCATCTTGTTCGGAGCAATACAATCGCAATCACAAACAGGACGACATCGAAAATAATCTCGCATACGAGCTCGCGCGCGGAGTTCAATTGCCAACCCGCTTGCATGAGTACGCTGGCAATCGCGATGATGAGGATGATCCAGCCGACCGGGCGACGTGATTGATCGCGTTGCGTAGGAGTCTCTTTTGTCATCGGTCACTGCTCGGATTCTCCGCTAAGCCGCAAGCGGCTACTTTTGGTTCCGCAGCTCTTCCAGTTCTTCCTTCAGCTTTCGCACTTCGACGACGAGATTCGGCAATCGTCGCAATGCCGCCTGTTCTCTCAGGCTTTGTCTGTGCGGAAGGGCGGGGAGGCCGGAGACGATGGATTTCGGATCGACGTCCTCCATGACGCCGGAGCAGGCGGCGAGCATGCTGCCGTCGCCCATGTGGATGTGATCTCTTACTGCGGACTGCCCGCCTAAGACGACGCCCGCGCCGAGTGTCGCGCTTCCTGCGAGCCCGGCTTGGCCGACGATGATGCAGTGGGGGCCGACCTGGACGTTGTGGCCGATCTGAACGAGGTTGTCGATTTTGGTTCCACGGCCGACACGCGTCGCGGCGAATTTGGCGCGATCGATGCAGACGCACGAGCCGATCTCGACATCGTCTTCGATGATGACGATGCCGATCTGCGGAACTTTCGCGTGCTTCAATCCGTCCCAGCGATAGCCGAAGCCGTCGGTGCCGAGGACGCTGCCGGCGTGGATGACCACGCGGTGGCCGATCGAAATGCGCTCGCGGATGACGACATTGGGGAAGAACTCGCAGTCGTCGCCGATGCTCACATCCGATGAGATGTAGACGTTGTGGTGCAGGACCGCGTTCTTTCCGACGATGCAGTTGTCGCCGATGAACGAACCGGGGCCGATGCGGGCTCCGTCTGCGACCGAGGCGCTGGGCGCGACGAAGGCGGTGTGATGCACGCCCACCGGAGGGCGGGGGATCGGCGGGGCGAAGAGCTCGAGCACTTTCGCGACGGCGAGATCGGCGTCGTCGACGGGCAACGAGATCGTGTTTGGATTCTCCGGCAGCTTCAGTTTTTTCTGCACGATGACGGCGGCGGCGCTCGTGGTTTTGAACGCGTGCGCGTGCGCTTCGGAGGAGAGGAAGGAGATTTCGGTCGGCGAAGCGTCGGCGAGGGAGTTCACGCCGGTGATTGATTTCGAGGCGCTCGCGCCGACGGGGACGTTCAGCAGATCGGCGATTTCGGAGAGGGTTTTGGACATGGTGCGGTTTTAGAAAAAGAGAAAGGGCGGGGAGTTGTCATCCCGCGCCCTCTTTTTATCTGTCGTTCCCTGCCGTTGAAGCGGCCGGGCCTCGTCGCTTTTGTAGGGTCCGCTTTAGCGGACCCAACGCGCGGGCTTCAATTACTTCTTTGAGTACTGCGCGTCCATCGCGGCGATCACGTCGTTGGTAATGTCGAGCTGCGACGCGACGAACAGGATGTTGCGCGAGGTCATCAATGCGCGAAGCTGATCCGGGTTGATCTGGTCGAGGTTCTCGGGAATCTCGGGCTTAATCTCAGCGATCACGAGATCGATGTGCTTCTCCGCGGCGACGTCGGCGATGCCGGCGGTCACCTTATCGTACAGCTGCTTAAGCTGCAGCTTGAAACTGCGCTGGCTGTCGGCCTGCATGATGCGGCCCCAGACTTCCAGGTCGACCTGCGCGGCCATTAGTTCCTTGTTCTTCTCGGCGTACTGCGGCGCATCCGGCTTGAGCGCGTCGCGGGCGCTGGTGAGGTCCTTGATCTTGGCGCGCTTGTCGAGCTCGATGTTGCCGAGGGTCTTCTTGTCCTGGTCGAGCCGCGATTGCATGTCCTTGGTTTCCTGGAGGCTCATCAGGATGGTGGACGGATTGGCGACCGCGATTTTGGGCGGGTTTTGCGCCAGCGTCGGCAAAGCGAACGAAGCGACCGCAACGATCGCGGCGCCGAGAGAACGAAGCTTCATCTGAGGTCCTTTCAAAAGACGCACGGAGTCGGTGAATCAACCAATGCTATCGGCTCAGGGCTGAAACCCGAGTGAGAAACTGATGATCTGCGTGTCGTCGTCGCCGTTCTTGCTGAGCGGGAGGGCAAAGTCGATTGCCACAGGAGTTTGCCCGAACAGCGGCAGCGATAGACGAATGCCCGTGCCGATGCTGGTGCGAATTGTACCCATGCGCAGGTCGGACTCAACCATGCCGGCGTCGGTGAAAATGACCCCGCGAAGAACATCCGAAGCGAGGGGAAAGCTGACTTCGGCTGATCCGGTCACGCTGAAATCGCCGCCGATGCGGTCGTCTTCGGGCCCCGAGCGCGGGCTGATTCCGCGGAAGGAAAAGCCGCGCACTGAGCCGATACCGCCGCCGTAGAAGCGCTCGAAGAACGGATCGTTGCCGAAGATGTAACCGGCATCACCGTGGAGCGCGAGCACCGTTCGGCGATCGAGCAAATCTTCGCTCAGCGTGTGATACCAGTCGTGGCTGAGCGTGAGCTTCTGAAAGGTGTAATCGCCGCCCATGAGGCCGTAGCTGTCCCATGCTGCGGTCGTGGTGCTGCCAAAGCTCGGCACCAATCCGCGGCTGGTCGTGTCGCGCGTGAACGAGAGGCCGATGCTCGTCAGCGTGCTGTGTCCTTCGGCGTCGAGAATTTCCTGCGCGCGAACCGGCTTGTCGTGAATGTCGCGAATGTCGACGTCTTCTCCGCGGAAGGTCAGGTGGGCGCTGTATGTGTTGTCGAAGCGCTTGCCGAGCGTGAGACGTCCGCCGATACGTTCGTCGGTGTAATCTTCGCGCTCCCGATCGCGCAGGTAGCCTTCGATCGTGAAGCTGTACGGCTGATCAAGAATGTAAGGCTCGCTGAAGAGGATGCTCGCGTTGGAGAATTTCGTGCCCGGCTCGAGCGAGAGGCGGAGTGTCTGGCCGGCCCCGACGAGCGCCCTGCGGTTCATGATGTCGGCCCAGCTTGACGGCCAGCGCGCGATGTCGAAGTTCCGCTCGGTGTACGTGAGGTTGGCGCCGATCCCGCCGTTGCTGTTGATGCCGGCGCCGATGATGAACGACGCCGTGTGCGCTTCGGTCACCTCGACGAGCAGGTCGCGCGTCTCCGCATCGTCACCGATCGGTGTGATGTTCACCTGGTTGAAATACTGCGTGCCTTTGAGGCGATCCTGCGCGTTTTGCAATTCGCCCGAGTTGTAAAGATCGCCCGGCTGCACGCGCAGCTCGCGCAACACCACTTTTTCCTGCGTGTGCTCATTGCCCTTGACGATGATTCGACCGACGTGGAATGCCTTGCCTTCCGAGATCTGATAGACGACATCAACCTTGCCCGCATCCTTGCGATACACGAGCTGCGGGTTGATCTGCAGATAATCCGGATTCGGCGCGCCCAGCTGCGCCGGCTGATAGATGAAGCCGAGCGGGCTGTAGTTTCGAACCAGCTGGCGCACGTCGCGCTGCTGCAGGTCGTTGTCGTACGGAACGCCCGCGGTCATCTTCAGTCCCTGGCGGAGCTGAGCGTCCGAGAGCGAGTTGTTCCCTTTGAAGGTGACGCTATCGACTTTGTAGCGCGCGCCCTCGTCAACGATGAAGTCTATCTCGACCTCATTGTTGTTCGGCGAAAAGATGATCTTTCGCCCGACGCGCGTATCGAAGAACCCGTGGTCCTTGTAATACTGCCGCAGCGAGGCAACGTCGTCGTCGATCTGTTCCGGATCGTACGTGCCGGGCCGGATAATCCAGATCCAGTACTTGCTTTGCACGACGTCGCGCAAGCGCCAATCCGTAAAGGCGTGGTTCCCGATGAACTTCACCCGCCGAATGCGGACGTTCGGCCCTTCGACGATATTCATGACCAGCTCGCCCGTCTGGTCCAGGTGTTCCATGTCGAACGTCACGTGCGCAAACGGAAAATTCTTGGTCTTGTAGAGCCGCTCGACCGCGATTTTTGCCGACGACAACCGGAACGGATCGATCGCTTCGCCCGCGTGCAGGTCGACGACCTCCTGCAGCGTGAGATCATCGATCTCGCGATTACCCTTGAAAACGATGCGCGTGATCGTCTTTTGCTCGGTGACGATGAAGGTGACGATCACGCCGGTGGGGGTCGCTTCGACTTTCGGCTCGACGTTGCGGAACTTGCGCAGGTTGTAAATGCGCTGGTAGTCTTCCTGAACCGTGGCGGGATCGAACGGCTCGCCTTCGCGGGTGCGAATCTGATTTCGGATGACGCTCGAGGCGACGGTTTGATTGCCGAGGATGCGAACGGATTCGACGGTTCGTCCACGCAGGCCTGGCGCGATCGAAACGTCCCGCGCGGCCGCGGGCGCCGTCGTTTGCGCGAGCGCTTGCGGCGGAAGCGCAAGTGCCCCCGCTACCGCGATGATTCCGATTCTTCCAATCGCCCGAGAGGCGACATTCATCCGATTCACGCAACGCTCGATTGCAAGAGACCAACTTCCCTATTGGTGCGGTGAGTGTAGCGGAGGAGGGGGCGATGTCAAAAACAGCGGGCGCAGCGCGACCGACGGCCGAGAGCCGAAAAAGTTTTGTAGGGTCCGCTTCAGCGGACCGGTTACTTTTTCTGTGTGCCCACAAAGAATAACCGGTCCGCAGAAGCGGACCCAAAGGGATTCATTCCCTTTCCACGACGACGATCTTGAACGTGCCGGGCTTTGCAGTCGGCCGGCGCTGGCCTTCCTTGGGCGGGTCGAAATCCGCGGTCGGTAGGTAGATCTCATGCGTGCTCGGATCGAGTGCCGCGGTGCGCGCGCCGGTCGCGGTGCCGGTTTGCATGGCCGTCCACTTTCCGTCATCGGATTCTTTGATCACCGCGAGCGTTCCGTCGCCGCAGCTCGCGAGCGCATACGGCGCATCGAATGCGCACGCGTCGTTGCCTTTGCCGATCGCCACATCGCCGAGCACCTTTCCGTCGGCCGTGTTCAGCACGATGAGCTTTTGATTTCGACAGCCGATGAAGAGATGTCCCTTGTCCGGATCGATCGCCAGACCCGTCGGCGATTTGCCTTCTCCGATGTCCCAACGGTTCACGACACTCTTGCTCTTCAGATCCACGACCGCGATCTGGTTTTTGTCTTGGAGGTCGACGAACGCGCGGCCTTTTCCGTCGGCGGCGAGAAATTCGGGTTTGCCTCCCAGATCAACTTTCTCCACCGAGAGCGATTTCACTTCCGGCTTGGGATCGAGAACGAGCAACTGCGCCGCGTCGCCGCAGGCAACGAGCACGCGATCGCTCCCCGCGTCGTAGATGATGCCGTCGGCATCGTCCGCGGCCGCGACTTTGCCGAGCACTTCGTTCGATTGCATATCGAAGACGATTAGCTGCGCGCCTTTTCCATCGGTGAGGAACCCACGATTGGCGGACGGCACCAGCGCGACGCCGTGCAAACCCGCTCCTCCTGCAATGTCCGCGGTCACTTTCCCGCTTGATGGATCGATCACCTGCGTGTGCGTCGAACGCGTGACATAGAGCAGATGCGTCGAGGGATTCACTGTCACGTAATCCCACCGGCCATCTCCGCCAATCTTTATCGTGCTCTTGACCGAATAAGGCGTATCACCCGCGGCGAACGTGATTGAGGCGAGAGCAAGTGTGAGCAGCGTCGCCGAAAGCTTGAGCGATCGAATCATGATTTCCCTTCGAAAGGTTCGCGATGATGCGGTCTGAAAATGAAGCGGAGATGACCGCGGTCTTCATGAGCGATTCATGATCGGTAATTCACCGAGCAGGGTCATCCTTCATTCATCTTGCGCGACTAATCTATCTCGTCGCGTTCCGCACCGCGTCCTCGGTCTGCTCAACGCCGCTGTAAAGATTTTATGTCGTTCGATGGCCCGACCCACAACGAGCACGCGATCGCACCGATCGCGGCGAGTGATCATTGGATCAACGCAACCGGTCTGATCGTCGCCGTCCTGTGTTTGCGGCTGATCTATCTGGCGTGGCTTTCGCCGTATCAACTCGTCGGTGACGAATCGTACTACTGGGAACAGGCACGGCATCTCGATCTGAGCTACGACGAGAAGGGCCCGCTGTTGGCGTGGATGATCGCAGGTTGTTGCCATCTCTTCGGCGACACCGAATTCGCCGTTCGATTGCCCGTCGCGATCAGCTCGGCGCTGGCGGCATATCTCGTCGGCAAACTCGCGATGCGCTTTGCGCGTGATGAAAACGCCGAACGTGTGGGTTTCTTCGCCGTCGTCATTTTTCTTCTGCTGCCCGCCTTTCAAGCCAATGCACAGATCTGCACGCAGGACGGCCCCTTGATCGCGCTCTGGGTCGCGCTGACGTGGATCGGGATGAACATTGTTCGTCGCGTGAGCGACAACGAAAACATCGGGCGCGACTCGCTGCTCTTCTGGATCATTCTCGCGATTGGCGTGTTGCTGAAGCAGTCGGTGTTGATCTTCTTCGTCAGCTTCCCGCTCTACGCGGTGCTCGTTCGTCCACGCAAGATTCGGTGGACGAAGCTGCTTGCGCCGCAGCTCGTCGGGCTGGCGATCTTCATGCTGCTCATCTCGCCGATGGTGATCTGGGACGCGCGGCATGGCTGGCCGATGTTGGCGCATACGCTCGGCCATCTCGGCGCTGGCGGCGATCAAACCGGTCGAACCAACTCCGGCAATGCGCTCATCTGGCTCGGCAATACTATTGGTGGAATCATCGGCGCGTTCGGTCCGCCATGCATCATCGTGATGATCTGGGCCTGCGTGCGCGTGTGGCGGAGAAAGAACGAGGATTCGTCGCACTGGCGCGACGGCGTGTGGCTGATGTGCGGGGCGATTCCGAGCACTGCGTTCTTCATCCTATTGAGCTTCATCAAGCCGGTCGTGCCGAGCTGGCCACTGCCTGCGATGGTGTCACTGGTTCCGCTGATCGCGGAGCTGGCCAGCGACGAGCTTGCGGAATTTCAAGCGAAGCTTTCCTCGTGGCGTCGTCGTCGCGAGATGGCTCGGATTGGTGAAGCGCCATGCAAAAAGCCCGAGACCGCATTTCACCTGACGTGGAACTCGCTCCTGATCTACGGCATCGCGGGGCAGTTGCTGATCGCGTTTCCGAATGGCTTGCGGTTTCTTCCCGTGATCGGCCCGCACCTCGAGCACTCGGTGCTCAAGCGATTCAGCGGACATCGTGAAGAGACCGCCGAGCTGTCGCGCGCGCTTGCGACGATTCACACGCCCGATGGGCGGCCACCGATCATCGTCGCGCGGCATTACATGCAGGCGGGGCTGTACTCGTTTTATCTGCCCGACCATCCGAGCGTTTCAACGGCCGGCAAATATCTCGGTAAGCGCCCGACCACGTTCGACTTCTGGCCCGACACCGATCTGTCGCGCCCGGAGCTCCACGGCCGCTCAATGCTTCTCGATGGCGAAGGCGATGTGCCGTGGGATCACGCGCTGATTTTCGATCACATTGAGCCGATCGACGGCGGACGTTTCTTCCTCGCGACGAATTATCAGGGCCCCCGGCCGGACTACCCGCGATTCAACGCCGAGTGACCGAATCGGAATCGAGCAGTTCGTATGGATATCAGCGTTATCCTTCCCATCCTCAACGAGCGCGAAAACCTCGCGCAGTTGATCGCGGAAATCGAGCGCGCGCTGGATCCGACGCACAAAAGCTACGAGATCATCGCCGTCGATGACGGAAGCGACGACGGCAGCACGCAACTCCTTCGCGAGTTGCAGGGGACGCATCCTTCATTGCGATTGATCGTCTTTCGTCAGAACTATGGGCAATCCGCAGCGTTCGATGCCGGGTTTCGCAATGCAACGGGAGAGATCGTCGTCACGCTCGACGCCGATCTGCAGAATGATCCGGCCGACATGCCCGCGATGATCCAACTGCTCGAAGATGAGCAATACGACTTCGTCGCGGGCAGGCGCGCCGAGCGCCAGGACGGCTTCCTTCTGCGTCGCGCACCGTCGCACATCGCCAATTATCTCATCCGCAAAGTCACGCGCACGCGGCTTCATGATCTCGGCTGCTCGCTCAAGGTCTATCGCCGCGAAGCGATTGAGCATCTGCATCTTTATGGCGAGATGCATCGATTCATCGGCGTGCTCGTTGAAAGCATGGGCGCGCGCACGACTGAGATGTCGGTCCATCATCGCCCGCGCAGCCGCGGACAGAGCAAGTACGGAATCATGCGCACGTTCAAGGTGATTCTCGATCTGCTCACCGTTTGGTTCATGCAGGGCTATCAGACGAAACCGATTTATCTGTTCGGCGGATGCGGATTGCTCCTCGGATTTCTCAGCTGCATCCTGTCGGTGTTCGTTCTCTTCCAGAAATTCTTCCGCGGGGTGTGGGTGCACCGCAATCCGCTGTTCATCCTGTCGATGATCTTCGGCGTGATGGCGGTGCAGTTTCTCTGCCTCGGCCTGCTCGCGGAAATCCTGGTGCGGACCTACTTCGAATCGCAGCACAAGACGAGCTATCTCATTGGCGAGCGACTCGGCTGGGAGCGAGAAGCCTCCGCGCCGAAAGTCGCGATCGCATCGTGGGTGAAGCATGGCGTGCAATCCGAACCAACCGCACGACGAGCGGGAAAAGTGACGTGAATGTGTGGCATCGCAGGATTCATCCAGCGCGAGCGACCTGATCCCGCGACGATCGAACAGATGCTCGCGCGCCTCGCGCATCGCGGACCGGATGGCGACGGCATTTGGAACGGCACGCACGACGGCTGGCACATCACGCTCGGCCATCGTCGCCTTGCGATCATCGATCTCGCGGGTGGGCAACAGCCGCTTACGAACGAAGACGGCCGTGTCGTCGTCACATTCAACGGCGAGATCTACAACTTTCCTTCGCTTCGCGCCGGACTCGAATCCGCCGGCCATCGCTTCAGAACGCACTGCGATACCGAAGTCATCGTGCATCTGTGCGAGTCGGAAGATCCGCATGTCGTCGCGCAACTCGACGGTATGTTCGCGTTCGGCGTGTGGGATTCCCGCCGTGGGCGACTTTTGCTCGCGCGCGATCGTGTCGGAATCAAACCGCTGTATTACGCACCGCTTCCCGACGGCGGAATTGCCTTCGCGTCAGAGCTGAAAGCGCTGCTCTGTCATCCCGCTGTTCGATTTGAGCTCGATCCTGAAGGTCTCGCGTCCTATTTCTTCCTCGACTACGCGCATCCGCCGCACACGCTCGTTCGCGGGGTGCGAAAGCTCCCGCGGGCGCACTGGCTCGCTTGGCAGGACGGAGAACTTCAGCCTCCCGCGACGTATTGGGGCCTGACGACGAGCGAGAAACCGGTCAGCGAATCGAAACGCGAACTGGTCAAAACACTGCGGTCAAAGCTGCGGCAATCCGTGGAAGCGCAGATGATGTCGGATGTTCCGCTGGGCGTATTCTTGAGCGGGGGGATCGATTCGTCCCTCGTCGCGGCGATTGCGCAGAAATCCTCGCGCACGCAGCTGCAGACATTTACCATTCGCTTCGACGATCCGCAGTTCGACGAGAGCGAATTCGCGCGTCGCGTCGCAAAGCACATCGGTTCGAAGCACGTCGAGGAGACGTTCAGCGAAGAGCGGCTGCTCGAAACGTTCGACGAAGCGATCGATTGCCTCGACGAACCGATCGCCGATTCGTCCGTGTTGCCGACGTTCGCTCTATCGCGCCTCGCATCGCGTCACGTGAAGGTTGTCCTCGGCGGCGACGGCGGAGACGAATTGTGGGGCGGGTATCCGACGTACAAGGCGCACCGCATGGCGGCGTTGTATGCCGCGATTCCGGATTCCGTTCGCCAGAACATTATCGAGCCAATCGTTCGTCGCCTTCCCGTGCAGCCGGGCTATCAGCGGTTCGACTGGAAGGCGAAGCGTTTCGCCCTGCGCTGGGCCGACGACGATCGGCTGCGGCATTTGCGCTGGATGTCGAATCTCGACATCGCGGATCTTGAGCGACTCGCGTTTTCGATTCCGCCGGGGGTCGATCATTTGCTTGCGGGACGAACAACAGGATCGGGGCTCAATTCGATCCTCGCTCTCGATTTCGCCAGCTACCTTCCGGGCGCGGTCCTGACAAAAGTCGATCGCGCGAGCATGGCGAACAGCCTCGAAGTGCGTCCTCCGCTCTTGAGCAATGACCTCGTCGATTTCGCATTCTCACTTCCGAGTCGTCTGAAGGTTCACCGCAGCGGCACGAAGCTTCTCCTCAAAAGCGCTGCCGAGGCCTGGCTCCCGCGGGACATCATCCATCGGCGCAAGAAAGGATTTGCGATCCCGCTAGCGCGGTGGCTGAAGGAGGGACTGCTCCACGATCACATCGAAGACATCCTGCGCGACAGCCCGCTATGGAATTTGGATGCGATGCCAAGAGAGCCGTTCGCCGAGTGGAATCGCGAGCATCAGGAAGGCCGCGTCGATCGCTCGCGAACGCTCTATGCACTGCTCGTGCTCGATCGGTGGTATCGGTCGGTCCGGTCTGCACAGAAGCACAGCCGGGGACGGGTGTGCCACACCGTGGGATGAACGCCCGGCGACCTGTCACCGTCCTTTCATGCTGCATCCGGTAATCTCTCGGTTGCATGTCCGAAGGCGGGAAGCGATCTTTCGGATGATTCGTTGCATTGTTATCCTCGCGCACGGCGGATGAAACCTCTCTCGGCATGTTTAGCTCTCGTTGTCGCTTGCGCCGCGCTCGGCTGCGCAAAATATGCAGCAAAGCCGCTCGATCAAACCGATCACGTGCTGACGGAAGGCGATCGCGAGCGGGTACGCGTGGCCGCGAGCGAATTGCATCATCCGATTCTCAAGCCGGTGCAACTGGATCTGTCGAAAGGCCTTTCGCCGGACGAGGTGGCGGTGCTCGCGGTGGTGATGAACCCGGATCTGCAGGCCGAGCGCGACCAGCGTGCGATCTCGCAGGCGCAGTTGGTGCAGGCGGGGTTGCTGCCGAATTTTCAGCTGACCGGCAGCCTCGATTTTCCGTACGACAGCTCTCCGCCGGACAACCACATCGCGTACGGACTTGGATTGCAGTGGGACATCAACGCCCTGATCACGCGCAATGCGCGGCAGCTCTCCGCGAAGGAGGATGCACAGTCCGTCGAGCTGGACATCGCGTGGAAGGAATGGCAGACCGCGCAGGCGGCGAAGACGAGCGCGTACAACGTGCTGGCGCTGGAAGGGGGTCTTCGTATTGCGCGCGAAATTCGCGAGCAGCTCGACGAGAATCTTCGGATTGTTCAGAAGGCGGTCGACAATCATCAGAAGACGCTGCTCGATCTCTCCGCGGCCGAGAGTGCATCGAGCGATGCCATCGAGGCGGAGGTCGGACAGGAACGCGAGCTCCGGCGAGAGCGGTTGCAGCTGAATCAATCACTCGGGCTGTCAGCGGATGCCGAATTGAAATTGCGCGACGTGGAATTGCCGTCGCATTTTGCCTCTCCGCCGGTGCATGACCTCATCGCGAACCTTGACCATCGCCGGCTGGATCTGGTGGCGCTGCGGCATGGATATCAAAGCCAGGAAGCGATCGTTCGCACGGCGATCCTCGGGCAATTTCCGAAGCTCAGCCTGGGCCCCGAACTCGCGCGCGACACGACTGCGATCAAGACGATTGGCGTTGGCCTCACCCTCGATCTGCCGATCTTCGATCACAATCAGGCCGCGATCGCGCAGGAAGAGGCGACGCGGCAAAAGCTGTACGATGAGTATTCGAGCCGTCGCATCGCGGCGCGGTCGGAAATCGAGCTGGCGGCGCTGGAGGTCGGATCGATCAACAAGCAGATCAGCGCCGCTGAGGCGTCGATCGCGTCGCTGCAGCGTCTCACGCAGACTTACGAGAAAGCGCTGGCGCAGGGGAATACCGACATTGTGAGTTATTACTCGGCGCGTTCGGATCTCGCGAAGAAGCAGATCGACCTGACGAAGCTCAAGCAGGAACTGGTCCAGCAATGGATCGCGCTGGAACTGGCGTCCGGCGAATTTCTGCCGCTCAATGCGGGCAGCGCCGCCACGCAGGCCAGCGATGATGGGAAGGCTAGATGAAGGTTCTCGGGATCGTCATTTTGATCATCGTCGTCGCGGCGCTTGCCGCCGGCGGGGGATACTGGTTCGCGCGACATCACGAGTCCGAGGCGTCGAGGACGACGGAGCCCGGCGGCGATTCGGGTGACGACAAAGGGGGCGACGCGAAGGAAGACGCGGTCGTCGATGTCACCGTCGCGCCGATCGTCAAGCGGACGATCGAACAGAAGACGCAGCTCTATGGATCGATCGTCGCGGAGCCGAGCGACCTGCACATTCAGTCGGTGCCGTTCGAATCGCGCATCGTGCGGGTCCTCGTGACTGCGGGGCAGGATATCGCGCCGGATACCGTTACCGTGCAGCTTGAGGCGAGTCCGGATGCGCTGCTGTCGCTTGAAGAGGCGAGCAAGCAACTCGAGTTCGCGCAGAAAGATTTCGATCAGGTGCAGCAGCGCGTGAAGGATCGCCTCGCGACGAATCAGGAGCTTTCGCAGGCGCAACAGACGCTGGACGCGGCGAAACTCAAGCATAAGAGCCTCATCGATCGCGGGGTGGGCAAGCCGCACGAGCTGAAGGCGGCGATCAAAGGGAATGTGAGCAAGATCGACGTGCAGGAAGGACAAATCGTTCCCGCCGGCGGGGCGCTGGTGGAACTGGCGGCGAGCCGCCGCGTGGAGGCGAAGCTTGGGGCGAGTCTGGATCTGGCCGCGAAGCTGAAGCCGGGGCAGGCGATCGCGCTGCGCGCGGTCGATCAATCCGACGGCGAAGCGGTTCAGGGAAAAGTGCGCGTCATCGCGGGTCGGGTTGATCCGGCGACGCGGCTTGCGGAAGTGCGCGTGACGCTGCCCGCGGATTCGAAGCTGCTCATCGACAGCTTCGTAACCGGCGCGGCGACGCTCGCGGCGGCCGACGGGCTGGTTGTCCCGCGCAGCGCTGCCACTGTGGATGAGTCGGACGAATACGCTGTGTTCACCGTTCGCGACGGCAAGGCGTCAAAACATGCGGTGAAGCTTGGACTTCAAAGCGGCGACGATGTGCAGGTCGTGGGCGAAGGATTGAACGCGGGCGATCCTGTCGTTGTTTCCGGCAATTCACTGCTCGATGACGGGATGAAGGTGAAGGTTTCCGAAGCGCCGGCGACCGCGCCGACTTCCGAGCCAACGGGCGAGGCATCGAAGGAGGATCGATCTTGAAGGTCGCATCCTGGGCGAGCCGCCACGCGCGGTCGCTCATCTTCCTCGTGATCATCCTGGTGGTCGGCGGGGCGGTGTGCTCGACACGGCTACCGGTCTCGCTGTTTCCGCGCGTCAACTTTCCGCGGATTCGCGCCAACGTGAGCGCGGGCGACCGGCCGGTCGAACAGATGACCGTGCAGGTGACGCGCCCGCTGGAAGAAGTGCTGCGCGCGATTCCGGGTGTGCGGTCAGTTGAATCGCGAACCAGTCGCGGAGCCGTTGAAGTCTGGCTCACGTTTGATTGGGGTGAGGACATGGCGGCCGCGTTGCTGCGGGCGCAAGCGCAGGCAAATCAGATTCTTCCGAAGCTGCCGGAGGGCGCGACGTTCGAAGTCCGCCAGATGGATCCGACGGTCTTCTCGACGATTTCATACAGCGTCACATCGAAACGAAAATCGCTGCCCGAGCTTCGCGATTGGGCGCAGTTTGAACTCGCGCCCGTGCTCGCGACGGCGGCGGGCGTGGCGCGCGTGGACGTGCAAGGCGGTGCGGTCGAAGAGTGGCGCGTGGATGTCGATCCGCGGAAGCTGCTCGCGCAGGGATTGACGGAGGCGGACGTCACGGCCGCGCTCGCGAACGCTAACGTGCTGGAGTCGGCGGGGGTGCTGGAGGATCATTATCGGCAATATCTTGTCGTGACGGATGCGCGCCTCAAAACGCGCCAGGACATCGCGGCGCTGGTCATCCGTTCGAGCGCCGCCGGCGTCGTGCGGTTGTCCGATGTCGCAACGGTGCGCGACTCGATCGTGCCACCCACGACGATCGCGACCGCGGATGGGCAGCCGGCGGTTTTGTTCGATGTGTATCAGCAGCCTGGCGCGAATACCGTCGCGGTGGCGAAGGCCATTCAGGGACTCTTGAGCCAGGAAGAGAAGCGCCTCCCCGCAGATTCGGGCATCACGATCACGAAGTGGTATGACCAGAGCGAGTTGATCCTGTCGTCCGCTCGCAGCGTTCGCGACGCGGTGCTCATCGGCGTCGGATTGGCCGCGCTGGTGCTCCTGCTGTTCCTGCGGAACTGGCGGATCACGCTGGTGGCGGCGATCACCGTGCCGAGCGTGCTCGCGATCACGGCGCTGTTGCTGTATCTGCTCAATTCGAGCTTCAACATCATGACGCTCGGCGGGATGGCCGCGGCCGTCGGCTTGATCATTGACGACGCGATCGTGATGTGCGAGCACATCGTGCGGCGGTTGCATGGCGGCGCGACGCGCGAGGCGACGGAAACCGTTCAGGCGGCGTCGAACGAATTCAGCAAACCGCTCGCGGGTTCATCGCTTTCGACGATCGTAATTCACATCCCACCGGCGTTTCTCGTCGGCGTCGCGGGGGCCTTTTTCGCGTCGCTCTCGCTCTCGATGGCGAGCAGCCTGATCATTTCGTTTTTTATCGCATGGCTCGTCATCCCAGTGCTGGCGGGGAAGTTTCTGCGCCGCTCGACGCACAGGCCACAGGCCGAACAATCGCGAGCGCTCTCGCATCGCATTTATGCGGAGATGATGTGGGGACTGCTCCGCGTGCCGTGGCTTGTCGTGTTCATCGCGATCGGTCTCGTTGCGGTTGGATATCTCACCTACACGCGATTGCCCAGTGGATTCATGCCGTCGATGGATGAAGGCGGGTTCATTATTGACTACGTCACTCCGCCGGGGACTTCGCTCACCGAAACCGATCGCATTTTAAAGACGGTCGAGAATGTGCTGCACGACACGCCTGAAGTGCAGACGTTTTCGCGTCGCACGGGCTTCGCGATGGGCGGAGATTTCAGCGAGGCGAACAGCGGCGATTTCTTCGTGCAGCTCAAGC
The DNA here is from genome assembly GCA_025924315.1 of Phycisphaerae bacterium. Taxonomy (GTDB): domain Bacteria; phylum Planctomycetota; class Phycisphaerae; order Tepidisphaerales; family Tepidisphaeraceae; genus JAICIO01. Next base: position 25,298 of record JAICIO010000080.1, read on the forward strand.
CGCTTCCACGGCGCGACATTGACGATGTGATGAGCGATGTGCGCACGCGCATCGAGCGCTCGCTGCCGGGGGTTGATTTTGAATTGTCGCAGCTGATGGAGGACATCATTGGCGACATCACGGGCCGGCCTGAGCCGGTCGTGATCAACCTCTTTTCGGAGGATGAACAGCTGTTGCAAAAGCTGGCGCCGGAAGTGAAGGAGAAGATTTCGAAGATTGACGGCATCGTCGAGCCGGTCAGCGGAATCGTGCCGGCTGGGGATTCGCTGAACATCTCGGTGGATCGCACGAAAGCGTCGCTCGAAGGCGTTGATCCTTCAGTTGTCAGCAAGCAGCTCTCGGACGAGCTCAGCGGCGATGTGGCGACGCAGGTTCAGGTTGGCGAAAAGCTTGTTGGCGTGCGCGTGTGGCTTCCGCTGACCGCGAGGCAGAAGGATTCGGATATCGCGGAGCTTCCAATTCGCGCGCCGGATGGTCACGTCTTTCCGCTGAAGAAAATCGCGACGATTCAAACGGTCAGCGGCGAGCCGGAGATCAATCGCGTTGATTTGACGCAGGTGGTTTCGGTGACGGCGCGAATCGAGGGCCGCGATCTCGGTTCGACGGTGAACGACGTTCGCGCCGCCCTCGATGCGCCGGGGACGCTGCCCACCGGCGTGCGCTACACGCTTGGCGGGTTGTACGAACAGCAACAGATCGCGTTCCGAGGGCTGCTGATCGTGATCATCGCCGCGACGACGCTCGTGCTTTTGCTCTTGCTGTTCCTCTACGAGAGCTTCCGCATCGCAGCTTCGATTTTGATCACAACACTGCTCGCGATTGCGGTGGTGTTCTTCGCGCTTTGGCTTACGGGAACAGAGCTGAACATCTCATCGCTGATGGGGATGGTGATGATCGTCGGCAACGTGACGGAAGTGGCGATCTTTTACTGTTCCGAGCTGGTCGATTTTCCACACGAAGGCTCGCTATCGGATCGATTGATCGTCGCGGGTGAGAACCGGATGCGGGCGATCGTGATGACCACGGTGGCGGCGATCCTGGCGCTGCTGCCGCTGGCGCTGAACATCGGTCACGGCTCATCGATCCTGCAACCGCTGTCGATCGCGATCATCGCGGGCCTCATCGCACAGCTGCCGTTGGTGCTGATCGTGTTGCCGATGCTTTTGAGAATCCTGCGTCCGATTCGTTCGCGGATCTCGTAGGGTGGGCGTGAGGGCACCCCGGAGTCGCGTAGGCAAAGCAATAAACCGTGGGCGGAATCGCCCCCGAACAGCGGCCATCAATCGAGTGTGGTCTTTTTTTTTAGACCCGACA
>JAICIO010000081.1 GCA_025924315.1 Phycisphaerae bacterium
CCGGCTGCGGTGGCGGTCTGAAACCGGCCCCTGGCCCGCCCGCATTTGGTTGGGCCCCCTCCCGGGCACGTGTTATTTGGCCGCCGCCAACACCCAATAAAACACGGGCCCGCTTACCCGGACCCTACAGAAGGCATCATGCAGCGCGCGTATTAAGTGACCTCCATTATTTCCCATTCAGTTCCGGCAGCTTCGGCAGCGCTTCGAGGACGTGGCACACCGTGTAGAGATGCTGCGAATACCAATCCTCGCGATTGGGATGAGGCTTTTTTTCGTTCACGAGCTGGAACATCGTACGGAAAAGGCCCGCGTCGCTTTGCATATATGTGAGCGCGTTGAAACCGCTGAGCGCTTTGCGCTTTGCGTCCTTGTCACCGGTTGCGACGTAGAGATCGGTGAGGGCGAGGCAATATCGCGCGGTGTGACCGGGCATCATGTGCTGGAAGCCGGCCTGTTCGCTGACTGCAGGTGCTGGGTCGGCGGGATGGCCGCTGGTGTGCACGAGCGCCGCCTCCATCCGCTCGATCACCTTGCGGCCCATGTCGATGTACTCGGGATGATCTTTTGAGTTTCGGAAGAGCCAGTCTGCGGTAAAGCTCATCGGCTCGGCAGAGAGATACTCGGGCGCCTTCTCCTTGATGTCTTCGTGATACGTGCCCCACTGATTCTGCTCGACATTGCGCGCGATCATCAGCTTGAGCGAGCGGTCGTAAGCTTTGCCCCATTTCGGATTCGGATCGCGCTTCGAAAGCAGCTGGAAGAACTCGACGTAATAGACTGGCGCTCCGCCGAACTGTTGGCGCACCGTGCCGTCGCGAGGAACGACACGAAATGGCCACGAACCATCCTCACTCTGCTTTTTAACGAGCGTTTCGGCGATCTTCTTCGCGCCTTCGAGATAGCGCTCATCTTTCGTCACGTCGTACAGCGCGAGATACGCCTTTCCGAACCACGCGGCCTTGTCCGGTTCGGTCGCGTCCTTGTCCTGCGAGCCTCCGCCGTGGCCTTCAGTCCAAACTGCCCAGGGAAGGTTCGGCCACGCTGCATCGCTCGGCGTTGAATGCGCGAGATTCCAGTCACCGAGGTCTTTCGCCCGCTGCAGCCACTCGGCTTCCCCGCTGTACTTGTTGTAATGCAGAAACGTGAAGATGAAGTACGCATGCTGTCGCGCTGGAAAGGCGAACTTGCGTGACGACGGCGAGCCGTCCGTCATCACGTGCGCGCTGGTGAAATAACCGGCCAGGGGACCGTCGAGCGTCCCGGGCACATACCCATCATCGCCCTTTTTCAAAAACGCCATCGCGTCGGCGATCGCGTCTTTGAGCGGTCGTCGCGGTTGAACGATGCCGTCGATTACCGGGACCGGCGATGTGGTGGGCGCGCTCGCCGGCGCGTCTGCAGCGCGAACCACGGAGAATGACACGAACAGTGCGATGGATGCAGATACGATCGGTTGGATGAGAGGACGCATCGTCCTTCATTGTGCTGAAATCGGCCTGAAATGGAATCGCACACTGCAGGAAGAGCTTTTGGTGGCACCGACATTCCTGCCGGTGATCGGACGCGGTACTCCGCGACCGATATGCGTCGATGAGTACATCGCCACATCACAGACAAGAATGTCTGTGCCACCAAAGACAAACCTTTCCACCAACGCGCCTCATACGGTTACGACAACAACTGCGCCCCCGCCCAATCCGCGTGCGCATAATCGATGTTGTCGTTCACGCTCCCCGCGATCAGCGTCAGCGTTTTCACGCCCTGAACGCTCACCGCGATGCTTGCGGTTTGGCCGTTCGTCAGCGCGCCGCTATCGAAGAGCAGCACGCCGTCGCCGTAGACTTGGAAGTCGGCCGTGCCGATGCCCTTGCCGAGCTCTTCATCATCGATGCCGACCATGCTGACGAAGTTGCTGAACGCGCCATTGAGATTGTAGATGATCGTGCTCGACGCGTGCGTTCCGATGCCCTTCGCATACGTCACCCCGCCGACGGACAGCACATTGCCGAGAATGCTCTTGTCCATCTGCGCCGTGCTGTAGCCCGACGTTGCCGAGACAGGCGTTAGATCCGAGAGATACGTCACGTTCTGCTTCGCGGGCGTCGTCACTTTCGCGGAGAGCGAATTGTCCGAAGTGCCGGCAAGGTTCGTGGCGCGGATGCGGTAGTAGTAATCGGTGCTGGCCGAAAGCGTTGTCGGATCGATCCAGCTCGTCGAATTGCCCGCGACGGTGGTCGTAATAGTCGTCCACGTCGCGTTGTCGGTCGAACGATCGATCGCGTAGGTCACGACATTCGACTGCGCCGCCCAGGTCAACTTCACGCTAGATGCGGTGAGCGCCGTCGCGACGAGTCCAGTGGGCGCTGTGGGTGCAACCGGCGTGCCTGTGAGAATCGCTCCAGCCCAGTCCGCGTGATCGTAGTCGATCGAATTCGCGACACCGTTGTTCGCGACAAGCTGCAGCGTCTGCACGCCGGTGACATCCACCGAAACGTGCACGGGCGCCTGGCCGTTATGCAACACGCCCGAATCGAACAGAATTTTTCCGTCGCCGATGACCTGGAAATCGACCGAGCCTGTCCCCTTGGCGTTTTCCTCGTCATCGATGCCGACATCCGATTGGAACGAGCTGAACTGGCCCGCGAGGTTATAGGTGAGATTGCTGACCGCGTGCACGCCGACGCCGGACTGATATACCGCGCCGTTCAGCGTCAGCGGATTGCCGTTCACGGTCTTGTTCATCATCACGCTGCCATATCCGGTCGTCGCGCTCGCGGGTGTGAGCGCACTGAGCGCGAACATGAGCGTGCCGAGCGGCGCGGTGGTGACCGAAGCCGTGTTCGACGGCGCCGAGCTGCCCTGGTTGTTCGTCGCGAGGATGCGATAGGTGTACGTCGTGCCGAGCGCGAGTACGGAAGCATCGGTGTAGCTCGTCGCGGTAAGACCGGGAGTGAGCGTCGTGTAATTCGCGCCGTCGGAGCTGCGCTGAATCGTGTAACCGGTGGCGTTCACACTCGCTGACCAGTTGAGAGCGACCGTCGTCGTAAGCTTTGCCGTGAGGTTGCTTGGCGCGGTCGGCAGCGACGAGCCAACGGTGACCATCGCGTTCGCCCAGTCGGCGTGATCATAATCGATCGAGTTCGCAATGCCGTTCGTCGCGACGAGCTGCAGCGTCTGCACGCCGGTGAGATCGACGCTGGCGCTCTGCGTCTGGCCGTTGGTCATCGTGCCGGAATTGAAGAGCACTTTTCCATCGCCGATCACCTGGAAGATGACCGAGCCGGTGCCTTTGTTGTCTTCTTCCGAATCAATGCCGACGATCGCGCTGAACGACGTGTATTGACCGGCGAGCGCATAGGTGATCGTGCTGGCGGCGTGCGTGCCGATTCCAGTGGTGTAAGTCGTTCCGCCGACGGTGATGGGGTTGCCCGCGATCGAAAGATTCTTCTGCACGACGCCGTAACCGGTCGTCGCGCTCGTCCACGTGAGCGACGAAAGCGGCACGGATCCGCCCGCCGACGGAAGCGTTGTGCCGGACGCGGTGGCGCTATTCGTGTTGCCCGTGCTGTTCGATGCGACAATGCGATACGTGTACGTCGTTCCGCCGACGAGTCCGTAATCGGCGAACGTATTGAGCAGCGACGGCACGACCGCGACGGTGGTGAAGTTCACGCCGTCGGTCGATCGCTGAATGAGCTGGCTCGTCGCGGTGGTCATCTGCGGAGTCCAGCTCAGCTGCACCTGCGACGCGGACGCGGGGCTGACGGAAAGGCCCGTCGGCGCCGCCGGCGCCGGAATCTTCGTGATGTCGATGAGCGCCGTCGCCCACGGTGAGAACGTAACTGTTCCGCCCGCGAGGCCTTTCGGTGTCACGCCGTGACCGAGCTGGCCGTTGGCCCACACCGCCGTACCTGTGCCGGGCCCATCGCCGCTTGGACCGCTCGTGGCGCCCCACCAGTTGCCGACGGTGGTCAGCATCCCGATGTATTGGCTCGCGACCGTGATCACGCCGATGTTTCCGCCGGTGCTGTAGATGTTGTTGTTGTTGATGACGAAGCCGGAGCTGTTCCCCGCGACGCCAGAATTGTCGATCGCGACACCGGGTCCCTTGTTGCCGACGATCTGGTTGTATTGAATATCAACGGTATTGTTGTTCCCCTCGAAGCGCACCGGCCCGCTCGAAGAATCGTTGCAGTTCACGAACGTGTTCCCCATGATCACGAGGTTCGTCGCGTTCGTGGACAGGATGCCTTTGCTGTCGTTACCGATGTAGTTGTTCGTGATCGTGATATTGAACTGCTTGCCCGCATTCAGCGCCTGCAGCGAGATCAGGCCCATGTCCTCGTCGCCGCCGCTGTAGTCGCTGTTGTAGATCTTGTTGGCGTCGATGGTGGCGTTGGTGAGCAGCCCACCCGAAACCTGGCCGTCCGTGTAAATCGCGCGGCTGCCGTTTTCCGTCTTCGTCGACCAGTTGTTGTTCGCCTCGAAATTGTTCTGAATCAGGTTGTGCTGAATCAGGGCGGCGTCGGTGTTGCTGTTGTTCGAAAGATAGATGCCGGTAACGTTGTTCTGAATGATGTTGTTGAGAATCTTCGTGCCATGGATGCTCGGCTCCATCAGCACGCCCGCCCCGAGCTTCGATCCGATGTCGGCACGATTTCCCTGGATCGTAAACCCGTCGATCGTCACATCATTCGCGAAAACATCGAACACAGTCTGCGTCGCATAAACGATACTTTCGGTCCCGCGCGTGTTGCGCGCGTCAACGCCCGCCTGCGCCCCGCGAATGGTCAAGCTCTTATTGATCGTCACGGTTTCGTTGTACGTCCCGGCGTCGACGTTGATCGTCTGCCCCGCGACCGCAGCATTTACGGCCGCCTGGATCGTTGAATAGCTCGTGCTGTTGCCGACGATATGCGCGGCCATCATCTCGCGCCGCTCGAGCGGCTCGAACACCCCGCGCGAAGAATTCACCCCGCGCGCCCATTTTCGCTTCCCGCCACGCATGAATTGACCTCAGAAGATCCGTGAAGAACGTCTGGCCCGATTGGTGAGGAAAGACTACGCCGTGCCCGAAGCGCGGCCAGAAAAGTGGGTGGTTCTGGGGCGCCACCGAGGCCATCGGTCGTGGCATTAAATGGAATATGCCGGATATGCCGGCGGATTTTCTTGCGAGCAACGGAGGCCCCGATTGCAATCGCCAAGTCGTCGGTGAATCCCTTCGGCCCTTGCTCCAATGTTGCTTTCGATGCAACCTAAGCTACGCTGCGCCGACTCAACCCAAGGAGATCGCATGCGCAGGCTCTTCCTCTCGGTCGTAGTTGTTGCGTTGCTCTCAACTTCCGCTTTCGCCGCCGACGATCGGGCGATCAAGGATCGCATCAACGAATTCTCCGCCGCGTGGAACAAAGACGACGCCAAGGCGATGGCCGGGTTCTTCACCGAAGACGGCAGCCTGATCAATCCCTTCGCCGTCGAAGCGCACGGCCGCGATGAGATCGAAAAGCTGTTTACCAAAGAGCATTCGCAGATGTTCAAAGGCAGCACGTACACCACCAGCGACATCAAGATCCAATGGATCACCGATGACGTCGCCCTCGCCGACGTGACGGGCAACATCACCGGTATCAAAGGCGAAGACGGCTCCGCCGCCCCAGCTTTCGAACACCACGTCTCGTGGTTGTGGGTCAAAAAAGACGGCAAATGGCAAACCGCCGCCGCGAGAGCTTTCCAGTTCTCGGGCAAACCGAATGAAGAAAAGAAGTGACGTTTGAGGAATGCCGACTGAACGCGAGCGAACTCATGGCGAGGCCGTGGGCGGCGGTGGAACAAGCGGCTCCAGCGCGACAATCAGTGGCGAAACGTGTTTTTGCACGATCTCCCACACTCGTGGCAGGTCAATTTGCGCATAGTCATGTACCAAACGGTGCCGCAGCGCCGAGATCTGCGTCCATGGTATGGCCGGGTGCGCGGTTTTATATCCCTCGGAAACCTTCCAGGCGGCTTCACCAATGATCTGAAGCACGCGCTGCGTCGCGAATTGGCGTAGCTCGTCCTTCGAAAACTGTTCCCAACTCACTCCCGAGTTAAAGTCTCTTGCCTTGCGCGCATAAATGAGCATGTCGAGCAGGAGGTGCTCATCAGGCCGCATAAATCACCCGCGCCGTCTGGAGGATGTGGTCACGGCGAAGATAGTTGCTGCTCGCTTCAATTCCGTTCTTGCTGACTAGGTCGACCTTGCGCCCTAGAACGCTTGCTAGTTCCTGCGCCAGTTCATCAAACTTTGCACCCCAGGGGCCTGCATCGTTTTGCTTGAACCTGACGAGAAAATCGATGTCACTATTCGTGCCATAGTCGTCTCGTAAGACTGAGCCGAATATGCTGAGTTCCTCGACGCCATATTTTTGGCAGAGCGATTCAATCGCATCGAGTGGCAGTTGGACTTTTAGGCTGTCAGTCGTATTGGTCATATGAATCACGCGAGATTCTACTTGCCTATACGGCCATGATTATACAAACCATCCTCGATGAAGCCCCATGCAGATCCCGTCAGCCATCCCCCCTTCCCAAAATCCCGCGTTCCCCATAAGATGCGGGGCTCGCGTTCGGCCGGGAAGGTCTTTCGGCCTGCGCGAGGTCGTTGAATTTCTGGACCACAAAAAGCCCAAGAGGACGTCATGGCGGAAAACGAAGCCGCGGTTGCGGATCAGCAGCAGGAAGAAGAATACACCTACCAGATCAAGATCGAAGATGCTGGTCCGGCCACTAAAAAGGTCACCGTCGAGATCCCCAAGGATCGCATCGACGCCAAGCTCTCCGAGCAGTTCAAGGAACTGCGCCGCGAGGCCGCTCTGCCCGGCTTCCGCCCCGGTCATGCGCCACAAAAGCTGATTGAGAAGCGGTTTAACAACGACGTCCGCGAGCAGGTGCGCCGCACGCTCATCAGCGAAAGCTATGAGCAGGCGGTCGAGAAGAACAACCTGCAAGTCATCGGCGAGCCGGAGTTCGACAACCCGGACGCGATCAAGCTGCCCGAAGACGGCGGGATGAACTACTCGTTTCAGGTCGAGGTGCAGCCGGACATCACGATCCCGGACCTGAAGAATCTGAAGATTAAGAAGCCCAAGATCGCCGTCACCGAAGAAAACGTGAACCAGGCGCTGGCGAACCTCCGCCAGCAACAGGGCGCGCTCGTGCCGGTGGAAGATCGCGGGATTGAAGACGGCGATTACATCATCGCCGACGTGCACGTAAAGGTCGACGGCAACGAGGTCACGCATCAGCATGACGCACAGGTCATCTCCCGCGCCGGGCGTATCGCGGGCATCCAAATTGATGACCTCGCGAACGAGCTCAAGGGCGCCAAGAGCGGCGAGACGCGCACGATCAAGACGCACGCACCTGATACGCATCCGAACGAGCAGCTGAAAGACAAGGACGTCGAGATCGAAATCGCCGTCAAAGACATCAAGCGGCTTGAAGAGGCGGAGATCAACGAAGCGTTTCTTCAGGATCTCGGCTTCACAAAGCAAGAAGAGCTGATGGACGCGCTGCGGCAGCAGATGGAAGAGCGCATCCAGTACGACATTCAGAACTCGATGCGCGAGCAGGTGAATCAGTATCTGCTGGCGAACACGCCAATCGAATTGCCGACGAAGCTTTCCGATCGGCAGGCCGATCGCGTGGTGAACCGCCGGGCAACGGATCTGATGATGCGCGGCATGCCGCGTGAACAGATCGAGGCGAATATCGAGCAGCTTCGCGGCGGCGCGAAGGACGAAGCCGGCCGCGAACTGAAGCTGTTCTTCATCCTGCAGAAGATCGCCAATGATCAGAACGCGGATGTGGATGAGGCCGAACTGAACGGCCGCATCGCGATGCTCGCGGCTCAACGCGGGCAGCGCCCGGAAAAGATGAAGCAGCAGATGGCGAAAGACGGCTCGCTGCAGAATCTGTACATCCAGATGCGCGAGCAAAAGGCGGTCGATAAGATCCTCGAGCAGGCCCAGATCGAAGACGTCGAAGTCCCGGCGACGCCCGAGAAGAAGGACTGATGCGAAATCCGAAACCCGAAGTCCGAATGCCGAATGAATGCTCAAATGCCCGAATGCATCATGCGCATCGCGCGCATCATTGAAGCATTTGGTCATTCGGTCATTGATTCGTCATTCGGGTTTTGGAATTCGGGTTTTCATCCATGTCTAAGATTCAAGCCCCCAAAGGCACGTACGACATCCTCCCCGACGGCAATCCCAAGGATCCCTGGACGGTGAGCGCGAACTGGCAGGCGATCGAGCGCATCGCGCGCGAAGTCGCGGCGCTCTATCACTTCCGCGAGATACGCACGCCGATTTACGAGTACACCGACCTCTTTCATCGCGGAACTGGCGAGACGACGGACATCGTGCGTCGTGAGACGTTCACCTTTACCGATCGCGGCGGCGATTCGCTGACGCTCCGGCCAGAGGGAACGCCCGGCGTGGTTCGAGCGGCCGTGCAGCACAATCTGCTCGCCGATCAGGGATCGCGACTGAAAGTCTTCTACATCGCGCCGAACTTTCGTTACGAGCGGCCGCAGCGCGGGCGCTATCACCAGCATCATCAGTTCGGCGTCGAAGCCTTCGGCATCGCTCAGCCGGAACAGGACGCAGAGTGCATCACCCTGCAGATGGATTTCTATCGCCGGTGCGGCGTGAAGGATCTCTCGCTGCGCCTCAATACGCTCGGCGATGCGGAATCGAAAAAGCGATATCGCGATGCGCTCGTTCAATTCCTCGAACCGCGTAAGTCGCAGCTTTCGGAAGATTCGCAGCGCCGACTCACGGAGAATCCACTACGCATCCTCGACTCGAAGGACGAGAAGGATGTGAAAGCGCGCGAGGGCGCGCCGGCGGCGCAGGAATATCTTTCGGAGGCGAGCCAAACTCATTTCGCCCGCGTGCAGGAACTGCTGACACAAGGAAGCATTCCATTCGTCGTCGATTCGACTCTCGTCCGCGGACTCGACTATTACACCAACACGGTTTGGGAAGTGATCGCCGGCGGACTGGGCGCGCAAAACTCCATGGGCGGCGGCGGACGATATGACAACCTCGTCGAAACGCTCGATGGGAAACCGACTCCGGGCGTGGGATTCGGCTCAGGACTGGAGCGGCTGCTCATCGCGCTCGAAGCGCAGGGCGTCGACCTGCCAAAGTCCTCGCCCCCACTCGTCTGGCTGATCTCCCTGGGTGATGCCGCGCGCGACGCAAACCTCAAGTTGATCCAGGAACTCCGCCAACACAACATCCCCGCCGACATGGACCCCACCGGTCGCTCCGCGAAGGCCCAATTCAAACTCGCCGACCGAGAAGGCGCCGCCTACGCCATCACCGTGGGCGAGACAGAACTTTCTTCCGGCAATGTCGTCTTGAAGAATCTGAAGACAACCGAGCAAACAGCGATCGCGCGCAGCGAGATCGTCGCACACCTGCAATCGCTCGTCACGAAATGACGTAGGGTGCGCTTCAGCGCACCGGTTATTTGCCTTTAGAATAGGAGTAACCGGTGCGCTGAACCGCACCCTACAATGCGAAGACGAAAAATAACCCCCAATCCTCCGCTTCAGCCGCTTCGGATTCCGAGTGGCTGGAGCGTCGACTTCAACGACTTCTACGAAGTCGAGCCCACGTTCAAAACGTATGACGACAACGCGTGGAACTTCAAGGAGGACATGCTCCAGATCACGCATGAACGTTTTCGGCTTCTCATCGATCTGGGTTGGTATCCAGCCGCGCGGTCAACCGGTGGTTTTGGGCTCCGGCTCCTGCATCTCCTTGAAGACGGAGACGGCGCGGATTGGGAGAATCCATTCGAATTTGTTCAAACGCGTTCAAAGCTCAAGGTAGTGAAAACGATCGAGGACTGGCTGCACCGTGATTGGTCGTCGCGACTAGAGCCCAGCAAGAAATGAGCGACCCCCCGCCGCAACTGGACTACACCGGACGAGCCCCATGGCATCGCCGCCGCGGCGCGCGCCGTGCACTCATTCTCGTCGCGGGGATTCTGCTGGGGCTTTCGCTCTGGCGATTCGGGCCGGAGGCGATTCAGCGGACTCAGCTTTTGCTTCTGCAACATAAGGCCATGGCTTACTCGGCTCCGCTGGGAACCGTTGCATTTACTGTCGACAAAGAGCATGCAAAAAAGTGCATGGCCCTCGGCGGATATGCGAGCAGTGATGAATATCATGCCGCACTGATCGTCACACCGTGGAAGGATTTTTACGCCAAGTATTCGCCGCCGGGCGGAAGCGCGCCGATTGCGTTTTGCCACGAGCTCGTCTCGCCCGGCGGGCATCACCGGCTGGTCGTCGTCAATATCGGCGATCGATCGTCGTTTGAGGTGTCGTCCATCTCGCTCACCCCCGGCGTGTTTATCCCCGGATCACTGATGTCGGCCCCGATGCAGCGGCTCATGAGCGGATTCGGCACAACAATCCCCGGCTATGGCACCACGATCTACGTCGGACAAGTCGATCCGGCGGACGCGTCGCACTTCACGATCGAAACCGTTCTCGCCGGATCACACGACACGATCGATGGATACCTTCTCGACAACGACACTGTGACCCTCGATCCGCGGGACGATGCGACGAATCTGTTTCCAAAGCCGACGACTTGGAATTACCAACCCCCGGCATTGCAGAGAAGCACGACGAATGCTCTTGGCAGAAAACATAAAAAGCGAAAGCAGACGGTGCCTTGACCGCAGGTTAAAGGCGACGGAGGGGTGAAAACTATGCGCTCGCGGCTTAGCGGGGATTTTCAATGCATAGGAGCTCGCGTGCCGCGCTAAGCCACAAGTGGCAAAATGAATTGCTATCCCACCGGCTCCATCGTTCGCGGGCGCGATTCGCTGAGCGGCTCGATCGCGGGGCCGGTGACGACGCCAAGCTTTGCGATGATGGGCGCCGCCAGCGACGAGATCAGCATCATCACGCCAAGGACGGCGAAGATCGGCGCGTATGCGGACGGTTGCATCGCGCGATCGTGCAGCAGATCCGTCCAGAATCCCATCGCCCACGGCGCGAGGGCGGAGAATGTTCCCGCGATTGTGAGGAAAAGTCCCACCACTCTTCCACGATGCGATGCATGCACGCGCTCAAGGATGGCGGCGTCGCTTACGGCGTAGCTGCCGAGCTGCAGCGTTTGGAATGCACAGAGGACGGGAAGCACGAAGCGCACATTCCACATCGTCGTCGTCGCGACGATGAATCCGCCGGTGATGAGGATGAGGATCAGCGCGGGAAGCCGTCGTTTCCCAGGGCTCAGATACACCGCGATGGGATTCGCGAAAAAGCTGAGGAGCATCATCCCGCCAATGACGAAACCCGCCTGCTTCACCGTGTATCCGTGCGCCTTCTGCAGGTAGATACTCGCGAGCGACAGCACCGCCACACCCGCGAAATCGCGCATGGAGAGAACCGCGGCGATGCTCAGCACACGACGGCGCAGCGTCGCACCAAGCTGCGGATGCGGCGCGTCGTGCGCACCGGAGGATTTCCGCACTTCCTTCGCGACGAGAAGAAAAATGATTCCCCCAATGATCCCCGCCAATCCCATCTCCACGCACGGCCGCTGCCACGTCGCGCTTTGTGCGCGCCAGCCGGCATATTGCGGGCCGACGAAGAAGCCGAGTCCCGAACCCATGCCCAGAACGCCAATCGCCATTCCGGGCGATTTCGGATAATGCGCCGTCACCAGCGCGTTGGCTGCGGGGTGAAAGATCGTCCCGAAGAAGCCGCCAACGACACCCAGCGCGATCAACATCTCATATCGCCGCGTCAACCCGATCGCCGTGATCGCCAGCGCATTTCCGATCAACCCGATCCCGAGCAGCGCCTTGCGATTAAACCGGTCCGCCATCACCCCCGCGGGATAACTGAAGAGGCAATAGACGAATCCGTAGATCGTGACGATGATCGAGGCTTTCCAAATCGCGCCGAGTTTCAAATCCGCGACAATGAGCAGATAGAGCGGCACGAGGAGCGTGCCGTACGCGTGCGTGAACGCATGCAGAATCGTGCACAGCACGAGCGTCAGATGGTTGCGAAAATTCGGCCGCGAATCCGACATCAAGAAATCAAATTAAACCACCAAGACACAAAGACACGAAGCGGTTTTTGAGCAAAAGAAACTGCTTCGTGTCTTCGTATCTCAGTGGTTTCAATTCATCCGTTCAGAGATCCTTTGGTGCTGGGCACGTCGTTGTTGCGGGGATCGGCGCTAACGGCTTGTCGCAGCGCCTTTGCGGTCGCTTTGAAGATCCCTTCGGAAATGTGGTGATTGTTCGTGCCGTACGGAACGTTGATGTGCAGGTTCATCTTCGCGTTTGTCGCGATCGATTTGAAGAATTCGTCGACCAGCTCGACCGGAAAATTGCCGATCAGGCTGCCCTTGAAATTCACGTTGAACACGAACGCCGGCCGACCGGATAGATCGATCGCTACCTGCGCCAAACTCTCATCCATCGGCACGATCGCCCCGCCGTAACGATAAATGCCGCGCTTGTCGCCCAGCGCCTTCTCGATGCATTGGCCGATCACGATGCCGACATCCTCCACGGTGTGATGCGCATCCACATGCAGATCGCCGGTCGCTTCGATGGTGAGATCGATCAAGCTGTGCCGCGCGAGGAGGTCGAGCATGTGATCGAAGAAGCCGACGCCGGTCTTCACGTTCGCCTTGCCCGAGCCGTCCAAGTCGATCGCGACGCGGATCTGCGTTTCTTTCGTCTTCCGGGAAATCTCTGCTGTTCGATTCGCCATCTATCAATCCATTTTTTGCCACCGATGGGACACCGATGCGCACCGATGCAATCCTCTTTTATTATCGGTGTGAATCGGTGTTCATCGGTGGCAAATCATTTATGCCTTTGCCAGTTCGGCTTGTTTTTCAGTGAGGTTCAGTGCTCGTATTCCGCCGAGCAGCGCGTTGTTTTCCTGGCTGGTGCCGACGGTGATGCGGATCTTGTCACCTAAGCCGGGCTTGTCGAAATATCGAACGAGGATGCCCTGCTGCTTGAGGCCGAGATACGCTTCTTTGCCCTTTCCACCTGGGGCGGCGGCGAGAATGAAGTTCGCCTGGCTGGGCAGCACGCTCCAGCCCATTTGTTCCAGCTCGCCCGTGAGTCGTGCACGTTCCGATTTCACGTGGTCCCACGAAACCTTTGCGTATTCCTGGTCGAGAATTGCGGCGGTCGCGGCGACGACGGAAATCGCGTCGACAGGATAGCTGTCGCGCGTCTTATTCATTTCACGAATCACGCTCGGTTGGGCGACGGCGTAGCCGAATCGAAGTCCTGCCAGCGAATACGCCTTGCTCAGCGTTCGCGAGACGATCACGTTTTCGTATTTGCTCACAAGCGGAACGCAATTTTCTTCCGCGAAGTCGACATACGCTTCATCGACGACGATCGCCCCGGTGAACTTGTTCGCCAGCTCCTCGATCTTGTCCGGCGAGACGAACGTGCCGCTCGGCGCGTTGGGATTGGCGAGGAAAATCGCCCGCGCCTTCGTCGCGAGCAGTGCGTCGATCGGCAGCGACCAGTGGTTGTCCCAATCGACCGTCACCACCTTCACTTCATCGATCTCCGCCAGCACCGGATAAAGCGAATACGTCGGCGTGGGATACGCGAGCACATCGCCGGGCCCGCAGAACGTGAGCAGCGCGACGGCGATGACGTCGTCGCTTCCGTTGCCGGTGAGGATCATGTCGGGGGTGACATCGAGCACCTTCGCGGCGGCCTCACGAAACTGATCGCCGCCGGGATTCGGGTAGCGGCGCAGCATCTCCGGTTCGATTTCGCGAATCGCCTGCATCACCTTGGGCGATGGCTGAAACGGATTCTCGTTGGTGTTGAGCTTGACGACGCGCTCACCAAGTCCGGGCTGCTCGCCAGGCGTATAGCCTTCCATCTCGCGCACGGACGAACGGACGAATTTCGGAGCCATGGCGGGCATTATATGCGGCCTGCGCGCGAATGCGATGAAGAAAGGGAATCACAGATGAACACGGATGAACACAGATCAGAGAAGAGAGGAAGAGATTGCTGAACGCGCAGCATGCGCTTCGCATCTGTGTTCATCTGTGTTCATCCGTGGTTCCAACCTTCTTGATCCATGTGGAGTGCAGCTTCACCATCGCGGCGGAGAGGATCTTCTGATACTCCGCGAGGATGAGCGGCGCGTGCGGTCTTACCGTGACGACGAGATCGTATCCGCGCGGGAAATCGTGCTGCATCAATCGAAACGATTCGCGGAGGAGGCGCTTGATGCGATTGCGCCGCGGGGCAGTGCCGACGCGGCGGCCGATGCTGATGCCGAGGCGCGGATGGTTGAGGTCATTCGGCAGCGCATAGATCGTGAGCGGCCCGCGCGAGTCGCGGACTTTTGCGTCGAAGACTTTCGCGAAGTCGAGCTTCGAGCGCAGGCGGTGCGTGCGGGGAAAGGTGTGGCGAGGTTGGGTCATGAATCGAGTTTCACCGGGATTGTGGGTTCCGCGGCTTTGAATGGGAGGCGTATCTTCATGGTTGGATTATGGCCAGAAAACCGACGGAACCCAAACCTCGCGCAATGCCGTTTCTGCTCATGAATCGGCGCCCCCCGAAACCGCGGCGCGTGGGCCTCACCGAAATTCGCGGACCTTATTACACGCCACTGGGCCCGCGGATGCTCGAAGATTTGCTCGACTGCTGCGCGGATGCGATCGACAGCCTCAAGTTCGGCGGCGGCGCCTTCGCAGTGATGTCGCGCTCGTCGGTAGAGCAGATCATTGAGCAGTGTCACAAGTCGAACGTAACCGTTTCCACCGGCGGATTCATCGAATCGGTAATCGGCCATGGCCGTCGCGCGGTCACGCAATACATCGACGAGTGCAAGCGCCTCGGCTTCGACACGATGGAAATCTCCAGCGGGTTTATCACGATCCCGATGGATGATCTGCTGCAGCTCGTTGAGCTCGTGCGAAAGGCCGGGCTAAAGCCAAAGCCGGAGGTCGGCATTCAATTCGGCGCGGGTGGCGCAAGCTCAGCTGAGGAACTTGAATCGGAAGGAACGGGTGATGTGAACTGGGCGATCGCGCGGGCGAAGCGATTCATCGATGCGGGGGCAGAGATCATCATGATCGAATCGGAAGGGATCACTGAAAGCGTGAAGAAATGGCGGAGCGAGGTGCCCGCGCAATTCGCATCAGCACTCGGGCTCGAGCGCATCATGTTTGAAGCGGCGGATCCGGCGGTGTTCGAGTGGTACATCAAGAGCTTCGGCTCGAACGTGAATCTTTTCGTCGATCACAGTCAGATCATCCAGCTCGAATGTCTCCGCTGCGGAATCTGGGGCACGAAGGGCACGTGGGGGCGCGTCATGACCATGCGCGAATGAGCGTGCTTTGCTCCCTCTCCCCACAGGGGAGAGGGTTGGGGAGAGGGGTTGGCGGTGCTCCACTTCGAAAGTGGTTGATCGCGCGAAACCCTCTTGTAGTTCCCGCTAAGCCGCAAGCGGCTCAATCGCGCGTGTCGCGCGAATAGCCCGGTATAGATGCATCGCACCGCTCACCCCTCTCCCTTGCCCTCTCCCCAATGGGGAGAGGGAGTTGAGTTGTTACCGAAACGACACCTCTACCGTCTTGCCGGTCCCGATCTTTACCGGACCGAGAATGCCCGAGGGCAGCAGGGGTGAATCTTTCTTGTAGGGGTTGTAGGCGGTCCAAGTCGTGCGTTGATCCGCGGGAAGATTCAAATCGCCGATCAATCGGTTCGGCCAGAGGTTTGTCACCTTCACTTCCAGGTGATTCTTTCCGGCGTGAGCGGCGCTGGTGATGTCGATTCGAAACGGCGGTTTCCAGAGGATGCCGAGGTTCTTGCCGTTCAGACTCACCTCCGCGAGATTTTTCACTTCGCCCAGGTCGAGATAGATCGGCCGATCTTTGCCGAGCATTTCATTCGAGATATCGATGTCCTTCACGTACGTCGCGGTGCCGGAGAAGTACTTCACGCCGTCATCTTTCGAATCCGTCCACGATATGAGCTTGTCGAAGCTCGCAGTCGCGGGTGCACCCTTCTTCGGCGGAAAGTTGATCTGCCAACTGCCGGTAATTTCCTTCGCTTCCGGCAGATCCATCACCTTCGCGGACTGCACTTTTCCCGAGGCCGTGCGGATCTGGTAATAGCCGTTCTCCCACATCGTCACGCGATGCTTGCCGTCCCCGAACGATGCGATCTCGACCGCGGGCTGTTCGGTGAACGGGAAAATCGCCGTCGGCACCGCGAACGTCGATCGCTCCTTGATCGTCGTCGTGCCCGGTTTGCCGTCGTACACGTAATCGACCTTCAGCTGCTTGTATTTCAACACGGCGGGGTCGCCGGCGATGTCGTTTGAAGCTTCGACGCTGATCGTGCCGTCGTGAACCTTCGACTGAAGTTCCTTCGTCACGTCGCGCTGCAGACTTGTGTCGCCGTTGAGCACGCCGTAGGTCGCCTTCTTGATCTCGAGCGTGTGCTGCGCTGTCTCGTGGCTCGCGCGCAGCGGGATCACCGGCACGCTGTCATGCGTCACGATCTGCACCGGATCGACGCCCTTTGCGCTCTTCGAAAAGATCACGAAGACCGATCCGGACGGATCAAACCGCAGCGGAACGGTCGTGCGGCCGTCATTGTTCGAAAACGCCGACGCCAATTCCATCTTTCCACTGTCGGCGTACCACAGCTCCGGCAGCTTGCCGTCGACGCGGAAAGTGCACTCGGCGTATTCCGGGTGATCGGTCTGGTTGCTGACGAAATAGATTTCGGTATCACCCGCGCGGCGGTGAATGTATCGCAGCGAAGGCGTGCCCTGCGACGAAGTCGCTTCGAAGTCCGGCTCGACACTGAGCACCTCTTCAAGCGGCTTGCCCCAGACGATGCGGCCTTTGCCAAGCTGGCGCTCGGTCACATCTTTGCCGTCGAGATTTCCCCAGATCGAATCCGCGAGCTGTTTCACTTCCTGATCGCACTTCGGATAGTCGTTGAGGCTCGGCGACTTCGTGGGTTTCGGGCCCACGACCGTCGCGCCGTCTTCGACGAGCGATTTCACTTTCGTGAGCAGCGCCGGCGTCATGCGCGTCGTGTTCGGCAGCACGAGCACACGGTAGCTCATGCCGTCGGGAAGAACGATCATGCCGTTCTTCACGCTCATGCGCGTCATGACGACTTCAGCGTTCACGCCGTCGAAATCATGGCCCGCCGGCGCCTTGGGATTGTTGCGACCCGGATCGAAATTCTCCGGCGCGCCTTCGGGATACATGTACGCGAGGTCCGCGACGAAGAGGCCTTGCTGCAGCAGATACTCGCAGCGCGAGATGTAGCTGATCCACGCGCGGGCGGGTTCCCACCAGGTGTTCGTGCGCTCGAAGTTGATGCCCCATGGCCCCATGGTCATGCCGGGCGCGCGATCGAGCCACGGCTGATGCGCGTAACGATGGAAAACGTAACGATTGATGCCGACGCAGAATTCGCGATCGCCCTGCATCTTGAGCGAGTACGGATCGTTCTTCCACGCTGCGTTTTCGGGCGTCGCAGTGAATGACTCCGCGGCGGCGATGGTTTTGCCGTAGATGTGCGCAGCCGACGCGGCCTCTTTCGGATCGCTGCCGTCCTCGGTCCAACCGACCCAGAACTCGCCCATCGGAATGTCCGTCTTTCCCTTGCACTGAAGCTCGTCGGCGCAGACCGGCATGCCGATACCCGGCGCTTCACTCGTGAGCTTCATGTCGTGCTGGTGCAGGAGATCGTGAATGAGGCCATAGTGATTCTCCGCAATCAGATCCGCGATCGTGCGGCGGAAATCCCACAGGAATCGCTCGGTGTCATCCGGACTCTTCACATATCGCCCGGTGAGCGCTGGCAGCCACGGCTGGGGGTCGTATCCGCGAAGACGCTTAAATTCCTCGCGGAATTTTTCCGTCCAGTTCAGCTGGCCGGCTTCCCAGCTGTCCATCAGGACATACTGCAGCGACTTGCCGACGAGCGGTTTCGAATCGTCAATGATCGTGCCGAGCATCCCCGGCTTGTTGAAAAACTTTGTGACCGCTTCGCGGCTGAGCTTGTCGCACTCGAGCCCGCGCGTCTCCGCCATCGCGGGGCCGTCCTCATGGCCGGTCGACGTGTGCCCGATGCGCAGAATCGTCCAATCACCTTCGGGCGCGTCCCAGTTCAAGTTGCCGTTTGAGTCCATCTTGCTGGTGAGATCGATCAGCTTGTCCGGCGCAATCATCGCATCCGGCTTGACCTTCGCCTTGTCCGAATCGTTCTCGACGACGCGCGATTCGAACGCGGCCTTGGCGCGAAAGTTTCCGACGCGCGGCCCGCCGAAGGAAATCTCCGCGAGCTTGATCCGTTGATTCGCCGATGGTTTCGGGATGATCACGCGGAAGAATTTGCCGGTCGCTTCCGGGAACATCACCCATCGCTGCTGCTGTTCGCGTTTGCCGGCGGAGAAATCCCCGAGCTTTCGGAAGTTCTTGCCGTCGTCGCTCACCTGCACTTCGCCTTTCACCAGTGACGAAACCGGCGCGATGCCGACCGAACCGACGGTGATCGCCTGCGGAAATTCAAACTGCACCCACACTGGCGTGTTCTTTTGCGCAGAAATCGTAAAGACGGTTTCGAGCTTGCCGTCGATGAGCGCGTTGCCGGCGATTTCCGGCTCGCTCGACGTGATCTTCGGCTTGAGGTCCTTCAGGTTCACCTGCTCGCCGCGCAGCGCGGGGAACGCGAGCACGCAGATGTCGCGATAGAAATCTTTGATGGTTTCCGGCTGCGCGAGCGTGTCGCTCATTTTGCCCGGGCCGTGAAACGTCGTCTCGGTCCACACGACCTTCTGCATCGAATACTCGGGCGTGATCCACGGTCCGCCGGATTCGCTCCACCCTTCGCACGCGTGTACGGTCAGCTCGAGCCCGAGGCGATTGCACTCGCTGATCGCGTGCTTCATCAAGTCGCGCCACTCCGGCGTCATGTAGAGGACGTGGCCCTGGTCCTTGCGATCCGGAACCTGATCGACGCTGAAGGCCTGCGCCCCGCCGACACCGATGCGCTTCATCGCTTCGAGGTCGGCGGTAATTCCTTCCTTGGAAACATTCCCCGAAACCCAATGCCACCACGTGCGCGGCTTAGCCGAGTCCGGCGGATCCTGAAACCCGCGAGCGAGCGAGCTGCGCGAATCTTTCGCGCACGCGAGTGAGATGATTGTGAGCAACGCAATCGAAACCGAGAGACTCTTCCGAAGCATATTCCGTCCGCCTGTCGATTTGAGTTTGACCACCCGTTCCCAAAACCCCCGCCGCGGAATCTTACCCAGATTGAAACGGATTACACGTCTCGCGATACCAGCTGTTATGCTTTCGCAACGAAGTCGTTGAAACAAAGCGGGAGGGAGCGATGGAATCTTCGGATGAAGCCCAGGATGAATCGGAATCGAAACCGCCGATCCTTTCCTACCGCACGCCGGGCGCGCGACCGCCGGCGGAAACGTTACAAACTCTGGCGGATATGCCGGCGCCTGAGGCCGCGATGGCGCGGGCGAAGCTCGATGCCGAAGGTATTCCCAGTTATGTCGCCGGTGAGGGTGTTTCCGGGGTTCATCCGCTACTTTTCAGTTCGGTGCAGTTGCAAGTCATGGAAGCGGATCTCGACCGAGCGCGCGAGGCGCTTGAGCGGCCGGCCGAAGAAAACACAGAAGGTGAATACACGGATGAAGCGTGGCGATGTCCGAAGTGTCATTGCAAGCAGATTGATATTCTTCCACTATCTGCCGGGTATAGACGTCTGCGATCTTTCGGAATCCTTTTGTTCATCGTGCCGCTGGTGATTTTCATGGCGCTGAGCGCCGCCACCGAAACCGAACTGATCAAGCAGATCAAAGAAACGTTCGGTGTGCTTAGCCCGGCGTGGTTGCTTGCGGTCCTGATCATCGCGGCGATAGTGATGTTTTCCGCCCGCGGAAAGAAGTGCCGCGCGTGCGGGCATGAGTGGAAAGGCGAGGAAGGCAGTTCGTGATGAAGCGAAGAATCTTGCTGTGTTGTGTTGCTGTGTTGCTCTGTGGCTTTGCAAAAGGCGATGTCCACCTCCCCGGCATTTTCGGCGATCACATGGTTCTGCAGCGGGAGATGAAAATCCCCGTGTGGGGGACCGCCGATGCGGGTGAGAAAGTCACCGTGAAAGCCGCGGGGCAAACGCAAACTGCGACTGCGGACGATAAGGGCAAGTGGCGGGTCGCGCTCGATCCGATCCAATCGAGCAATCCGGTCGAGCTGACCGTCAGCGGAAAAAACTCGATCACGTTCAAAGACGTGCTCATTGGCGAAGTATGGCTCTGCTCGGGCCAATCGAACATGAGCTTTTATCTCAAGGGGGCAGCACATGGCACGGAGGCGGTGAAGGAATCAAACCGGCCGAAGATCCGGCTGTTCACCGTCGATCGAATCATCCCCGATCAGCCGGTCGACGAGATGAAAGGCGAGTGGAAGGTCAGTTCGCCAGAGACGACGCCGCAGTTCTCGGCCGTCGGATATTTCTTCGGACTGCAGCTTCAGCAAAAACTCGATCAGCCCATCGGCCTCATCAATTCCAGCTGGGGCGGAACGCGCGCGGAAGCCTGGATCCCGCGGGAAACGTTCGATGCGCTGAAGCTCCCGTACGAGCCCGAGTGGACCGAGCAGTGGCTGCATCCGAAACAGGTGCCCGGCAAGAAGCCCCAGCCCGAGCGCCCGCACGAGGCGCCGGCGGTGCTTTACAACGGCATGATCAATCCCTTCGCGGGCTACGCGATGCGCGGCGTCATCTGGTACCAGGGCGAGACCAACACCGCATACGGCGAGCACTATCGCAAGGTGCTGACGGCGCTGATCAAAAGCTGGCGCGCGAAATGGGGCGAAGGCGATTTCCCCTTCCTCATCGTCCAGCTCGCCAACTTTAAGAATACCCGCTTCTGGCCGACGCTTCGCGAAGCGCAGGCGCAGGTGGCGCACGATCTGCCAAACGTGGGGCTGGCCGTCACCATCGACATCGGCAATCCCGACAGCATTCATCCGACCGACAAGCTCACCGTCGGTAAGCGCCTGGTCGCGGCCGCTTTGAAGATCGCGTATCACCAGGATGTGCCGTACTCAGGTCCGACGTTCAAATCGATGGACGTGAAAGGCAACGAAGCGATCATTCACTTCGATCACACCGACGGCGGGTTGAAGAATAAAGGCAATGAAGTCAAAGGCTTCGAAATCGCCGGCCCTGACAACAGATTCGTCCCAGCGACCGCGAAGATTCAAGGCAATGATGTGGTCGTCACCGGCGAAGGCGTGAGTGATCCGAAGACGGTCCGCTACGGCTGGGAAAACAATCCGACGTGCACGCTCTACACCGGCGCCGATCTACCCGCGGTGCCGTTCGACAGCAGCATCAAGGAATAAAGGCGCTCGTTTGCGCTCTTGTAGGGTCCGCTTCAGCGGACCGGTTATTCATCCGAACGGCAAATAACCGGTCCGCTGAAGCGGACCCTACAAGAGAACAGCCGCCGTCAGTGAATCTTAAACGGCTGCGTCGTCGGATACCGCGTCACCGGGTGGCCGAGCATCGCTTTGTTCGCCTTGAGCGCCTTGGCCGACATCAGCTTTCGCGCGCCCTTGATCACCTTTTCCCAATCGAACGCTGGACCCGGATCCGTCTTATCCAACTGCACGTGATAGTGCCCGAGCAAGCCCTGATAATTCGCCCACTGCTCGTCCGTCAGCTGGTGATCGATCACCTTTCCGCTGCTGTCTCGCGGCGCGTCGCAGTTCAGCTTGGGGAAGACCGTGCACAACGTCGCGGTGAGCTTGATCAGCGAATCATACTGCTGCGGCGTCAGATCGTACTGGCGAAGCATCTTGTCCTGGATTTTTCCGACGACCGGCTCGTTGCGCGCCGGATGCGCCACGAAGTTCGGCGTGCGGATGCCGGAGTTGTTCGCGAGATACGCCGGCAGCACGATCCGCGTCCGGCCGTTCGCATCCTTGCGATACCACTGATCCAGCGTGTGATCGCCGAGCGGATATGCCCCGATGTTCGCGATCTCGATGCCGACCGAGCGGAAGTTGCTCTTGGTGGCATGCCACGCGGAATCCTTCAGGTCCATCGTCTGGTAAATCGTTCCGTCCGTCTCGAGCATGAACTGCACAGAAAGATCCCGGAAGTCGTGCAGCGTACGGAAACAATGCTCGCTGTTCGCATCGACGTCGTAATGGATCACGAACTGGTCGACGTCCTTCTGAAGCGTCGGGAGATCCCATGCCCCGCCGCGGACGCGCTCCAGCGTCTGCGGATCGAGCGCCTGCCAGCGAACGCTGAAGCGATTCGGGCTGTCGATATCGAACGGCACCTTGCGATTTTCCGCCTTCAGGTCGGCCGCCTCCTGCGTCGTCGCGTTGTAGCTCGCCTTCTCCCACGGCGCAAAGCGTCGCTCGGTTCGATACGCGTCGTATCCGCCCGGATCGGTCCACTTCACCACCGGCGCGCCGGTGTGAAAGAGCTCGCCGGCGACCATGATCTCATCGCCGCTCGTGCGAACCATCCGACCCTGCGGGTGGCAACCAATTGAAGCAAAGGTGAATGCGACCACGGCAAACGCAAAAAATCGTGCGGTATTCATGGGGCGCGAAGTTTACCTTGCAAGCGCGATTACACAAATTTGGACCCTCCGCCGCGCCGGTTTATCTTCATCTTTCATGACCAGCGGCTCACACGCCTCCTGCCGATTCGAATTCACCGGCGACGAGCTTTTCATCGCCAATTCATCCATCGAGCGCCGCTGGCGCTTTCGCGACGGTGCCCTCTACGCGACCTCATACAAGAACCGTGCCACCGGCACCGAGTGGATCACCAAACCGCTGGCGGTTGCCGCGCCCGTTGTCATCAAGCCGACTCCAGATGCGGATCGCAAAGTAGAGGTCAAATGGTCCGATCAGCCGCTCTCGCCCGTTTATCACCAGGACGGGCTCGTGATCGAGCTGCACGTGCACGAGGACGCGACGACGACGTATCGCTTTCAGATTTTCGATCGCTCGCCCGGTGTGACGATGACCGTGATTTCGTCCCGCGGACCAGCCACCCAACCCGCGAGCGGCCCATCGACTTCGGCCGCCACCACCAAACCTTCCGAGGATTCGTCGGATGACCTGCTCGAAGTCCTTCACCTCGCGCCGCCGCACATCAGGCTCGTCGCGACGCAGCTCGTCGATCAGACCGATCGGCACGATAACCTCGTCTTCGAACAGGAATGGCTGCTCCAACCCGCCGAGGTGCGGATCGAACTCGCCGGCAACGTCTTTGCACTGGAAAACATTCTCACGGGTGAAGGACTTGTGTTTCTGAAGCACGCCCCTCTGCCCCACTCCCGGCCGATCCCGTGTGACTTCGATTGCCTCACACGCGGCTCGACGATTTCGTTTTATGGCCACGGTCTCGCGCCGGGCGGCGGCGAGGGTTATTCGTTCGCGCTGCTCTCATACACCAGCGGCGCCGAAGGCCGCATGCTCGCGCTGCATCGGCACGAGCGGCAGTTTCACAGTTACACTCGCGAGCGCGACGGCCAGCTGCTTACCAACACCTGGGGCGATCGCTCGCAGGACACGCGCATCAATGAAGCCTTCATGCTGAAAGAAATCGCCGCCGCTGAAAAACTCGGCGCGGATGTCGTACAAATCGACGACGGCTGGCAAAATGGCCGCACCGGCAACTCCGCCCGCCCCGGCGGACGAAACGAAAGTTTCTGGGCGATTCCCGATTTCTGGAAACCGCATCCCGAGCGTTTTCCCAATGGGCTTGAACCCATCGTCAAAGCCGCGCGCGACGCGGGCATCAAGCTCGGACTCTGGTTTGCCCCTGATTCCGTCGACGACTTCGCGAACTGGAACCGCGACGCACAACAACTGCTCACGTTTCATAAAACGGTCGGCATCAACTTCTTCAAAATCGACGGCGTAAAGATCCGCAGCAAATCAGGCGAGATCAACTTTCACAAGTTCGTCGATCGCGTGCTCACAGAATCGAACGGCGCAATTCTTCTCGATCTCGACGTCACGGCCCAGACGCGGCCGGGTTATTTCGGCATGCTGCAAAGCGGGCCGGTGTTTGTGGAGAATCGATACACCGATGCGCACCGCTATTGGCCGCACCATACGTTGCGCAATGCCTGGATGCTGTCGAAGGTCTTCGACCCGCAGCGGCTGCGCATGGAGTTCCTCAACAACCAGCGCAAGAAGCAACTCTACGAGAACGACCCGATTGCGCCGGCGGAATACTCGGCCGACTATCTCTTCGCGACGGTCATGATGACCAGCCCGCTCGGCTGGTTTGAAGTTTCAAACCTTCCGCCGACGTATCTCGAACAGGCGAGCAAGCTCGTCTCGACATGGAAAGAGCACCGCGACGCCATCTACAGCGGCCAGACGATTCCGATCGGCGAGCCTCCGACCGGCACAAGCTGGACCGGCTTCATCGCCGGTGATCCTGACGACGTCGCATATGCGTTGATTTTCCGAGAGAAGAACGATCGCGCCGAAGCGATGATCCCGACGACTTTCCTGCGTAAATCAAAGTACACCGTCACGCCTCTCGCCGGCGACGGAACCATCCAATTCGACAACGGCGTACTTCGCGCCTCGATCAACAATCCCCTCCGCTTCTGCTTCGCGAAGCTGGACCCTGCATAGCGCGCTGCGCGCTTCTGAGTAAAACGGGAACTTCTAGGGTGTGCCTCAGCACGATCCGGAATCGGCATTTGGTTGTCATCCTGAGCGAAGCGAAGGATGTCGAAAGCTGAACACCCTGTTCGATATCGAGATTCTTCGCTTCGCTCAGAATGACAGTCGCTCTGTTGAGCGCGAGCGTTTGATGCATAATGTTGTGAAACACACCTACGTTGTCGTTCGTGCCTTCTCGAGAAGCCGCGAAAGCTCCTCGAGTTCGCCGCGGGTCATGTGCTGAAGCTGCCGGCAATGGAGTTGCTTTACCGGCTCGTCCAGCTTTGCGAGGAGGTCGATGCCTTTCTTCGTGATGCTGACGACGACGACACGCAGATCTTCCGATCGCCGGCCGCGCTTCACCAATCCCTGCGTTTCGAGCCGATCGACGATCCGCGTCACGTCCGGCACGCGCGTGATCATCCGCGAAGCGATCTCGAGGCTCGGCAAGCCGTCGCCTCCGGCGCCCCGAAGAATGCGCAGCACGTTGTACTTTGGTTCGGAGATCCCCTGCTGCTTGAAAAGCCGAAGAAAGTCCGCTTCGAGCACGCCGTACGTGCGCACGAGGTTGAGGAACGCCTCCTCCGCCGGCGATTCGAACGGCCGACGCTTCTTGATCTCCGCCTGAAGCTTGGACATACGCGATGCGTCCAACCCTCACCGGATTGTTTCATTGTGTCAACAGGTACCGATCCTTCGTTTAGCCGCGAGCTTGCTCGCGCGGCGCTTCTCTGACCAACAAAAAACCGCGAGCGAGCTCGCGGCTAAACGGAAATGAGATGGAACAGAATAGAACCTATATCCCCCTTCGCCTCTCCCGTGTGCGGCGGGAGAGGCAGGTCGTATGGGTACTCACCCTTAATTCGCTACCGTGCTGTGCCGCGCGGGTGGATCGCTCGCGGGGAACGATTCCATCGACGCCTCTTCGACTTCGTCGGACGGCAGCTGCGAGGTCTTGACGTCGTGATCGCGCTGGAAGGAGGGCGCGTCCGAGGAATCGCCTTCACGGCTGCCGGAGCAGAAGAGATTCTTCAGCGGCATGCGTCCGGTCGTTCCGCGGTAGATCAACGCGCCGCCGATCGCGAGCAGGCCCAGGCCGGATAGTCCGCGGCGCGTCACGCCGAGCAACGCGAGCAGTCCACCGCCGGCAATGAGGACGGCGTCGTTCTTCTTCGCATCCGCGTCCTGGCGAACCAGCTCAAACCGATCGCCAACTTTTTTTGCGACATAATGTGGTGTTGCCATTCATTCTCCTTGTCGATGCAAAATGGCACGAAGCAAATGCTGGACCATACGATCATACCATGCGTTTGGGGCACCGCTCGTCGATTTCCGCGGAGATATCCGCTGATTCACAATGGTATATCGCAAGCATACAGTTCAATGCTTCACAACCCGCCAAAATTTCCCCGGCGTTGCCGCGCGTCCGACCGATTGACGTTCGAGCGATTCTGATCGCGCTCGGCGCGGATCTGTCGGTGAAACAAGCATTCGCGCGCCGAGCGCCGGATATGACACTGCTCCCCATGGCCAGGAAAAATGAACGCAAGCGCAACGAAGCCGCGTCGTGCGATACGGGTTGCAAGTCAGGTCCAGTTCGCGAGGCGGGTGGAACCACGGGGGCGGGGAATCTGAGTCCCGGGGGAGCAGATCGAACCGGCGGAGCTTCGAGCGGCGTCGATGAGACAAGTGCCGCGCGACGGAAGAAGCTCAACCCGTCGCCCCCGAAATAATGAGCAACTCTGCGTGTAGCCGGCGAGCTTGCTCGCCGTGTCTTTTCC
>JAICIO010000082.1 GCA_025924315.1 Phycisphaerae bacterium
GCAGCCCCGAAGCGACCTGCGAGGCGCCGCGGCATGATACTCTGTAGGGTCCGCTTCCGCGGACCGGTAATCCATTTCGACCAGAAATAACCGGTCCGCTGAAGCGGACCCTACAACGACGAGCACAGCCGAGGGCGGCTGTGCCACATAGCTGAGCCCTGGATCAGGTGATTGCAATGCAAGTGTTGATTGTCGATGACGACGAAATCGTGCGGATGGTCCTGCAGGAGTCGCTGACCAAGGCGGGGTATGAGGTTCTCACCGCCCACAACGGGCGCGAGGCGCTGGAAGTCTTGCGCACTTCCACGTGCCGGCTCGTGGTGTCCGACTGGGAAATGCCCGAGATGAACGGGCTGGAGCTGTGCCGCGCGATTCGGGCCGAGGCGACGCGCGGGTATGTGTACGTCATCCTGCTGACCGGCCGCGACACGCCGGACGAGCGCGTGCAGGGACTCCGCGCGGGGGCCGACGAATTCGTCGGCAAGCCGTGCAACAACGCGGAGCTGATCGCGCGAATCGGGACGGCCGAGCGCGTCCTGTCGCTGGAAACGCGCGACGTCGCGATCTTCGCGATGGCGAAACTGGCGGAAAGCCGCGATCCGGAAACCGGCGCGCATCTCGAGCGTGTGCGCAGTTATTCGCGCGTTCTGGCGCAATACCTCGGCGGGCTGGACAAATATCGCGATGAGATTACGCCGGAGTATGCGCGGCTGATTTATCTCACGAGTCCGCTGCACGACATCGGGAAGGTGGGCGTGCCGGATTCGGTGTTGCTGAAGCCGGGTAGACTCAGCGATCGCGAGTTTGAAATGATGAAGACGCATACCGAGATCGGCGCGCAGACGCTCGCGGCGGCGCTGAAGGAATTTCCGGGTGTGAAGTTTCTCGAGATGGGCCGCGACATCGCCGCGTCGCATCACGAGCGTTACGACGGCGGCGGATATCCGAGCAAGCTCAAAGGCGATGACATTCCACTGTGCGGTCGCATCGTCGCGCTTGCGGACGTGTACGATGCGCTGACGAGCAAGCGCGTGTACAAGGCGGCCTTCACGCACGAGATCGCGCAATCGATGATCACGAAAGACCGCGGAACGCATTTCGACCCGGATATCGTCGACGCATTCCTCGCGAACGAGTCGCACTTCATTGCGATCAGAGAGCACTTCTCCGAGAAACAAGCCGAAGCGGCGTGATTGCACGCACATTTTCTCGCGACATTCCCGCACAACGTCATTCTGAGCGAAGCGAAGAATCTCGACACCGAGAATCGCTTTCCGTCCCGAGATCCTTCGCTCCGCTCAGAGCCTGTGATTTTTTGCGTGGCGAGGGCGTCTCGCCCTCGCATTTGCGGCTACCGCCGCGTTCGCGAGGGCAAGATGCCCTCGCCACGCTGAAAAGATCACACGCTCTCAGGATGACGGATTTCCAGAATTCATCCCCCAGCGCGAGCACTCAACATGACGCCTTCGACCGGGTAAGGTGTGCATCGGCACCTTTCTCTTTTGGAGGCTTCGGATGGCGGATCAGGAATCGATCAATCGGCGGGATTTGCTTAAGGCTTCGGCGCTTGTCGGCGCGAGTTTGATGGTGGGGCAGGGATGCGCGTCGATGACCAATGGTCGCTCGGACGGCGCGAGCTCGGGCGGGACGCAGGCGAACGGGAGCATGGTGGGTTTCAAAGCTCCGCCGATGGAGAAGGTGCGGATTGGGTTTGTCGGCGTGGGTGGCCGTGGCACGGGGTTGCTGCACGACTACATGAAGATCGAGGGCGTGGAGATCAAGGCGGTGTGCGATGTGAAGCCGGATCGGGCGGCCCGCGCGCAGGATATTCTTGTGAAGGCAGGACATGCGAAGCCGGATGCTTACACGAAAGGCGATCACGATTTTGAAAACCTCGTGAAGCGCGACGACCTCGATCTGGTGATCACGCCCACGCCGTGGGAATGGCACGTGCCGGTGTGTCTGGCGGCGATGAACGCGGGGAAACACGCGTTCAGCGAAGTGCCGATGGCGCTCACCGTCGACGATTGCTGGAAGCTGATCGAGACGAGCGAGAAGACCAGGCGACACATGGCGATGATGGAGAACTGCTGCTACGGCGAAAGCGAACTGGCGGTGCTCAATGCGACGCGGCAGGGTGTGTTTGGCGAAATCCTGCATGCCGAGGGTGGATATCTGCACGATCTGCAGCAAGTGCTTTTCAACGAGGACGGCGAAGGCGCGTGGCGGCGGAAATACTGCGAGATGTGGAATGGGAACTTGTATCCGACGCACGGCCTCGGTCCGGTCGCGCAAGCGATGAACATCAACCGCGGGGATCGGTTCGAGCGAATCGTGTCGCTGAGCAGCGTCGCGGAGGGGCTTGCCGATTATGCGGCGGAGAAATTCGGCAAAGACGATCCGCGCGCGAAAAGGACATACAAGTGCGGCGACGTGAACACGTCGATCATTCAAACCGCGCGCGGCCGGACGCTGATGGTGCAGCATGAGGTAACGCTTCCGCGGCCGTATTCCCGGATCAACAAGGTGATGGGGACGAAAGGGATGTTCGCGGGTTATCCTGATCGCATCGGCCTCGGCGAAACGTGGGGCGATCTCGACGCGTTCCTGAAAAAGTACGAGCATCCGCTGTGGAAGCGCACGAAGGATCAGTCGAAAACCTCCGGCCACGGCGGGATGGATTACGTGATGGCGTACCGCTTGATCGAGTGCCTCCGCAAAGGCGAACCGCTGGATCAGAGCGTGTACGACGGCGCATCGTGGAGCTGCATCGTCGAGCTGTCACGTAAATCGGTCGCGAAAGGCGGCGCGCCTGTGGAATTTCCGGATTTCACCAAGGGCAAGTGGAAGACGACGGAGCCGCTGGGGATTGTGTAAGTCGAGTTTGGTGGGGAAATCGTTTTGAACAGCAACCAGCCGACGCTCGATTATGCGCTCGCGCCGCCGTCGGCGCGACGCTGGATCACCTTCTTCGTTCTGTGCACGATCGCTGCGGTCGCAATGGGTATTGCTATTCCGCGGACGATGTCCCTTTACCAGAAAGCAAAGCGGCGCGCGCAGACGCTCGCCATACAAAAGCAGTGCATGAACTTCGCACTTCCGGCGGATCAGGTAGTTTACGAAGAGGATCATGATCGCGCGCAACGCTTGTGGGATTCCAATGCGCTGGGCGGGGAGTTTTCCGGACTGCAAGATCCCAAGGGCAAGGTTCTGGCGTTTTACGCGATGCCGACCTTGATCGGGCAGTTCGTCGACTGGGACGGGCCGGGCCGCGTGCTCGATCCATTTTCAGAATTCCTTTTCATGCACGCGCGTCGAGCGAAGGGCGGGCAGGAGCGCCTCGTGCATATCGGGATTGACCGAGTGTTTACCCTGCGTGCGACCACCGACGGCGGACTTCCGCCGGACGAACGAGACGTCCTCGACTGGGAAGTGATTCGGCCCTGCACACGATTCGGCGCGCCCAGCACCCTGCTCGCCAATGGAACGTGGGGGAACCATTTATTCCACATCAACATGCCCAAACCCCTGCGGATTTACGCGGGGCAAATCGATCCGGCCGATGGCTCGCATTTCACGATTCAAGCCACTACGCCACAGGGGACGCTCACGATTGACGGGTGGTTGCAGGCGAACGATCAGATTTCGTTTTCGGTGAAGTGATCGCGCGCGCGAATTGCTCGCGCTTCGAAATGCCGCCCGGCGCATCGCTCTGAGACGGCCTTGAATGATTCTGAGAGCGTGTGACTTTTTCTACGTGGCGAGGGCATCTTGCCCTCGCATTTGCGGCTATAGCCGCTTGCGCGAGGGCGGGACGCCCTCGCTACGCAAAAGATCAGACGCTCTGAGGGTTTCACCGAGCGCACGTTTTCTTCACTCCTCCAGACAATTGCCGCAACCATCAGCGTCTTTGCAATAGTTGCCATTGTGCTGCGGCCGCAACGAATTCTTTGAACAATTCTGTCACGTCTTCGACTATACGGACGTCATCGATATGACAGAGTTGGGGGCGACGCAGCGTCGGATTCCGGGTTAGCCGTTTTTGCAGAAAGCAGCACATGTTTTCATGTGGTCAAAGTGCGCGCATGACGCGCGATTCGCGGCCGGTGAAAGTTGTCGCGTGGACCGTCGTGATCGTCTTCGCGATTGGGCTCGTGTGGGGCCGCGCGCTGATGGACTGGTACGCGGACGCGCCGCGAGGGGCGGAGTTGTTGTTTTGCGCGGCTTCGAGTGGACCGGTGGCGGACATTGATCGGGCACTCGATCAAGGCGTGGATGTCAATGCCCGCACGGACGGCGGGCTGACGGCGCTGATGCTTGCGGCGGGTTCACAGCGCCCCGACCTCATCCGCGAGCTGCTCGCTCGCGGCGCGGATCCGAACGCCGAAGCACCCGGCGCACTCACACCGTTGTACATCGCGATTGAAGTGGATGATGCAGAGGCGATCGAGATGCTGATCGCCCGCGGGGCGGATCCGAATAAGCGGCATCGCGATGAAACGGCGCTCGATGTGGCTATGCGGTTGGAGAAGCCTGCGTCGATTCGAGTTCTTGTGAACCATCATGCGATCCGCGCGGCGTGACTTACGATCTAACGTAAATGGTCCGATCCAGTTTTGGATGAAGCGATCGGGCGAACGGTTGCTTGCGGATCGGAGGATGCCGCCCGCCGCTTCGCTCTGGGACGGCCGTGAGGGGCGCTGGAAGGAGAATTGCTGCCGTCCTCCGGTCCCTATTTCCGTGTTTGTTATTTGTTGGATGCTACGAACTTTTGGTTTGTGGGACGGTCCAGAGGAGCGAACGGCCGTCGCCTTTGATGCGCGTGAGGCCGATTTCCGTTTCAAGCTGCTTCGTCCACTCGGGGCAGGGGCGGTCGAAGGGGAGGCGGAGGCGGGTTTTGAGCTGCGACCAGGTGAGTCCGCGGGCGGTGCGACGCAGTTCGCGGGCGATGGTATCGCGGAAGTCGGTGTATCGCATTGCGGGCAGGATACCCTCGTTCGGTGCAAACTGGGGGGAATTCCTGAGGTGAATTCGTTGTTTTGGGCGGGATCGTATCTTGACCGGTGAATCGGGGGTCCGGTATCACTTCGGATACTCTTGGCAATTACCAACGTCACAAGGAGTTAACGGATGCGGGCAAACAGCGGACGCGGTGCGCGGAAGGTCGGCTTGGGGGCGGCGGTTCTTGCGCTGGCGGTGGGGGCGGCAGTGCCGAGGCTCGTTCACGCGCAGACGCAACCGCCGGCTACCGCCGGCGGCTCGAATGTTTCTTCCAGCGCGACGACGCACGAGTCGCGGTTTTCGCGCTCGGCCGAACGCGAGATCATGTTTCAGGATGGCTTGCTCGCGTACAACCGCGGGGAGCTTGCGGCGGCGGAGAAGGATTTTCGACAGGTTGTTGCGGGTGACGCGGCTGACGCGCAGGCTTGGTATTACCTTGGCCTCACGCAACTCGATCAGGGCCGCGCCGCGGACTCGGTCAAGAGCTTCGACCAGTCGATTCGCCTCGACAGCACGCGGCCGGAAGTTCGCGCGGCTCGCGCGACCGCGAACATCCGTCTGCATGAGTGGAACGCCGCCGACGTCGATCTGAACGAACTTCAGGGCGACCCGCGTTGGAAAGGGATGGTCGAGTATCTCAAGGGGCAGGAAGCATACGGCAAGGGCGATCTCAAATCGGCGCAGCAACACTTCGCGAATGCGAAAGCGCTGGGCGGAACCGAAGGCGCGCCGGCGGAGTTTTATGAAGGCCTGACCTATCTGCGGATGCGCGAACTCGTTCGCGCTCGCTCGGCGTTTCGACAGGCGGCTTTGCCGGGCGCGGATATCGATCCGACGCTCGCGGCGGCGTCGAAGCAGCTCGACACCGTGCTCGCCGGGCAGACGCGCACGACCAAGCCGTGGTCGTTCCAGTTGTCGCTCGGATACGAATACGATTCGAACGTCATCGAACTGGGAGGGAACACATCCGCGAACGCAGCGGGGATTTCAGGACAAAACGCGAACTCGCTCGTGGTGCAGCCGTCGGGCAGCTACAGCTTCATCCGCACAGGGAAGATCGACGCGGGGCTGGAAGGTACGGCGTATCTGAACTGGCACGACAATGGGCTGTCGGATTTCGATACGCAGTCGTACCAGGGCGGGCCGTTCGTGAACTATAAGATAAATGACAAACTGTGGCTCAGCGCTCGATATGGATTTAACTACGTCACGCTAGGCAAAGATCCGTTCCTTGTTCGCCATTTGTTCACGCCGCAGCTGACCTATCTGGAGAAAGATTTCGGATACACGTCGGGTTATTACCAGTTTCTGTATCAGGACTTCCGTGACGATCCGACCGGTGCGCAAAAGCCCCTCAATCGCGACGGGTACACGAATGCGGTGGGTGTGGTGCAGGGAATTAATCTTCCGCCGCTTTTTTCGGGTGCCGACGCAGCGAATCTTGAGTTAACTTACCGCTTTGAAAACCAGCAGACGGACGGCAGTGACTTCGACGGGAACTTCAATACACTGGGAGCGACGTTGTACGCTCCGCTGCCGTGGTGGAAGTTGCGAGCGGATATCGGTGGAACGGTTTCGCGAGACTTGTACAGCCACGGAAACAGCGAGGATTTTCCGGATCACGACAAGCGCAAGGACTGGGAATACGCAGTCAGCGCGGGTCTGACGAAGCAGTTGAACGATATCCTGGCGATCCGAGTCGACTTCACGTACACGGACCATCCGTCGAACGTGGATGTGTATGACTTCAATCGGTATGTCGCTGGTGTCCGGTTGCTGGTGAGTTACTAATCATCGGGACTGGGGATTGGGGATCCGGGACTCGGGTGAAATGCATTTGCGTTCCACCGGAGGCCCGGGTCCCGAATCCCGAGACCCGATTCTTCAGTGGGTGAAGAGTTTTGATGAAGGCTGGTTCCGACCATTCCTTTATCGTCAAATTTGTCTGTCTGGCAGGAGGTTTTATGCAAGGCAGAGCATTCGCCGTTGTTCTGTCCGTTTTGGTTCTGTTGACGACGCCGTTGTGCAGCTACGCCGCGGAGGCGCAGAAGCCCATCGGCCGCATCACCGCATCGTTCGGACAAACGCAGCTCCAGGCCGACGGCAAGTCGCGCCCGGGCGATCTTTATTCCGCGGTCAATAATGACGATCGCGTGCAAACCGACGGTGGGGGCGTCTCGATTCTGCTCGCCAGCCGCGTTGTGCTGAAGATGGACGCGGAGTCCGCG
This sequence comes from Phycisphaerae bacterium, assembly GCA_025924315.1. Taxonomy (GTDB): domain Bacteria; phylum Planctomycetota; class Phycisphaerae; order Tepidisphaerales; family Tepidisphaeraceae; genus JAICIO01. The sequence continues at coordinate 7,230 of JAICIO010000082.1, forward strand.
ATTCGCATCTCCGAATCGACCGGCCAGACCACGATCGTGCTCGAACACGGCACGGTTCACGTCTACGTTGGCCAGCGCCCAACGCCGGATGCCATCGTCACGCTCGCCGACGCAAACTCGCGCATCGAAACCCGCCAGGGCGTGTTCCTCGCGAGCTACAGCGATAAGGCGAAGGAAGGCTATTACGCGTGCGAGCACGGCAACATCAAGCTCACCGCGACGAACGAAAACAAGACCGTGACGCTCGCCGCCGACAAGCAGATCGTCGTGAAGCACCATCAGTCGTCCGATGTGGTTGATCTGGATCGCGTGACGTTTGACCAGTGCAAGAAATACCTCGAACGGCTCGACCAGATCACCGTCGCAGAAGGCGCCGATACCTTCCGCATGCGCTCGCGAACGCTCGATACGCAGACTGCGATCGCGCAGCTCGCAGCGGCGGGTTGGATCGACAAGGCGGCCCTCGCGCGCAACAGCCAGGCCGCGGCCGCCGCAAACACGAGCGAGAACTCGACCGCGAGTGCGACCGATTCGTCTTCGTCTTCTTCATCGAACAACAGCGCGAAGAAGACCACGAACAACGGCAGCACGAATACGCTGGCGAACAACAGCAATCCGAACAACACCAGCAACAACACGAACAGTCAGACGAACAATCCGCCGGCGCAGAACGTGCCGCCAGTTGATGTTGCCGACAACAACACCGGCGCGGCAGGCGCTCCGCCGGTCGATCTCGGCAAGGCCGGCAACGGTCCGAAAGATCACGGCGATCACGGCAACGGCAGAGATGGCACGCAGGCGTCGTTCACCACGCCGCCGGTTGCGAACGTGCCGCCGGTTTCAACTCCGCCGGCCGGCAATGTCCCGCCGGTTACGCCTCCGCCGGTTGATGTCTCTGGTGTCCCGGTCGCCGCGCCGGTCGTGACGAATACTCCACCGGTCGTCGATCCCGCGCCGCCGATCGATCTTTCTGGGCCGCCTGGCACGCCTCTCGCAAATCTTCCGCCGGCCGTTGATGTCGCCGGTAATGACAATGGCAACGGTCACGGCAAAGGCCACGGAAAGGGCGGCGACACCGTCACGATTAACGCGCCGCCGGTGACCATTACTCCGCCGCCAGTCGTGAATATTGATCCCGTCGTCGTCAATCAGGCACCGATAACCCCGCCGGTGATCGACATTGCTCCGCCTCCAGTAACGCCGGCGCCGAACGTTGCGCCGAGTGTTCCCCCGGTCGCGACGATCGTGGATGTGCCGAAGACGGGCGACAATGGTATTCCGAAAGGCGGCGGCGATACTCCCATCGCAAAGGTCGATCCGACTCCAGTCACTCCGCCGCCGCCGCAACCACCCGTTGTGGTTCCGATCGCGCCGCCGCCCGTAACACCGCCGACGCCGGCCGTCACACCGGTTCCGCCTGCTGCGCCACCCGTGATAGAAGTGAAGATCGATCCGCCGCCGGTAGCGCCGATCGCGCCGCCGCCCCCGGTGATTCCGCCGCCGACCGTGGCCCCAGTTGCCACTGATGTGCCCCTGCCGACAGCACAGCCGCCGGTCGTGGCGCCTCTCCCCGATGCTCAGCTTCCGCCGCCGCCACCTGTCGCTCCGCAACCGGTCGCACAGGTGCCGACGCCAGATGTAACGCCGACGCCGCAGCCGGCACCCGCGCCAGCGCCCGCGCCCGCTCCGGCCCCAGCGCCTGCACCTGCGCCAGCGCCCGCGCCTGCTCCGACGCCGATTCCGACGGTCGCTCCGCCGCCGCCGCCGCCCCCTCCGCCGCCCCCGGCCGACGCGACCGCGCCGAAAAAGATTGGAAAGAAACACTAGCGGCGTTTCGACTCCATTGATCAGAAAAGAAGCGGATCAACGTCAACCGTTGATCCGCGTCTTCTTTGGCGTTTTCAGAGTTGAGTAATACCCTCAGGCGGCGACATTGCGCAGGGTTCGACGGCGTTTGAGCGCAATCATCATCGCGGGCAGGGCGATCAGCGCGAGGCCGGTCGGCTCGGGGACAGGAACCGTATCGATCAGCGAGAACGTGCCGTTCCCGTTGTCTCGGATCGAAAGGGTTGACGTGTCGAACGCGTCGCCGTCGACGACGAGCGTCGGCAGATTCGGAATGCTCACGGCCCGGATCAGCTCATAGACATCGCCCGGCGCCGGGGTGAATGCGTTGGCAGGATCGATATCGATGAACCCACCGCCCAGCTGGGCGCTGCCGTCATAACTCACGCCACCGACCGTCGCCGCCGTCAACGAAAGCAGCGTTGGGCCGGACGACGAATCGATCGTGTAGCCGATGGTGGAGTTCGACGTGTTGGCGGTGATGTGATTCGCGGTAATCGTTGCTGCCGAGTGGCCGACGATCTGGAATAGCCCCACGTTGTTCGTCGCGGCCGCTGGAGCGGCCGCCTGCACGCCCGCTCCCGTTGCTGCGCCGACCGAGAGGTCGCCCGCGATGGTTAATGTTCCGCCCGATATCGTATACGCGCCGCTCGTGAAGGATTGGTTGGCGATGTACAGGCCGTTGGCGATACTGACCGAAGCCGTGCCGGATTGTGTGAAGGTGCCTGTTCCGCCTGTCGTGGCGCCGGTGTTCGTTTGACCGAGATAAAAGGCGTCGCGGCCGAGTGAGTTTTGGTTGGGATTCGTGCCCGCCTGGATGAGCACGCCGCCGCTTATCGCGTAGCTGCCAACACCGCGCGCGCCAATGATGATCGCACCGCCAACAGTAATCGAGCCCCCGCTCTGGTTTCCGAATCCGGTTGCGATATGAGGGCCGTTACTGAAATCCGCGCCGTAGCCGACGACGAAATTATTCCCCACATTGACTGTGCCGTCACTCATGAGAAGCGTGGCGGTTGGAGCGCCATTTGCACCGGTCGCATTGGCAATGGTCAGCGACTGAAACAGAGTGGGATTACTACCGTCACCGGTAGGCGTGTGTCCACCCGCGACGCCCATGGTGACGACTCCGCCATTCACAATCAGCGTGCCCGCTGACGGCTGTGCGTTGCCAATCTGAATATCCCCGCTGTTCGTTCCGTTGGCGCTCAGACTGGTCAGAACGGCGCCGCTATCGATCTCGAGCGTCGCGAAGCTCGTCGCGGTATAAGCGCCGCCATTCAAGCTGGTGCCTGGCGCGTTGTTGGCGAATCGAATCTCGTTGACGGCGGGAACGTCGCTGTTCACGATCGTGGTTGCGCTAGTGGATGAAGAAGCCTGGTCCGCGGCTGTCGGGACCGCGAAGACGAGGCTGGTGCTTCCTGTCACCCAGTTATTGAAATCATTCCAGTTCGCCGTGCCGGAGGGATCCGGGCTCGCGGTCCCAGCGCCGGGAATGAAATTGTAGGTAACCGCAAAAATCGACGGGCTGAACAGGATCGCCGAACCGGGAAGAATGACGCGGATGAATCGGGCTGCGATCCGACGGGCAAGATGGCGATGCTGCATTTGCTCTCCCTGAGCTAGGAGCCGCTGGCGAAATGAATGCCCAACTTAGCCGATTTTTTGCGACCGTTGCAATGGCATTTCAATCTAAAACAACGTGTGATTTTCAGTCACGCCAGTTGTTTTTCGGTAGGTCGTGCATCACATGGGATTTTGATTTGTGGATCACCGTTTTGGAGAGCTCGTCGTGACCGATAGCGGCGCACGTTCTGCGTTCGATTGGCGCTGCGCACGAGCGGCGGCGGGGACAGATGCCCGAACCCCTCGTCGTTCTGAGATCACGGTCGGGCGAATACGCTTGCGCGCAACTTTGGACTGTTCGTCCCTGTATTAGCAGAGCGAAGTGGCTATTCCCTTGCGCCGCCGACGCATGATCAATGCGCCAACAGCGCCGCCAGCAGCCATCGCGAAGGACGGCTCCGGCACGAACAGCTCGAGCTCCTGGCCGCCACCGCCGTCGTCCACAACGATCACTTGGGGCGTGCTGGTGGCGATGCCGCTGAAGGTGAACATATTGATGATATCGGTGCCGGTGGCGATTCCGACCCCGCCGGCGAAATCGGCCAGGATATAGGGTCCGCTCGTCGCACCCGCGACCACTTGTTGCAGGTTCAGATCGAAGGGGTCAGTGGAAGTGTTGCTGAGGGTCAGCGCACCGGTGCCCGCGATCTCGCTGTTAACCCCGCCGCCGGTCGCGTTGTTGGAGCCGTTAAATTTAAAGACGTACTGACCGTAAGAGTTCCAGGTCATTGCAGCCACATTGAGTGTACCGGGCGTTGTTCCGCCCGGTCCGGGTTCGACGACGCCGCCCTGGCTTCCGCCGGTTGCCGAACCAATCGTGGTCGCGCCGCCGATGGTCCCCGTCCCGCCCAAGACACCGCCGGTTCCAACCGCCGACGCACCCGTCCCGGTTCCGCTGGCGGTGACAGCCCCGGTGCCCGTCCCCGATCCGCTCGTGTTGCCGACCACCAGCTTGCCGCCGGGGTTTGACGCGGTGTTCGTCACCAGCGTCGGACCGTTATAGGTATTCGCGTTGGTCAGCGCAACAAAGCCGCCGTCCTGCACGATCACGCCGTTCGCGCCGCTGATGACGCCGCTCAGCGTCAGCGTGTGCGGCCCGGTGGGGTCGGCCCCGAGCGCGGTGCCGGTTCCGAATCTGGTCGCCGCGCTATCCACCGCCAGCGTTCCACTGGCGAGGCTGATCGGGTTGGCGAGGGTTCGGTCGGCCCCGAACGCCTCGAGTGTGGCAGGCAGGTTGGTGTTATTGGTGTTGCTGACGGGGACCACCGTGCCGGTCCCAAACGGCCCGCTGTTGATCGTGTTGCCGGTCACTGCGGTGTCCCGGCCCAACTGGTAATAGCCGTTCGGTTGCTCCAGCTGGGTTCCGTTGGTGCCGCCGACGTACGTGCTTGCGCCGTTCACGCGGAAGATCGTAAAGTTGCCGGCGCCCGTCGTCGCATTGTTGCCGTACTGGAGAGAGTCAGCGGGGTTTGCACCCTTGGCCGGGTTATCCTGGATGGTGTCGTTGATGATCACCAGCTCCTTCGTGTTGGCGGTGGTGTCGGCCTTGAAGATCGTAGCACTGCTCGTAGCCAGTGGGGTCAAGGTGATGGTAGACGGGGCGAGCGCCGATCCAAAGGTCAGGGTATTGCCGTTGGGGCTGTTCATGAAAACGCTGAACGTCCGGCCCTGATCCGCGGTCGACGAGTAGCTGATCGGACCGTCGGCTTCAAAGTTGAACGGTCCCCCGGGCGTGGTATCGGCGTTGGCGCCGCTCGTCGGCGCGACTTGGAAGGTAAACCCGCCTTTGTTCATGACGATGGCGTTGCTGATATGCTGGTCTCCGCCGACGGGCTCGATCGTGTTGTTGACGACACTGACCGACCCGGTCCCGAGCGGGCCGCTGGTGAACCCCGCACCGGGCAGTGCGTTGGAGCTGCTGCCAACTTGGATAATGCGGGTCACGCCATTACCGACGTAGGTCGTGCCGCCCGTGTAGGTGTTTTGCGCGGTCAATCGGAGGGTCCCGACGCTGGCCAGGATGCCGCCGCTCGAATTTGCCCGGATGACGCCGCTGACGAGCGTCATAGCGGTGGTGGTCTCGACAAAATCGAGACCGCTGCTGAGCGGCGGGGTGATTCTGCCCGCGAGGGTCAGGCCGGGCACGCCGGTCGTGCTGCCGAGAGTGCTGAGGTTGGTGATGAAGATCGGGGCGCCGGCCGTGCTCAGGAATCCGCTGTTGATCGTCTGCGGCGTCGTCACTGAACTCGCGACAGCGAGCGCGCCTTGCGTGGCGGTGCCGTTCGTGTTGAGCGAGATCGTGCCATCGTTCACCGAGGAGCCAATCGTGTAAGACGGAATGGCGCCGGTGAACAGGATGCCAGACGGTGTCTCCTGCGTATTGTTGAGCGTCAGGTTCGCGCCACCCGGGCCGGGAGCAGTATTGCTGAATTGCGCGGTCGCCGCGCCTGTCGGGATACCCGCCGACCAGTTGCTGGCATTGTTCCAGGTGTTGTCGACGGTGCCGTTCCAAACGCTCTGCGCCCGCGCAAACGGAACGACGGCGGAGCACGCGACTACGCCCCAAATCAGGTTTCTCATTTCTCTCCTCAGAATGCGCGTACAGGGATGCCACCCCATTTAGAAAGCTAACGAGGTGCGTCGGCATTGCAAAGAAATAATCTGCAACCGGTCGTTCTGCGGCACAGCGTCTGTCGTTTTCCGTCAAGCGTGATTCGCTTGCAGCCTCAAGCGCGTCGGAAGATTTCTCTTTTCCCGGGGGCGACCGCATGTTGCTAGGCGTGTTTCGCGCATGCTTCGCGCAGCGTTCGGGCGACTTCCACCGCTTGCCCGCGCAATTCGGGAACGGCGATCGATTCGAAGAGTGTTCCCATCCGCGCGGGACCGACGCTGAACAAAACGTCCGAGATGCTTCCGCTCGCGTCGATGATCGCTCCGCGTGCGTCCGTGTGAAGACCAAGACCCAGCGGACCGGTCGAAATCGACCCGCGGGAAAAGAGGCTTTCGAGCAGCGCAGACTTCACGGTTCGATAGTTCATATTCGGCCCGGTGCAGTTGATGACTCGCTCGGCGGCGAAGCATTCCGCTCCGTGTGAGCCGGCGATGGCGACGGTCGCGGATCGGTCCGCGGCTAGATCGACGCGCGCCACGCGACCCTTGCGGATCTGCAGCGACCCTGCTTGTAGTTCGCGCTCGACGGCGTCGGCGATTTGCGGCGCCATGCGATGGCGCGCGACGTCCCAACGCCGCTGCAGATGCCGCCGAAAGCGTCGTTGTTCGTGCAGCGGGAGCGCACGCCAGAGATCGTTGCACGTCGCGCGCAGGCTATCGACCGCGCAGCGCCACGGCATTCCCGCCTTGATCGCGCCGCGGAGCGAGCGCAAATACGCGAGACACGTCGGCTCGGTGCCGGCGGGAATTACTGCCTCCGAGTTCGTCGCCGAAAGCTCGTGCCGATGCGGCAGCAATCCGTGTCGTGACACCGCCGTGATCGCGCCTCGATGCCCGATCTCTCGCAGGCGCAGAAGCACGTCGACCGCAGTGAGTCCCGTCCCAATCAAGATCACTCGCTCATGAGGTTTCAGATTCTGATACGTCTGCGGTTTCCACGCATCGTGGTGGTAAACGCGAGCATCGACGGCGGATGCGGCAACTCCGCGCAACGCCGCGGGTTCAAAATTACCGGTCGCCAGGACGACGCGCTTGGCCGATAAACGCTCTCCACCGTCAAGCGTCAGCACCGCGCCATCGCCGGCGACTTCGCAATCAATCACCTGCGCTCGAAGATGATGCGGCCCGGTCAAAGGCCTAGTTAGCGCCTGCACGTATCGTGCAAAAATGGCCCGCGGCGCGAACGAATCCGCGGTTGCGTGCGGATCATGATTTGCTTTGAGCCATCGGACAAAATGATCGGGATCATGCTCGAGGCAGCTGATCTTCCCCGCGGGAACGTTCAGCAGATGGCGAAGGCTCGGCGTGGAGTAGGCAAGACCAAGACCGAGCTGCTCGCGCGGATCGATGATCGCGACGCGAAGCCGGGGGTTGGCGACCAGGAGATGGTACGCGACCAACGCGCCGCTCACACCGCCGCCGATAATGGCGATATCCACTGAGCGAGCTTCCGGCCGCGTCGGTACTCTCGATGTCCAGCGCCCATGGCGCGTGTCGTTTATCGTCAGATCAATCATGACTTAAAAATAGCCATGGCCCAGCCTATCAATCAAATACATTGTTTCTATACCATCTATCAACTAAAATGATGTCATGAACCAGACCCATCGCGAAGCGTTTCTTGCCGTTGCCGAGACGGGAAGCTTCGTTGGCGCCGCCGAGCGACTGATGATCGGCCAGCCGGCGGTCTCATCCCATGTGGCCGATCTCGAGAGAGCCCTGAAGGTGGTGCTGTTCGAGCGATTGCCCCGCGGCGCTCGCGTCACCGAGTCCGGTCAACTGCTGCTCGATTACGCGCGGCGGATCAAGGCGCTCGAGGATGAGGCCGAGCAGGCAATCGCTGAATTGCGCGGCGTCGCACGGGGGAAGCTCCGCATCGGCGCCAGCACGACCGTCGGCGCTTATCTGTTGCCCAAACCGATCGCGGAATTTAAAGAGCGCTTTCCGGCCATCGACGTCACGCTCGACATCGGCAACGCTGCCGAAACCCAGCAGCGGCTGCTCGACGGCAAGCTCGACTTCTCTGTCACGGAAGGGTTCGTCGAACACCCCGCACTGTCGACGGAAGAAATTGTTCAGGATCAACTCGTGGTCATCGCGCCGCCCACGCATCCGCTGGTTCACAAGCGCACGGTCACCGGCTCGATGCTGAATGATGTGCCGATGTTGTTGCGAGAACCGGGCTCCGGAACGCGTGAGGTGACCGAGCGCGCGATGCAGCGCAAGCGCATCAGACCACGTCACGCCATGTCGATTGGCAGCACGGAGGCGATCAAGCAGGCGGTGATCGCCGGAATGGGAATTTCAATTGTTTCGCGGATGACGGTCGAGCGCGAAGTATCGGCGGGGGTTCTGCGAATCGTTCCCGTCTCCGACTGGACCATCACCCGTCCGATCCTGCTGACGCTCGTCAAGGGGCGACCACTGAGCCCTTCGACGCAGGCGTTTTTGCCCGCCATCCGAAAATCAAAATCAAAGTGAACAAAATGAGCGTTAGGCCGATAACGCGCCACGGGGCTCCGCTTGATTGACGGTCCCTCATAGCGCGCGTAGTATCCGGCGCTTCCATCGAGGAGATGAATGTTCAACATCGATCAGAAAAATCTCGATCCGCGACTGCTTGCCCGAGCGGCGGAGTTTGTCGGCGCCAGGCCTGAAACGTTTGGCTCGCCCACGAACCCCATCATGACACCGGGACGCGCGCCCATGGCCATGCCGATGGCGATGCCTGGCCCTCCGGGCGGCGGGGGCTACAACCGCTATCGCGAAATGACCCTCGAAGAAATGCTGCTCGAAAACCGGGTGGTGTTTCTCGTCGGCGAAATCAATCATGTCACCGCGTCGCGCGTCATCATGCAGATGCTGTATCTGCAGAGCGTGAAGAAGGACCAGGACATCAACTTCTACATCAATTCGCCCGGCGGAGTCGTCGACGACACGCTGGCGATGTATGACATCATGAAGTTTTTGTCGTGCGATGTGGCGACATACTGCATCGGCCGCGCCGAAAGCGGCGGGGCGATCGCGTTCATGGCCGGCAAGAAGGGCAAACGCTTCATCCTGCCGAACGCGAAAGTCATGATCCACCAGCCGTTCGGTGGCGTGTACGGTCAGGCCGCCGACATCGAGATCCAGGCGGAAGAAATCCTCAAGACCAAAACCACCCTGATCAAGATCATGGCCAAGTGCACCGGCCAGAGCGAGGACAAGGTGCGCGAAGACAGTGAGCGCGATCGTTTCTTCAGCGCCACCGATGCGGTGAAGTACGGCATCTGCGATGAAGTCCTCGGCGAAGACACCGACACCAGGACGGCCGAAGCGGCTGTGGATGGAACGAAACCGAAATAGGAGCAGATATGACGGTTGCGGTGTTGAGGGAATTACTACGAGCGAGCCCGTTTCAGCCGTTCGAACTGATTCTGTCGAGTGGCGACAGGTTCCTGGTGGATCACCCGGAGAACTGTGTTCCGATGAGAGATCGTGTTTTCATCGCATACAACACATCAGGCAGGCAGAACCTTCCTGATGCATCCGCATTTTTGTCTTATCTGCACATCGCCGCTGCAGAACCGGTAAGCAGGCAACGAAACCGACGCCGAGCGAGTTAACAAAATGATCAACAATCAATTGGTCCCCATCGTCATCGAAAAGTCCGGCCGCGGGGAGCGGGCGTATGACATCTTCTCGCGACTGCTGCGTGACCGCATCATCATCTGCGCCGGTCCTGTGACCGACGAGATGGCGAGCCTCGTTACGTCGCAACTGCTGTTCCTGTCGAACGAAGACCCAAAGGCCGACATTCAGATGTACCTCAACAGTCCTGGCGGCGCGATTCACGCGGGCATGGCGATCATCGACACGATGAATTTCATCCGCTGCGATGTCGCGACGACCTGCATCGGTATGGCGGCGTCGATGGGCTCGGCTCTGTTGGCAGCAGGGACGAAAGGCAAACGCGCCGTTCTTCAGAACAGCCAGGTCATGCTGCATCAACCCTTGATCGGCGGAGTCCTTCAGGGCCCCGCGACGGATCTGGGCATCGAAGCGCAGCACATGCTGCGCGTCCGCGATCGGCTCTACAAGCTGATGAGCCAATGGACCGGAAAATCGACCGAGCAAATCCACCGCGATTTCGATCGCAATAAGTGGCTCTTCGCGGAAGAAGCTGTCGAATACGGTTGCGCCGATAAGGTACTGGAGCGCGCCCCAGAAACGGTACGAAGGCCGTCGATCGAAGACGAAAAGGAATAAGTTTTAACCGCAGATAAACGCAGATGAACGCGGATGAGAAAGGAACTATGAAGAGATCTTTTCTGATCTGCGTTCATCTGTGTGCATCTGCGGTTCCTCTCATCTGCATCGGCTGCGGGAAGCCGAACGCAGCCAATATCATCGTCCGCAAAGAAAACCAGACGCTTCAATCGAAGATCGACGATCTCACCCGCCAGCACGAAGCCGACTCCGCCAAGATCAAATCCCTCGAAGAATCCAAAGGCACGCTGCCGACGCTTCCGAACGACCGCCTCTCGCAACTCTTCACAACCCACGGCCTTCAGTTCGGCAAACTCACCGGCGTGGAAGGCAACAAGCTCCGCGTTTTCATTGTTCCGACCGACGACCACGGCGATCCGATCAAATCGGCGGGGACATTCACGGTGGAGCTCTTCGACCTCGCCCAAGCCGACAACAACCTCGTCGGCAAATGGACCTTCGACAACGAGCAGGCGAAAAAAGCGTGGCAGGGCACCTGGCCGCTCTACACCTATGATCTCGAAGCAACACTCGACAAGCAGCCGGCACACGATGACCTGACCGTCCGCGTCACATTCACCGATTTGCTGACCCAACGCACATTCACCGCCCAGAAGCAAATCAAGCGCACACCCGGCACCACAGATGAACACAGATAAACACAGATGAAGAGCGCGGGACGAGGCGCTTCTGCCACGACGGTCTAATTCTTCGCGCATTGGCGCCTCGCCCGAGCCCATCAATTTTTATCCGTGTTCATCTGTGATTATCTGTGGTTCCCGATTCTTCCGCGTACAATCAAAGACCGATGCCGAACGAGCCCATGGATCGACGCCGCTTCTTCCGCGAAGGCTTGCGCGAGTTCCTCAAGCCGCTCGCGAAGGCGATCGATCCGGTTCACGAGGCGGTCAAACAATTCGAAGCCCTCAGCGGCGAATTAAGTCCCGCGCCTCCGAAACCGAAAAAGGTTGCGCTGGAGCTTTGGCTCCGGCCGCCGGGCGCGCTCCGCGAAATGGATTTTCGCGAAACCTGTTCGCGCAGCGGCGAATGCGTCACCGTTTGTCCTGCCCAGTGCATCAAGATCGATTCAACCGGCGCGAAGGGCAACGGCGCGCCGTACATTGATCTCGACACGATGCCCTGCGTCGTCTGCGACGGCCTCTACTGCATGCACGCCTGCCCGAGCGGCGCGTTGCAACCCACGGCGCTCAGCGACATTGACATGGGCACCGCGGTATGGCACGAAGAGCTTTGCGTCCGGACTAAAGGTGAGCAGTGCACGATCTGCGTCGATCAATGCCCGCTCGGCGCAACCGCCATTGAACTGAAAGACAACAAGATCGAAGTGCACCCCCTGGGGTGCATCGGCTGCGGCGTATGTCAGTACTACTGCCCGACAACGCCCAAATCGATCACGGTGATCCCCAAATCCGCGAAAGAGCGTTGAAGTAGCACGGGTTTTCAACCCGTGCATTATTTTCCACGAAGAACACGAACGAACACGAAGAAGAAAACTCAATTCTTTATTCGTGTCCCTTCGTGACCTTCGTGGAGAATTTCTATTCCCGCAGATGCACGGGTTGAAAACCCGTGCTACTTCTGGAGGCGGGCTTCGATGGTCTGTCGCATCAAATCTCGCGGCGCGGGTTTTCCCGTCCACGCTTCGAATTGGGCGGCCGCCTGACGGACGAACATCTCCACTCCGCCGATCGTTTTCGCACCCGCCTGCTCCGCGTGCTGAAGCAGCTTCGTTTTCATCGGGTTGTAGATCGTATCGAACACGACGGTATCGCTCAAAAACTTCGGCGGGTCGTCACCGAGAGGCGATTCATCGACCTTCGGATGCATCCCGACTGACGTCGTATTGATGTAAATCTGCAATCCCGGCGCGCCGGGATCGCACAACTTCCCCATCCGCGCCGCGACGACCTTTCCCGACTGTCCGTTGAATTCCTTCGCGAGTTCCTCCGCGCGCTCGAAGGTGCGGTTGTAGACGACGACCGTCGCGCCATAATGGGCGAGCGCCGCCACGGCCGTCCGACCGGTCCCACCCGCGCCGATCACCGCGACGCGATAATCTTTGAGTTGCTCGCGCGTGATGCCGAGTTTGTCGGTAATGCTGTCCAAAATCGCCGCGTAGTCCGTGTTTTGCCCGCTAAGCCGCAAGCGGCCGGAATCACGATCGATGACGATCGTATTCACCGCGCCAATGCGTTCCGCCAGTTCCTCCACCTCTGCGCCTTTCTCCTTCAGATACTTCAGCGCGTTCTCCTTGTGCGGCAGGGTGATCGACAACCCGCTGAGCTGCAGCGGCTCGAAGGCGAGGAAGCTTTCCATGAACGCTTTGAAGCTCTCATACCCCGCGTTCACGAGCATCGGAAGATAAACGCCGTCGTGCCCGACGCGCTCAAACGCCGCGTTGTGAATCGCCGGCGACATCGAGTGCATCACCGGCTGCGCGACGACGCCGTAAACTTTCGTGTTCGGGTTGATCGCATCCCAGCGATAGAGCCGCTTCATATCGTGGATCGTCACCTGCCCCGGCGCCGTCGCGCTCTCGTCGCGCAATGAAGCGAACGTCAAAAACGCCCCGAACTTCTTCGCGAGCACGCGCGAGATCAGGCCGGCTTCGCCCATGCAGAGGGCTATCGTAGGTTTCCTACGATGTTGAAGAATCTCAAAAGCCTCAATGTTGTCGCGGATGCTTCGCGCCATCCAGACAATCTTTGAGACGTGGCCTGCGGTCAGCATGTTGACCAGCGTGTACATACGCTCAGGACGACCCTTGAAATCATGCGCGCTCAAGATCAGTTTGGACTCGAGTTCGGCGATGGGCGGTTCTTTCAGTCGAAAGAATGCTTCGATCTCGACATCAATCCATTTCGCGACGTCCGACAACGCGCAGACGCGATCGACGCGTTCGCGATCGCTTGATGCGCCATGGCCTCCTTCATTTTCCGCCCGATCGGTCACAATCACGGGCAGGATGCTCGTTTCAATGAGTGGACGCGCGTCACCATCGAATCCGTCGATGCGCAATTCAACGAGGTCGGCCCCAGCCTCAGCGGCGCTCGCGATATCGCGCCGAACCTGTGAAGCATCGCGGACGAAGATGGGAACACAAAGATAAGTCATCGGACTTCGTCTTTATCCCCTCTCCCTGAAAGGGAGAGGGTTAGGGTGAGGGTGAAGCGTGGAAAATGGGTTGCGAAGTTTCTGGCGAAGAACTCCCGAAGTTGTTGAGAAATCGCGAGCAACTCGCCTGCCGCGGCCGACCCTCACCCTTACCCTCTCCCTTCCACGGAGAGGGGATCATTCAATGCACCGAAATCAAATCCAGCTCTTTCAAACACCGCTCGATCGTCTGCTTCGTCGCGTCGTTCGCTTCCCAGAGCGGCAGTCGCAATTCACCTGTATCGAGGCCCGCCAACTTCATTGCGTATTTGATGCCGACGGGATTTCCATCGAGAAACAGGCTCTTGATGAACGGGAACAATTCGCGATGGATGACTGATGCATCGGTGAAATTATTTTCGAGCGCGAGCTTGGTCATCTCCTTGATCCTCGCCGGAATGACATTGCTTGCGACGCTGATCACGCCTCTTCCGCCGATGGACATCAGCGGCAGCGTGAGCGAATCGTCGCCGCTCAGGACCGGTAAATCGCATAGCGACATGATTTCGCTCGCCATGTCGAGCAAGCCGGTGGCTTCTTTGATGGCGATGACGTTCGGATGCTTGGCGAGGCGCGCGACGGTCTGCGGGGACATCGTGATGCCGGTGCGGCCCGGGATGTTGTACAGCACGATCGGCAGCTTGACCTTGTCCGCGAGCGTCATGAAGTGGTGGTACAAACCTTCCTGGCTCGGCTTGTTGTAGTACGGGTTCACGGAGAGGCACGCGTCCGCGCCGACGTCGCGGGCGTATTGGTGGAGGATCATCGCTTCGCTGGTGGCATTACCGCCGGTGCCCGCAACGACCGGCACACGACCCTTGGCGGTCTCGACAGTGATTTCGATGACGCGTTCGTGTTCGCGGAAATCGAGCGTGGGCGATTCGCCGGTCGTGCCGACGGGGACGAGGCCGTCGATGCCGTTGGAAATCTGAAATTCGATCTGCTCGCGCAGCCGCGATTCATCGAGTATCCCCTCCCGAAACGGCGAAACCATCGCCGTGAGCGCGCCCTTCAGTGCACCTTGTAACATGACCGAACTCTCTTTCTCTGCACTTCAAAACAATTGTCGCGAAGACGCGAAGATTCGCGAAGGTGCGCGAAGATCAGAAGCGGCATTCTTCGCGACTCTTCGGCACCTTCGCGTCTTCGCGAAAGTATTATTTCACGGCCTCATCCATCAAGCGCTTCATCTCGCGCACGGCTTCGCGAAGGCCGACGAAGAGGGAACGGGCGATGAGTGCGTGGCCGATGTTGAGTTCGCGCATTTCGGGGATTCTCGCGATCGGGGCGACGTTGCGGTAGTTCAGACCGTGGCCGGCGTGTAAGCGCATCCCGCGATTCACGACCCACTCGCCTCCTTTTTGGAGACGCTTGAGCTGCTCGACCTGGGCGTGGCCGTCGGCGTTGGCGTATTCGCCGGTGTGCAGCTCGACCGCGTCGAAACCCATCTGCTGGGCGGCGGCGATTTGCTTTTCGTCGGGGTCGATGAAGGCGCTGACGAACACCTTCTGGTCCTTGAGCTTCTTCACCGCATTCGTGACGCGGTCGCTGTTCGCGATCAAGTCGAGCCCGCCTTCGGTCGTCACCTCCTGGCGGCGCTCGGGGACGATCGTCGCCTGATCCGGCAGCGTGCGCACGGCGATCTCGACGATCTCCGGCACGATGCTCATCTCGAGATTCAGCTTGCACTGCACCGATTGGCGCAGCAGCGTGACATCGCGATCGTTGATGTGCCGGCGGTCTTCGCGCAGGTGGATCGTGATCCCGTCCGCGCCCGCGAGCTCGCACTCCACCGCGGCCCAGATCGGGTCGGGTTCGTACGTTCGGCGCGCCTGACGCAACGTCGCGACGTGATCGATGTTGACGCCCAGTTCAACCATAGACGCGCGATTGTAGGACAAGCCGGTTCAATTATGAAGAAGGGCATTCCCGTGACACGGCCTTCCAGGCCGTGCTTGCGCCGTCAGCACGGGCTAGAAGCCCGTGTCACGCGTGCGCGTTTAGGATTTCGTTGATCAGTTCGACCGGACAGCCAATTGAGCCGACCCTGACATGGCCGGTGTATTTGGCGGCGGTGGGGTTCGCGAAGCCGGCTTTTTCGGCGACGAAGGTTACGGTGCGCTTGGCTTCGATCGTTGGGCCGAGCGGTTCGCCGGTGTCGCAATCGAGTCCGCTGGGAAGATCGATGGAAAGGACGTTTGCGCCGGATTGATTGACAGCGGAGACGAGATCCGCGAACGGTGGGCGCGGCGGTTCGGTCAGACCTGTACCGAAGACGGCGTCGATCAAGAGCAACGCGCGCGACGTGAGGATGCGCTCGGGGTCGGCGGGGAAGGTTTTGATCTTCATGGCCTGCACGATGTCCCAGTTGATCTTCGCTTCGCCCTTGTATTTGGCGGGATCGGTCGCGAGCGCGATGAAGACATCGCCGCCGAGGTTGTGGAGGTGTCGTGCGACGGCGAGCCCATCCCCGCCGTTGTTGCCTCCGCCGCAGAGAACGATGATCTGGCCGACGAGGTTGCCGTCGAGCATGTCGCAGGCGGCGTCCGTCACGGCCCGCGCCGCGTTTTCCATCAGCACGATGCCGGGAATTCTGTATTTCTCAATCGCCAGGCGATCAATCTCGCGAACCTGCGCGCGGGTGAGATGCGTCATGTCGCTCCTGAGGTGATACCTCATTATACTCCCACGACGATGCTCATTCTGCTGACCAACGACGATGGGATTCGCGCGCCGGGGCTTGTGGCGCTGTATCGCGAGATCAGGGATCTCGGCGAAGTGCACGTCGTCGCCCCCGAGACGGTGCAGAGTGCGAGCGGGCATGGCATCACGCTCGACACGCCGCTGCTTACGCAGCGCGTGACGATCGAAGAGACGTTTACGGGAACGGCGGTCGAAGGAAGGCCCGCGGATTGCGTGAAGCTGGCGATGGCGCAGATTCTTCCGCGCACGCCGGACCTTGTGATCAGCGGACTGAACAGCGGGGCGAACGTGGGGATCAACGTGATCTACAGCGGGACGGTCGCCGCGGCGATCGAGGCGGCGTTTCTCGGCGCGCCGGCGATCGCGGCTTCGTTGCATCTTCGAAGCGATATCCGCACCGACTACGCCGCCGGCGCAAAACATGCGCGCATGGCGATCGATCGCGTGCTTGCGGCGGGGATCAAACCCGGCGAGATCGTGAGCATCAACGTCCCCGCGATCGCGCAGCGTGCGAAGCCGGCCGGGATGAAAGTCGTGCGCCAGTGCACGCGGCCGTGGGTGGACACGTACGAAGAACGGACCGATCCGCGCGGGCGGAAATACTATTGGAACAGCAGCGTTTTCACGCTCGGCGAGACGGAGGACGACACGGATGTGGCGGCGCTGCGCGATGGATATATCACCATAACGCCGTTGCAGTTCGACCTGACGCATCATCTGATGTTGCGCGCGTGGCAAGACAGGGAATGGAAATGATTTGTAGGGTCCGCTTCAGCGGACCGGTTACTCGTCTTTTCGAACAGAAATAACCGGTCCGCTGAAGCGGACCCTACAATAGGCGATATGACCGAACCGAATGATTTGAATCTGCGTATTCGCCCACGACGGCTCCGCCTGCAGCCGCAGCTGCGGAAGATGCTGCGGCGGGTTTCGTTGCGGCGGTCGGACATCATCGTGCCGATCTTTGTGCGCGAAGGGAAAGGCGTGAAGCAGGAAGTGGCGTCGATGCCTGGTGTGTACCAGATGTCGATCGATGTCGTCATGCCCTGGCTCACCCAGCGCGCGGAGGAGGGATTTGGGGCGTACCTCGTTTTCGGCGTGATCGATCGAAACAAGAAGGACGACATAGGTTCAAACGCGATGGACGAGAACAACATCGTGTGTCAGCTTCTGCGCGAAGCGAAGAGGCAGCAGCTGCCGATGGCGGGGATTACGGATTTGTGTTTCTGCGAGTACACGAGCCACGGGCATTGCGGGCCGCTGAGCGCGGATCGGTCGACGGTGAAGAACGATGAGACGGTCGCGAACCTGGTGAAGCAGGCGGTGAATCATGCGAAGGCGGGGGCGAGCGTGATCGCGCCGAGCGGGATGATGGATGGGATGATCGGCGCGCTGCGCGCGGGATTGGATGGCGCGGGATTCAATGATGTCGCGCTGTTGTCGTACGCGGTCAAGTATGCGAGCGCGTTTTACGGGCCATTCCGCGACGCCGCGGATTCGGCGCCGGCGTTTGGGGATCGGCGGACTTATCAGATGGATCCCGCGCGCGGGATCGAAGAGGCGCTGCTCGAGGCGAAATTAGATGTCGAGCAGGGTGCCGACATGCTGATGGTGAAGCCGGCGGGGGCGTATCTCGATGTGATTCGGGCGGTGCGGGAGAAGTTCGATCTGCCGCTGGTTGCGTATCAGGTGAGCGGCGAATACGCGATGATCGAGGCGGCGGCGCGGAATGGCTGGCTGGACCACGATCGCGCGATCGTAGAATCGCTGCTGTCGATCAAGCGCGCGGGGGCGGATTTGATTATTACGTATTACGCGGAAAAGCTCGCGAAGCTGATCGAACCATGATCCCGGAGGACGGCCGGTGGCCTGTGGTGCGAAAAAATCGCGCGCCTGTCGTGCAAATAAGGGCAATTCCTACAGCCAGCGATCTCGCGCGAGTTATCATTCAATCTCATGGAGATCAAGATGACCCGACCAATCTTTCGCGCGATGGCGATTGCACTCCTCCTATTTGCCGCCCAAACGCTTCAGGCTTCTCTCGTTCATGGAGAGGACGTTCCGCTCAATGCCAGTCCTGGCGGCGCGCCGACCGATCCACAGATTGCTGAGATCCAGAAAATCGTTCAAGTGAAGTATGAGCCGTTCAGCTCGGATTTCGAGCCGGTGCCGGGACATTCGCTCGACTTGGACGTGCAGTGCATCAGCCGCGTCTTCCGCAATGAGCAAACTGGCTTTCTTACCTTCACTTATGGATTCGATGTCGTCGGAGGAATCAGCGATGGTTTCTCGGAAGGCAGTTCCGGGAGCGTTGAGAGTTTCAAAGGCTTTGCGGTGAACGGCTTCGGCACGGCGGACCAAGGTATCCACCAGGAGATCATTCTCGACTCGGAAGGTCCCAATTCAACGACCGGGCTGATCACTGTGAATTCGGTCGCCAACCGGGGCGACCAGGTGCCACCGTTTTTCGTCCTTGCCACGAACGCGATACATTTCGATCAAAACGGCATTGCCAAGGCGCACGGCGAGGACGAAGACCTCTTACGTAACATCGCGACCGGACAGGATCAGCTCGACTTGATTACGGGAGACACGACGGTAAACGGCGTGTTCGAGCCATCCGCGGCGATCCCACTGCCGGCAGGTGTTTATCCGTCGTCCCTGCTGCTCGGAATCCTGCTCGTGACACGCTTTGTTCGAAGCGCTAGCCGCAAAACCGTGGCGGGCGCTGTTTGTTGATGCTGGAGCGACAGGAGCGGGTTCGCTCTAATACCTCCGGGTCCTCGTTCATCTCACAGGGCAATTGCATGTGAA
>JAICIO010000083.1 GCA_025924315.1 Phycisphaerae bacterium
CGAGGGCATCTTGCCCTCGATTCGCGGCTACAGCCGCATGCGCGAGGGCAAGATGCCCTCGCCACGTTGCAGATTAGTGTCCTCGCAGACTGCAGTACATCAATCGCCAGGAATCCATCGATAGCGGCGACATTTTCAGTGCTGCTCGCGCGTGCTTGCGCGCGATCGGCAGCTTTCCGTTCTTTAACGCGAACCACGCCCACTCGCGCAATTGCGCGACTCCGCGAGTGGGGACGGGACGATTGTAGGTCGATTCGTCGGGTTTGCCCTTGCCGCGCCTGGCGTAGGTTTCTTCCATCAACTTTCGTCGCTTGCTGTTCTGTTCGTCCTGTTTCGTGCGGACGATGCTTTGCAGGTGCTGGCGATAGTGCAGCAGCGTGTCGGGAAGGTTCGCGAGCTTGCCGCGCTCGGCCAATCGTAGAAACAGGTCGAGATCTTCCAGCGTGTTGTATTCGTGGCGATATTTGCCGGCGGCGATGACCGCATCGCGGCGCATCATCACGCTGGGATGAATCATCGCGCCGCCTTTGCCTTGCATCAGCTCAGCGTCGATGTCTTCGTGCGTGAGCTTCACATCGCGCGGGAGAAGCGTCATGCCGTACGGATCGATGTTCATCGCGCGCGAGCCGACGGCCACGCAGTCGGGATGGGCGCGCAGATACGCAATCTGCTTTTCGAAGCGATCGGGCGTCGCGATATCGTCTGCGTCCATGCGGGCGAGGAATTCACCCCTGGCGAGATCGATCGCTTCGTTGAGCGCGCGGGCGAGGCCGGTGTTGGGGCGGCTGATGAGGCGAACGCGCGAATCTTTATCCGCCAACGTTTTCAAGATGGAAAGCGAATCATCCGTCGAACCGTCGTCGATGATGATGAACTCGAAGTCACGAAAAGTTTGCGCGAGGATGCTCTCGGCCGCTTCAGCCACGTAGGTGCGGCTGTTGTAGACGGTCATCAGAACCGAGATGGCGGGGGCGTCGGGCATCGATTGGTAGAAGGTACATCGGCTAAACGTGGATACGAGCCGCGACCGTGAGGGAGCGGGGTTCCAGTTTGGAAGCCAACCGCTCCCTAACGGTCGCGGCTCGTTTTAGATCACCGGATAACATTGGTTCAGCATTAACCCGCCGCTCGCGCAGACGATGTCGCGGTTTCGACCGGCTCGGCTTCGCCGGGCAGCTCTTCGCTCAGAGGATTGTAACAGGCCCGCAGGTGTGTTTTGGAGATCGTCCCGAGCAGCTCGCGCGGCCAATAGTTCAGCACATAATCGCGATGCCAGCGCCGCATGCGACCCCAATCCCAGCAGCGGAAGTAACTCATTCCGCTGGCGTATTCGATGGGGGAAATCAATCCGCGGCGCCAGCAGCGATGCCACGCGTGCGACGCCAGCTTCGGGTCGACATCGACGCACTTCATGCCGTGATAAAAATACAGCCCCGCGAGATATCGCTTTCGCTTTTCGCTGAGCAGATCGCCTTTCGAGAGCAGCCGTTCGATGTCGAGCAGCAATTCTTCGCGCTGCGCGAGATGCTCGCGGGTGAACGCGCGGGCGCCGATCGATTCCTTGACCGGGTTCATCATCCGCCAGTAGCAATCCGGCCGCTCGAAGAACGCATAGCGCAGATCGCACGTGAGAGCGCGAATGTGAAATTCCCAGTCCTGCCAGCTGAGCAGTTTCTCGTCCCAGGGGCCGATGATTTTCAGGGCTCGGCGCATCCAGATCGGGCTGGTGGTCTGCCACGCGATGTCGAGCCGCAGCATCTTGTCGAGATCGGATTCATCCGTCGACACGTTGAAGAGCACGCGCTCGTCGCCGGGCGTTTCGCGAAAGGCTTCGCAGGCGAAGACGCCAAAATCGATATCCGTGTGGCGCTTCATCTGGCGCACGCGATTGCGCAGGCAATCGGCGGCCAGAAAATCGTCCGAATCGAGAAAGATCACGAATTCCCCGCGCGACGCGGCGAAGCCTTCGTTGCGGCAGGCATTGGCGCCCGGGTTGTTCGAAGCGCGGGTGAGGAAGAAGAAGCGATTATCGACGGCACACATCTGCGCCATCATTTCGTCAGTGCCGTCGGTCGAGCGATCGTCGACGACGATTGCTTCCCAGTTGCTGTAGGTTTGCGCGAGAACCGATCGCAACGTCTGAGCAAGCAGCGCGCGGCGATTGTGCGTGGGGACCACGATCGAAACTTTGGGATCGAGATCGGACATAAAACGCGGGATTCGGGATTCGGATTCGGGTTGAAAGCAAAAGCCTATACCCGAATTCCGAATCCCGAGTCCCGAACCTCTATTCACGCCATTGGCAGGGCAGAATCACTGCGGCTTGCCGATGATTCGGAATTTTACCGGTGCCGAGCACGTCGCCGTAGATGATCTGGAATTTATCCGCGCGATCGACGCGTTCGAGCTCATGATAACCGTCAGAAAGCACAAGTTCGACGTGATACTGTCCCGCCGTCAGCGGCAGCGAGGGAATCTCGCAGGTCAGGATTTTCTTCGCGCCGCCGCGGAAGGTCATGTTGTTGTTGTACAGCGTGTGAAAGAGGCACACGCGCTGATTGCGTTCGTTGTACAGCGCCAGCCCGCAGGTCATCTCGCCGGGCTCGTGCAGATCACTGATCTCGACCTCAAACGTGATGCCTCCGCCGGCGGGGATGACGTTGTTCGACATCTTCAGGCCGGTGAAGATCGGCGCGCGTTTTTTGTGCTGCGTGCGCGGTTTTTCGGCGAGCGGCAGGCTGCTCGTGTCGCCGACGAGACCGAGATATTGCTTGATGCCTTCATCGGTCGCCACGCGCGGGCCGCACCGTCCGCCGTTCACCACCATCACCGTGCCGCACAAACTCGCGACGGCGTCCATCGAGTGGCTCACGAACAGAATCGTGCGGCCTTCCTTCACGACGTCGCCCATCTTGCCGAGGCATTTCTTCTGAAACGCCGCGTCACCGACGGCCAGCACTTCATCGACGATCATGATTTCCGGCTCGAGGTGCGCCGCCACCGCAAACGCGAGGCGCACGTACATGCCGGATGAATACCGCTTCACGGGCGTGTCGAGGAACTTCGCCACTTCGGAGAAGTCGACGATCTGATCGAATTTCTTTTTGATCTCCCCTCGCTTCATGCCGAGGATCGCGCCATTGAGAAAGATATTTTCGCGGCCGGTGAGCTCGGGATGGAAACCCGTGCCCACTTCAAGCAGCGACGAGACGCGGCCCTTCATGCGGGCTTCGCCTTCAGTGGGCTCGGTGATGCGGCTGAGCACTTTGAGCAGGGTGGATTTACCGGCGCCGTTTCGGCCGATGATGCCGACGACCTCGCCTTCCTTCACTTCAAAGTTCACGTCCTTCAGCGCCCAGAACGTGTCTTCGCCGTCGCTCCAGTCTTCGTTGAACTTCCGCAGGCGCTTCAAAGGCGTGCGCAGGAAGGTCATGATCTGCTCGCGCATGTCCTGCCGACTCTCCTGGACGCCCAGGCGATACGCTTTGCCGATGCCTTCTGCTGTGATGACGGTTCTGGACATAAATAGTTGTCAGTTTTCAGTTGACAGTTGTCAGTGAGGAGTTGGCTTTTGCTGCCAACCGCGAACTGAAAACTGACAACTCTTCTCTAAGCGATATCCGCGAAGCGGCGCTCGGTTCGGCGGAAGTAGAACAGGCCGAAAACGAACAGCACTAAGCTGACGCACGTCGCGGTCACGAGCTGCCCGACATGCCACGGTTGGCCCAGCAGCGCCGAGCGGTACCCGTCGATCACGCCGAAGATCGGGTTCACCGCCAGGTATTTCTGATAGTTCTTAAAAATCGCCGCCGGATACATCGCGGCGCTCAGCCACATCAGGATTTGCGAGAGAAACGGGATCAAAAAACGCAGGTCGCGATAGCTCACCGTGAGCGCCGAAAGCGTAAATGCCATCCCCAGCGCCAGGATGAACGAAAGGACGAGCAACACCGGCAACATCAGCAGGCCCAGCAGGTTCGGGGTGATAAAGTGGTAGAACCCCATCATCGCGAAGAGCACGCAGAACGAGATCGCCATGTCGAGCAGCGACGAGCCGATCGTCGACGCAGGCATAAACAATCGCGGAAGATAGATCTTGGATAGCAAGTTCTGCTGATTCACCAGCGACATTCCGCCGCCGGAGATCGCGTTCTGAAAGAAAATCCACGGAATCAGCCCGGCGAAAACGAACACCGGATACGGGATTCCCGCCTGCACGCGGTCGGTGAATCCGGCGAATTTGCCAATGAAGGTGAAGATGACGACGCTGAAGATCGGCACGAGCACCGCCCAGGCCATCCCGAGGATCGCCTGTTTGTACTTCACCTTCACGTCGCGCCAGATCAGGAAGAGCAGCAATTCGCGATGGCTGAGCAGTTCGCGCCAATCGACCGCGATCCATCCTTTGCGCGGACGGATGACCAGCTCGTCGCTCGGACCCGAGTAATTCGCCACCGGAATGTCTTTCGCCTGATATTCCATCGCCGCTGCGGTTTTATCGGTCGCTGAGATACTCATAAGAGAATGCCGGGCAATACATACAAGCGGTTCCCGCGAGCGGCAACGTCCAAAGCCAAGATGGCAGAGGTCGGACAGACCGTTAAACGCGTCCGACGTTTGTTTAAATCGGCTAACGCAGGCAGGCCGGTTAAAACTCAATTCTCGCAAGCATGAGCGGAAGAATCTCGCGAATCAAAGGACATCTACGTGAACAGCCTTACAGGGTCGGGCACGATCCGAGATCGTCATCATACACCGGAAACGGGCGGGCGCGCAATGCTCATCCGGGTTTACGGAGACATATCACAAAGCTGGAAGAACTTTGGAGGCTGGTTTCTTTATAAGTAAGATCGTTATTGGACCAGAGAATCCCGTACGCCCCCTGGGGGGAAGGATCACACTCATGCACGGACCGCGTCGCCGGGGCTTTACGCTCATCGAGTTATTGGTCGTGATCGGAATCATTGCGGTTTTGGTCGGGATCTTGCTGCCCGTGCTCGCGCGCTCCCGCGAAATGGCCCGGCGGACGCAATGCGCCTCCAACATCCGCACCATCATCCAGGGCGCGATGATGATGGCCAACAATCACAACGGCCACTATCGCCTGACCCATCGCTCGCTCAATTGGCCGGATCAGGATCGGTATGAGTACAGCAGCGATTTCAGTCAGGATCTCACCACGATCGACGACCACATCGCGTTCATGCCCGATCACATGGTCGCGCGCTTTAAGCGCGAAGCCAGCGTGGACCTGACGAAGATCGCCTGCCCCAATCGTCTCGGCGACGACAAAGAAGGGAGCTGGCTGCACTGGCAAAGCTCGCCCAGCGGAAGCACCAGTACGATCGGCCCGGTCGCCACCGTTCAATTCCCGGAACTCGCGCAGCTGAGCACTCCGCCGAGCCTCACGACGACCACAGAGCAGATGCTCCGCCTGACGTACTACTACATGGGCGGACGATATGAGACGCGCTTCAGGTATATCCAGGATCCCGGCGAGCCCGCGCCCGGACATCGTGTGCACGGCGTCATGCAAGCGCGCGACAAAGCCAAGTATGTGCTCTGCTGCGACCTGATCGAAAAGAACACGGCCACGGGCCTCGCCGGCACCACTCAAACCAGCGCGCCCCACGGCAAGAACGGTTTCGTCGGTGGCCCGCAAAACTCGACGGCGAAGCAGATCGGCTCGCAAGGCGGAAACTTCGGCTACGCCGACGGCTCGGTCCGCTGGCTCAACCAGGACGACCTGCACGAGCACTACGCCACGCTGGCGACGAGTTCCAAGATCCGCGCGTATCTGCCCATCGTGAATTGAGCTGCGCAACAATGCGTTTCCACAAGCCCACGGACGGCCGTCCGTGGGCTTTCTTTCGCGCTCAAAAATTCCCCAAGATTTTCGCGGACAGGAGGGCATGCGGATGCTATGAATGATCCCGTCGCGAGCCCCCGCTCGTTCGCGACTTGTGACGCGGGGTTTCCGAACGTCGCCTGTTCCCCGCGGCTCGGAAATGGTTGACGCAGCTTGACGGCCGTTGACCGCCGTTTACCAATCGCGCCAGAATTCAAAACGAACCCACCGCGCAGCGGAGCTGGAATGGAAGCGAGATTAATCATCATCTGTGGGCTCCCCGGTTCCGGTAAAACGACGCTCGGCCGCGCGCTTGAAAGCAAACTTCATGCGATCCGCTTCGCTCCCGACGAGTGGATGGACGCTCTTTCCATCAATCTTTATGACGAAACAAAGCGGACGCAGATCGAATCGCTGCAATGGCGCCTCCCTCAGCAACTTCTGAAGCTCGGCCTTGTTGTAATCATCGAATGGGGCACGTGGGCGAGATCGGAACGCGACGCTCTACCTTTGGGCGCGCGAACACTAGGCGCCAAGGTTGAGCTGCACTATCTGGCGGCATCTGAAGCGGTGCTCTTCGAACGGATTCAGAAGCGAGGATTGGAGGCCCCGCCGATCGAACGAGAGGCCGTGTCGCGATGGTTTGAAGCGTTCGAAGCGCCCGCACCCGACGAGATGTCGCTCTTCGACGGGCCGCTGATCCCATCGAACTCGTTTACCGCCGTTGACCGCCATTGACCACAGACGCGGAAATTCAAAACGAACCCACCGCGGAACGAAAGGGGTGATCAGACAAAGACTTACGCCAAATCCGGGATCGGCATGCCGAAGTCCGGTTTGGAACATCGGCCGAGGACCCAGTCGTAGATCTGCAGCGTTTGCTGAGCCTTCGCGGCCCACGTGAATTGCTCGTGGGCGCGACGATAGGCGGCGCTGGATTTGGCGTCGATCTCTTCGGGATGCTCTGCCAATCGTCCGAGGATGTGGCGCAGGCGCTCGATGATTTCGGTGCGCGTGCCCATCGGGATGAGAAAGCCGTTGTTGTTCGTGACGAGCTCGCCGAGGCCGCCGTATTCGGGCACGATCGGCGGAACCCCAACCGCCATCGCTTCGAGCGCGACCCCGCCACCAAATTCGCGAATGCTCGGGAACGCCATCACATCCGAGTCGATCAACCAGTCCTGCACCTTTGCATGATCGACCCAACCCGCGAGGTTCACACCTTGAGCCAGCTGATCCCGAGAAACCATTTCACGAAGCATCGGCATCTGCGGACCGTCGCCGACGATGTCGAGCGTCATCAGCCCCATGCGAATGAGTGGGGCGGCCGCTTCCAGCAGCATGTCGGCGCCTTTGTACGGCACGAGTCGGCCGATGAAGATCGCCTTGATCGGTCGCGTCGCGCGATGCGCGCGGCGCTTGTTGAACTTCGCGGGATCGATCGCGTTTTCGGGAAGGTAAACGCACTTGTGATGAAACGACCGCGGCATCTGTTCCCACGTCGCGCGCGACGCGATGAGAATTGCCGACGAATCCCGCCGCGCGCTGCCGAACCTGGGATGAAACTTGTAAATGCCACGAATGTAGCTCAGCCACTCTTTTTCTTTTCGCCGCGCGCTGTCGAAGCCTTTCGGCCAGGCGACGCCACCGTTGAGCGGTCCCCAGATGAACGGCACGCCGATCTTTTTGCAGAGCGAAGGCATCTTCGGCGCGATCGTCGGACTGAGCGGCGTGAGATGATGAACGATGTCGAACTCGCCGGCGCGCAATCGCGGGCCGAATTGCTTCCAGACGAGATGCTCGAAATAGGGGAACGCGAGCGCGCTGAGCGCCATCTTCGTCGTCCAGCCGGTTCCTTTTCCGCCGGTGAGAAACTTTCCCACCTGCGATGCGCGGCGCGCGACCAGCTCGGAATCGATCGCCGTGAAGTCTTTTCCAAGGGTCCATCCCGCGCGTTTGATCGCATCGCGGTTGCGGATCTGCGTGACGAGGTGCGCGGGCGTGATGTCATGAATCGCCGCCGCGTGAGACCAACCCACCAGCGGCACGCTGACCCATTCCGGGTTAGCGGCCTCAGCGATCAACAAAACGCGCGGCGGATTCATGGGTGGCGGATGATACCGACGGTGACCGGATGCAAAAGCCCGCACAGAGCGGACCGACCTTTATCGGCCGAAAGCAGACATGAACCCGCGTTTCCAGTCGAAAACCCGCAGAAGAATCTCATTGGTAAAACAAGTTCTATAATGATTTACCACAAGATTTTGCGAATCTTCTCCCTTGCACGGTCCTGCACGTTACATGTACGATTTGTGAGCCAACGATCATTATCGATTTGGTCGTCGGCGCTGGGGAGCTTCAACTCCGGAGAAAATGCAATGCTCACGCGGTACCCTGTTCGTCCGTTCGGGTGCGCTCTTGTTCTCGTCATCGCTTGGCTCGTTATCGTCTCGCCTGTCGCTCGCGCCCAATCGCTGTCCTGGGATGCTGATGGCGTGCCACCCGCGAATGGCGGAACCGGCAGTTGGATCGGCGGATCCACCTGGTTCAACGGAACCAGCGATGTCGCATGGGACAATTCCGGTAGCGCTATCGCCGTCATGCCCAGCTCCGCCGGCACCGTTTCGATCAGCAGCGGACAAACGGTCAACCTGAGTGAAATCGCCATCGCGAACACCAACGGCAACTACCGCATTGGCGGCGCATCGCTGTCGACGATCGGCACCTCGAGCAATGGGACCATGGCGTTTAGTGGGACCGACGGAACGATCTCCATGCAGGTGACCTCGCCATCGCTGGGACAGGCGATCAACTCGAACATCACGGGCACGAACCTTTGGATCGCGAACGAAGTCACTGGCACGGGCGCCGGAACCGCCAGCATCTGCTCGCTCGGCGGGAACAACTTCCTCACCGGAACCATCTATCTTTCCGGCGCGACGCCAGCGACGGCTTTCAACATGCGAAACGTTCTCGCGGTCGCCAGCCCCGGCGCGCTCGGCTCGCAGGACGGCACCAACACGTTCAGCAACCCGACCATTAACGTTCAGCGGGACTTTTCGCAGCTGGCATGGGGCACCGGCTTCAATACCGGCACGTTCAGTGCAACATACAACAACAACATCGTTCTCAATCCCAACAACATTGACGTCGGCACCGGCGCGTTCAATCAGACCGGCACGTTTAACTTCGGGATTGGTATTGGAAATCTAAGTGCCGCGATCCAGTTCAACGGCGTGATCAGCGGGAACTCGCACCTGTCGTTCTCGAACGGCTTGAGCGGTGGCAACGGCATCCTCGTGCTGAACAACAACAACACCTACACCGGCGACACGTACGATTTCGCCGGGACACTCAGTGTCATGCGGATCCTGGTGGACAATGCGTTCCCCACGACGACCGGATTCAACTTCGGCGCGACGTCGGCCGGGACGCAGACGCCCGGCGCCCTGGATCTCAATGGACATAATCAGACGTTCGCGTATCTCCGCACGACCGTCACGGACGGATCGTTGGCGACCGGGCTGACCGGTTACAGCGGCGGGATTGTCAACGGTGTCGCGGCGCTGGCGACTGTCACCGTGAATGGCACGGCGGCAACGACTTACCGCAGCCCGATCGGCAGCGGCGGCGTCCCGTCGCAAACGCAGCTGCCGGGGACGAAATCGACGAACATTCGATTGGTTCTCGATCCGGCGAATACCGGAACGCTGACGCTCTCGACCGGAAGCATGAGCTCGCAAGGCTTTAGCTACAACGACTACAGCGGGGGAACCGATATCCGCGGGGGAACGTTGTACGTGAACACCACCAACGGCACGGGCACACTGGCGTCCGGAACGGGCAGCGGCTCGGTGACGGTCGGCCAGGGCACGCTTGCAGCGCGGATCGGCGGAACCGGGCCGATCACCGGCGACCTGCACCTGTACAACCTCGGCGAAGTCTCGCCGGGCACCACCGGCAGCAACGTCGGCCAGATGCACACCGGGAATGAAGAGTGGGGCGTGGGCGCGTCTTATCGCTTCGACATCACCGATGCCACCGGCGCGGCCGGCACCGGCTATGACCAGGTGAAGCTCGACAAGAACAGCGGCGCCGTGAATCTCACCAGCAACTCCGGCTCAAAGTTCACCGTGTCAATCAATGGGACCCCAACGAATCTCGGAACATCGCACGACTGGATCATCGCCGATGGAACGAATGCGGTTCAGCTCAACGGAACGCCGGTGGACGCGGGAACAGCCGCTGCCTTCAACGCCGGCGCCTGGATGAACTACTTCGTGATCGACAACTCAAATTTCACGAACAACGCCGGCATTCAAACTGTGCAGATCAGCGGCGATCTGACCGACATCGTCCTGCACTACGAGGTGCCCGAACCGAGTTGTATGGCCATGCTGCTTGCGGGGGCGGGGCTGTTGCTCCGTCGCAACAAGCGTCGGCACCACGCGGCGTGAACTGAGCTTTCTGGAGTTGGGAAATGTGCGGGCCGGCCTCTTCGCAGAAGCCGGCTTCTTTTTACCAGTCCAATGTCCCGCGCCAGGCGCGGGTCAAATTGGAAATATCGATCGTCCACTGATCGGCGACAAAGTCTCCACCATCGCTCAGCGCCTGTTGTTCCGTAACCCGGCCGATCACGATCACGTCGCCGACGGTCTTCAGACCCGTTGGGATGGTCGGATCAACGGCGTTCATCTCGACGAGATACGCACCAACGACTTCCTCAAACGGGCCGAACGGAAGCACGCGCAAGTCCAGTTCCAATCCGAGTCCAGAGGCGATGCACATTTCTGCCGCAGCGACCAAGGCGCCGCCGTCGCTCACGTCGTGACAGCTGAGCACATGCCCCGCTCGGATGTCTTCCGCGAGTCTTCGATGCAAAGCGATGCGCGATTCAAGCGAACCATCCTTGGCGTGCAGGAGGCAGAACGTATTGCCCGCACGCTTCAGATCCATCGTCACGCACTTCCGCACATCGTCCACGACGCCGATCGCGCTGATCAGCAGCGTGTTCGGGATGCGAAGGACCTCACCCGTCTCCTGATTGGTGAACTGATTATGCAGACTGTCCTTGCCGGAGATGAACGGGATCCCATAGGCCAGCGCCGCGTCTCGGCAGGCTTCGCACGCGCGGACCAGCGTGCCCATCGTCCGCTCGTCGTCCACGCTCGGCCAGCAGAAGTTGTCGAGGATCGCGGTCTGGTTCGGATCGGCGCCCACCGCGACGACATTGCGGATCGCTTCGTCGATCGCCGCCAGCGCCATCTCGTACGGATCCGCAATCTGCGGCGCCATCCCGCAGCCAATCGCGACGCCCTTGAAGCTGCCGAGCTTCGGCCGAATCACCGATGCATCCGACGGGCCGATCTGCATCGGTCCGATCAGCGGCTTGATCACCGATCCGCCCTGAACTTCGTGGTCGTACTGCCGGATGATCCAATGCTTGGATGCGATGTTCGGATGGGCCAAAAGCTCGAGCAGCGTCTGTTTATGTGGCACAGCCGCCCTCGGCTGTGCTTCTGCTCGCGCACCGCGCACAGCCGGGGGCGGCTGTGCCACACGCACCTGCGCGCGCCGCGTCGGCATCGGCAGACCATCGTGGAGAAAGTGCGTCGAGATCCGCGCGACTTCCGTCCCGCGATAATTCAGTACCAGCTCATGATCCTTTGTTCCAAACTGTCCGATCACGACGGCTTCGACATCCTCACTCGCCGCGAGCTTCAGCAGCTCGTCCACCTTCGTCTTCGGCACCGACAGCGCCATCCGCTCCTGCGCTTCGCTGATCCAGATCTCGTCATAGCGCAGGCCCGCGTACTTGAGCGGCACCTTATCGAGCTCGACAAATGCGCCTGTCTTCTCGCCCATCTCACCGACGCCGCTCGAAAGCCCGCCGGCGCCGAGATCCGTGATCGCACTGAACAGCCCGCGGTCGCGCGCCTGCAGGATCACGTCGGTCATTTTCTTCTCGGTGATCGCGTTGCCGATCTGCACCGCGTGACTGAATTCGTCCGCGTGCGTGTCGGTCAGCTCCGCCGAAGAAAACGTCGCGCCGTGAATCCCATCACGACCCGTCCGTCCGCCCATCAGCACGATCGCGTCGCCTTCCTTCGCCGCCTTCTCGATCTTGTTCCGCGGAATCAGGCCGACGCATCCGCAGAAGACGAGTGGGTTCCCGAGGTAATTGTCGTCGAAGTAGACCGCGCCGTTGATCGTCGGGATGCCCATACGGTTGCCGTAATCGCGCACGCCGGCGACGACTTGCTGGAGGATTCGCTTTGGATGGATGACGCCCTTGGGGAGAGGCCGGCCCTGCGGGCCGCCGCTAAACGAGTTGGGATACGCGACGCAGAAGACGTCGGTGTTGGCGATGGGTTTCGCACTCAGACCCGTGCCGAGGATGTCGCGGATCACTCCGCCGACGCCTGTCGCACTGCCACCGTACGGCTCGATCGCGCTCGGGTGATTGTGCGTCTCGACCTTGAAGCAGACGGCGTCGGTGTCGTCGAATGCGATCACGCCGGCGTTGTCTTTGAAGACCGAAAGGCAGAAGCCGTCCTTCTGCTTCATCAACTCCTGCGTGCTGGCGAAGATCGTGTCCTTGATCAGATTGCCATACTTTCGCAGCGGCTTGCCGTTCTCATCCACGACTTCGACGGCGCTCTTGAGCGTCTTGTGAACGCAGTGCTCGCTCCACGTCTGCGCCAGCGTTTCAAGCTCGACATCCGTCGGCTCGCGATTCTGCTCGCGGAAGTATTTCTGAATCGCCTGCATCTCCGCGAGCGAGAGGAACAGATGTCCTTCGCGGCTGAGTTTCTTGAGTTGGTCGTCGGTGAGCTCGCGCAGCTTCACGTGTCGCAGCGCGAACTTCTCCTCGCGCCCGCGGGCGAATTCCTTCGGAACGTACGCGTCGAAGTGCACCGACTCGATGACACCATTGGCGAGGACCTTGCTCGCGATTTCCTGCAGCTCCGTCTGGGGAAGTTTGTCTTCGATCAAAAAAGCCCGGCCGGTTCGTACCTCGCGCACCGGCAGTTTCATGTCGCGAATCGCCATCTCCGTCGAAGCCGCAACGGGATCCATCACGCCGGGCTTGAGGTGAATCTCGATCCGGCTGTGGCCGTCATCAGAAGGCGCGCGATCGAACACGTGCGCCTCTTCCACGATCGGATCCGCCAGCAATTCGCCCGCGATGCGTTTCACCTGATCCACGCTCGCATCCGAATCGATCAGAAAAATCCGGGTGGTCTGGATCGGGCCAACATGCTTGCCAAACTCGATGATCTGATGGCGAATCGCCTGCCCAAGCGGGTCGGCGGGCTCGCCTTCGCGGGCGGTGGGAAGGGTTCGGACGTCAATGCGGTGGATCATCCGAAAGATTTTAGCGATCTCGGATGCGCTTTGTAGGGGCGACGCTCGGTCACCCGCATTTTGTGATTTGCTAAGCCTTGGGTACGGTCGCGACGGGCGGCGCAACGGCGCCAGTCATTCGCATGTAAAGGCGGGTCACTTCATCGACATGATGCTCCTGCGACAAGCGGGGCCGCAGGGTGAGGCACTGTTTGCTCATCGCGAGCCGCTTCGGATCGTTCAGCATCTGCTTCATCGCGTCGCACAACCCGCTGATGTCGCGCGGGTTGTCGAGGATGAAACCGTGCTTGCCGGCGGTCATGACTTCCGTCGCGCCGTTCTGCTTCGTGCTGATGACGGGCAGTCCCATCGCGAGCGCTTCGAGCACGACAAGGCTGCAGGGATCGTGTTTCGTCGGCAGAATGAAGAAGTCCGCGGCGCGATAGGCGGCATAGACGTCCTTCATTCCACCCGCGAAGAAGACGTACTCCGCGACGCGGTTCTTCTTCGCGAACTTCGTGTAGGGATTCGGATTGTCTTTGCCGACCACCAGCAACACGAGCCGCGCGTCCGACGCCTTCGACAGGGCCGCAATCGCTTCGCGAACGCCTTTACGCTCAAAGTCCTGCGCGACCATCAGGCCGACGATTTTCTTTTCGCCGATGCCGAGGTCTTTGCGTACCTGTTTCCCAACTTCCGGTTTGGCCGCGGGGTCGAAGCGCTTGAGGCTCACGCCGTTGTGCAGCACGACGAGCTTCTTCTCGTCCACCTCGTAATGCTTCTTCACCGCCTGCTTCACGTAGTTCGAGAGGCAAAGGATAATCGGCTCGCGATCGACGATGAGATCGTGCTCGACAGCGACCGCCTTCTTGCGCTTGAGGTTGAAGGCCTTGTCGAACGAAGAGGCCGTGAGAATGCTCTCCGCCTCGACACCTGCGTGCGGATGATAGAGATCGCATCGGCGCACCGGAAGCATCGCGTGCGTGACGTCGTACGGCGTCGTCGAGACGTGCTGCTCTGCCCATCGCAGAAAACGGTTATAGCGCGAGAGCCGCGTGAGACCGTTAGCGGGCATCTTTTCCTGCCGAACTTCCCACGGCATATCGACGAACGAGCTGGCGATGATGTGGACGTCGTGTCCGCGGTGCGAGAGACCGCGCGCGAGGTCGATCGTATAGCGCTCAGCGCCCCCGCGAGATGCATCGGCATGTTGGATAATCAGCCCGATTTTCACTGGCGCCTCATAAGCTACGGTACGCGCTGGCAAATACAAGGACCGTGCGAAATCGTGTGGTTCATTTCACTTTGCGAGTTGGTAAACCGTGCCATCGTGGAACTTGGCGACCTGCTGCACCGGGCAGTCCTTCTTGAACTGCTCTTCGGTCACGAGATACCACCGCGAGGCTTTGGGTTTGAACCAGACGATGTATCCGCCGTGTGCGGTGAGGTCGTCGCGCAGGCCTTGCAGGTAGGGGACGTAGGTTTTCTCCGGCTTGCGCGTGATCGGGTCCATGACTTTCGGCACCGGCTTGGCGAAGCGATTGACGCGGAAGTCGATGAGGTCGGGCGCGTTGCTGTAGAGGAGCGTGTTGGGCGGAAGCTGCGCGAGATACGCAAGCGTCGGCGAATTGCGCCAGATCTTCGCGCCGAAACCGATGCCTTCCTTGCTGGTGCTGCGCGCCCAGGCGCTGCTGCGGCCAAGGTTGATCCCGATGAAGCCGGCGATCACAACTGCCATGATGATGCGCGTCGTCCGATCGACCCCACCGCTCGAAAGCTTTCGCAGGAACAGCGCCGCGAGCCAGAGGACGAGCGTGACATACAGGGGCGAGAGGATGCGGTAATCGAGAGGCGTGTGGGCATCGACGAAGCTCACGGAGAACAGGAGGAAGAGCAGATAAACGCTCGCGAAGGCGGGAAGGAGGAATCGCAGGGCGCGATCTTCGGGCGGGGATTGCTCGTCCGATTTGGTGCGAAGAAGAATCGGTGTCAGGACGATCAGCGCAACGATGCAGACCATGACCGCCGCGAGAATGGTGTTCGTCTCCAGCGGCACGAGCCATGAGACGAACGTGAACAGCGAGATCTGGAGGTCATGCCCGTTCGGGGGATGGAAGGCGAACGCGCGGTCGGCGGCGTTACCGGCCTCGATGCGGTTGCGGACGATCCAGAGGAGCATCGGCAGGACGCTGATCACGCCGAAGATGGCCCCATCGGCGATTTGTCTTCGCAGCGTTCGGCCAGGGAAAAGCAGCAGCACCAATCCCATCGCCATAATGAGCGATGCGCCCGAGTAACGCATCGCAAAGGCACACGCGACCGCCAGTGCTCCGGTGACGAGCCACACGAGCTTTTGCGTGTTGAGATACTCCGCGAGCAGGAGGAAGGCGGCGAACATGAACGTGATGAACGCGGGTTCGCTCCAGACCATCACGTGCACGCGGATCATGTCGAACGAGATCGCGACGAGAATCGAGCCGATGACGCCCGCGAGCGCGGAGCGTCCGGACTGACGAAACACGATGAGTCCGCCGAGGACGATATTGATGCCGAAGATCACGACGCCGAGCGCGCGAGCGCGGTCGAGCGGATCGGCGCCGCCGCTGAAGCCGGCGAGGAGAATTGGATAGAGCGGCGCGAAGTGCGTCAGCGGAACGACGTCGCCATTGCCGTTGATGTTGCAGATCCCGCGACCCTGATGGATGAAGCGCGCCGCCTGCAGATAGCCGCGCGAATCGGGCGAGAGTCCCGGGCCGGATGTCGTTGCATACGCGACGAGCACCATCCCAACCATCGCGACGAAGCTCGCGCCGAGAAAGAATTTGAACTTCGAGGACATGCTTTGGCGGGGATTATGAACCGGGGATGGAAATATTGCGATCCGGCTGATCTTTAACGAGCTTGCGATCGTGCCGGCGGATCCAGTTCACCTTCCGCAGGATTGACTTTCTCAGATGCGACGTCGCTTTGATACTTCGACCGGCAGAGTAGCGCGCGAGCCATTGGTCGCGCTGCTTGTCCTCGATCGGCAGGGCGAGCGTGCTATACCAGAACTGGGCGAGGTCTTTGATGACCCAGCGCTGGCGCGTGATGCGCTTAGGCAGCGGCTTTACTCGGGCGGTGTCGATCAACTTCACATCGACGTTGTCGACATCAACTTTCGCGAAGAAGTGGCAGAGATACAGATCGCGGTGGTGCAGGCCGGATCGATGCAGCTTCGCGGCGAGGTCGGCGGTTGGGATCAGCAGGCGATCGAAATCCTCGCGCGAGTGAATGATCTTGTCGGCGGCTTCGTAGCCCGCCAGGTCGTTGCTGACGATGAACCCGCGACCGTCTTGGAGCGTGCCGTACGCGACGATCTCGAGCGTCGGAATTTGATTTGAGACGAGCGTTTGTTGGCCTTCGAGTTCCTTCTTCGAGGTGTCGTAACCCGCGCGGAAGCGCTTCACGTGAAGCCGAACATGGCGCCCATCGACGAGCGTCGCATCGAGCACGCAGTTTTCTCGGTCGGTCAGACTTCGCCAAGGTCTGATGTCGGGGTGCGTAAAGATCGCGTCGGCGTCGAGTCCGATCTCGCGGAAGATTGGTTGCCACTGCGGGGCGACGTGAAGATTTGACGACTGATTTGGCATCGGTCGGGGTGGGCCTTCGGCCCGACCGCTACGCGCTGGGCTCTTTCGTGGGTGGTTCAAAAAACCGGCTGATGCCAGGCTTGAAGATCACCTTGCCTTCGACGACGACAAGCTCTTCATCGAGGAAGAGCTGCATCGCCTTGCTGAGCACGTGGCCTTCGAGTTCGAGTCCTTTGCGTTTGACGTCTTCAACGGTGTCGCTGCCGACGTTGATGTGGAATACGTCCTGTAAAATGACCGGGCCCTCGTCGAGCTGTTCGGTGACGAAGTGGGCGGTGCAGCCATGAACGCGCACGCCGCTGTCGTACGCCTGCTTGTACGGATTCGCGCCCGGGAAGTAGGGGAGCAGCGATGGATGAATGTTGATGATTTTGCTGCGGAAGTTCCCGATGATCTCCGCCGGCAGAATCCGCATGTAACGCGCGAGCACGATGAGATCGGGCTTCAGTACATCGAGCTGCTTCGCGAGCCAATCGAAGTGTTTCTTTACGTCGTCGGCGGAGTGCCACGCAAATGGCAAGCTCGCTTCCTTCGCGATCGGCTCGAGATTCGCATGATTCGCCAGAACGGAAACGATCTGCCCGTGCAATTTCCCTGCTTCGACATCGCGCAGGATCTGTTCGAGGCAATGCTCTTCCTTGCTGACGAGCACCGCGATGCGTTTTTGCTTCCGCTCGCGTTGCAGATGGACGCGGACTTCCATGTCGATCTTTTTGCCCAGCTCGAGCAGGCCGGTGATGAGCTCCGACAGATCGCAGCGCATGTCCTGCAGATCGACAAGCATGTCCATCACAAAAAACCCGCGGACGACGCGTTGCTCGATATCCTCGATATTCAGCCCGCGCTCGGCCATGAACGTCGCGAACTGCGCAACGACACCCTTCTGATCACCCCCAAGCACACTGACAACAGCTAACACTTTCGCCACGATCCTCAGCCTTTCCAATCGAAACAATGTCGCGAAGACGCGAAGAAACGCGAAGGTTCGCGAAGAAAACCGACCGCTTCTTCCTTCGCGAGTCTTCGCGTCCCTTCGCGTCTTCGCGATAAAACTTCCTCACACCGCAGTCGTCTGCTTCGTCGCGAGTAACTCGGTCGCGGTTTGGTAGACCATCGCCGGGGTGATTCGGGTCATGCAGCGGTGGTCGAGCGGGCAGACTTTTTTCTGGCACGGTCCGCAGAAAACCTTCACCGCGACTTTGCGCTCTTTGTCGAAGTAGATTTCGGTCCACTCGGGATGCGTGGGGCCGAAGATCGTGACGACCGGCACATCAAACGCGGCCGCGATGTGCCGCGGGCCGGTGTCATTCGTCACCATCAGGTCGCATCGGCGGACGATCTCCTTCAGTGCGCCCAGGTCCATCCCCGCGCGCGAAAGATCGACGGCAGCGTGTTTCATGTGGCGATTGATCGCGTCGACGATCGGGCGTTCCTTGGGTGACGCGCTAATGAGAACGGTCGCGCCGAGTTCTTCAATTAAGCGATCGCCAAGTTGGGCAAAGTTTTCCGGGAGCCAGCACTTTGCGGCGCCGTATTGCGCGCCGGGATTCAGGAGAACGAGCGGCGCCTGACCATGTGTCGCGGGGCGATCGATCGCGGGATCAAGGCCACATCGTTGCAGCACCGCTTCCGCATCGCGCTTCTCGGTATCAGTGACGAAGAGCTGCAGCTTCAGATCGCGGTGAGTAGAGCCGAGGTAATTCGCCAGGCCCATGTAATACTTGACGATCGGAGTCGGGATGAACTTTCCGCGGTCCTTCACTGGCAGGAGCTTGTCGGTGAGCAGAAACCCGCGGCCATCGCGCTCGTAGCCGACGACGCGCTTGATGCCCGCCATCTTGCAGATCAGCGCGCTCTTGAAAGAATTGGGCAGCAGGATCGCGAGATCAAAATCCGCGGACCTTAATCGCGCCGCGAGTTCGAAGAATTGTCCCTTCCCGGCCTTGGCCTTCGTCTTTCCCGTGCGATAGGTGATGAGCTGATCCGCCCAAGGCATCCCCGCGTAGATCTGCTTCACATATCGCTTCATCAGATACGCGATGTGCGCGTTAGGGTACAACTGTCGGATGGCGCGGAGTGTCGGAGTCGCCATCACGGCATCGCCGACCCAACTGGGCTGGACAACCAAAATCTTCTGGGGATCGGACATCGGGAATGGCAGTATAAACGACTCGCGCGAGGTTGTCATTGAGCGCCGGAAGCGGTGAAATGCCGGAGAAAAATCCGGAATCGGGAAGGAACATGATTCGTTGGGGCATCATCGGTTGTGGAAACGTCTGCGAAGTCAAAGGTGGACCGGCGTTCGCGAAAGCCAAAGACAGCGCGCTCGTTGCGGTGATGCGTCGGAAGAGAGAGCTTGCGCGGGATTACGCGAAGCGCCACAACGTTCCGCGGTGGTATGACGATGCGGAGAAGTTGATCGATGATCCGGACGTGGATGCGGTCTGTATTGCCACGCCGCCGGGGAGTCACAAAGCGTATGCACTGCGCGTCGCGCAAGCCGGGAAGCCCTGTTGGGTTGAGAAGCCGATGGCGCGGAGCTTTCGCGAGTGCCACGAGATGATCGAAGCGTTTCGCGCAAAGTCCATTCCGCTCTTCGTCGCATATTATCGCAGACGGTTGCCGAGGTTTTTGAAGGCGAAGGAACTGATCGAATCGGGCCGACTCGGGACTGTGACTGGCGTGACGTATCGGATGACGCGGCTTCATCGGCCGGAGGCGGGGAAGGAGTGGCGGCTTCAGCCTGTCGAGAGTGGTGGTGGACTGCTGCTCGATGTGGGAAGTCACACGCTGGATATCCTCGATTTTCTACTCGGACGGTTCGTCGAGTATTCCGGGAGCGCGTCGAACTTTTCGGACAATGTCGTTGAAGACGCGGTCAGCATTCAGTTCCGGACCGAGCGCGGGGTAATTGGCTCAGCGCAATGGAACTTCGCGGGGTCGTGGCGGGAGGATCTCATTACGTTCGACGGAACGCAGGCGCGGCTCGAGATGTCAACGTTCGGGAATGAGCCGCTGAAGTTGGTCAAGGGTGACAAGGTGGAGACATTCGATCATCCGAATCCGCCGCACGTGCAGCAGCCTCTCATTCAATCGGCGGTGGATCAGTTGATGGGACGCGGCGAATGTCCCAGCACGGGCGAATCGGCGGCGAGGACGTCGCGCGTGATGGATGCGGCGCTGAGCGCGTATTACGGGGGAAGGGACGACGACTTTTGGAATCGGCCAGATACCTGGGCGCGCGGGAAGTGGTTGGTTCTCCCGCTAAGTCGCAAGCGGCTTGAAAGATGAGCGAGCTCCTCGTTGTTCCCCTTCGGAAACGAGGAGCTCGAATCGGACACTCGAAAGTCGCTTTACGATTTGCGACGGTATCGCCGGAGTTGAGCCAGCGCGCCGGCGGCGAGCATGCTCATGCCTGTCCAGGCCGCTGGGGGAAGTGGTACGGCGGCGCCACCACCACCGCCTTCTCCGCCTCCACCACCGCCGCCACCACCTCCTCCGCCACCACCACCGCCGCCGCCGCCGCCACCGCCACTGCTCGTGGAGAAGAATGACGTCTGTATCTTCATGTCGGAGTTGAACTGGTTCCGTTCATCGTAGAAGAAATCGAATTTCACCTGATCACCGTCGGCCAGGTTCAGCTTCGATGCGAGGCTGTCGAGATTCACAGACTTACTCAGCTCGTTGTGCACGCCGCCGAGGTCGATGACGAGCTGATTCTTGAGGAAGACAAACACGTCGTCGTCGCCGGTGAAATCGAAGGTCTGGCCGGAGCCGGCCTTGTACGTGACGAAGTCGTGGATCTCGAACGTGAAGCTGAAGTTGTGTGGATTGCCCTGGCGATCGACACCGTCGTTTCCGCCGAGCTGGTTATCGATGGGGAAGAATCCGCCGTCGGATTTGCCGTCGTCGCCGATCCCGGTGCCTGGATCGCTCGTGCGGCTTGATTCGAACGAGAAGACGCCGTTGCCGATGTCCTTCAGCGTGATCGTGTGCTGCGTGCTGAGGTTCACACCGGCCGTGTCGTTCCACCACTGGTTGAAGTTGCTCGCATTGCTGGTGGATTTGTGCAGCGACGCATCGGTCCCACCGACGTAAACCGGCTTGTCGTCGGCGCCGAGCGCGTTGCTCACGATGCCGGGCTCAACTTTGTGCGTTTGATCCTGTGCACCGGGAATTGTGAATGTGCCTCCCGGGAAGAAGGGCGGGAACGCAGGGAGATTGTCGACCTGCGTCGGCAGGTATTCGACGGGAACGCCTGAGTTGAGAACGTTCTGCACGTCAGTGAACGTCGCGGTCCCCGCCGTCACCTTGTCCTGCAGATCTAGGATCGGACCGAAGTTGAATTGATCGAAGTCCGCGTGCTTCGAAATCCCTCCGCCCGTCGCCGTCGCGTTTTGTCCGTGAAAATCACGGATCGTTCCGGTGAGGGCGATCGTTCCGGTGCCGACCGTTGCAGCAAACGAACTGGACGCAAGCAGACTCGCGGCGCCGAACGCCGCAATGCGTGAGGCCATATCGCAACTCCTTCCAAATTGCGCAAGGGCAAGCATCGCTCGAAGACTGGAAGACGAGCGCGCCCGCCATTGCGCGACCCAATCCAACGAGACTGACTTTTTCACAAATAAAGAGCTGGCAAGAAATGAATCCACCCGAGCGCACTGATCTCAGTAGATGGTCCGATATCGTATCAAGGTGGTGAGTCAGATCACACGAAAAAAATCGCGATGCGCCGGATCGCGATTATGCAGTGCTTCATCTGCATCAACGTGGCTGTTTCACAGTGTTGATGCGCGGGTTTTCTGGCAGCCTTGTCCGATAAGACTAAAGTTTTTTATCCCGCCTCCCCGATGCCATATACACGGCGCAGCAGGGCACTGCTCCTCATTGGGTCAATGGACTGACCTGATCCACGCTAAGGAAGGTTCGAAATGCGCACGATTGCCATCATCAATCAAAAGGGCGGCTGCGGGAAGACGACGACGTCCATCAATCTCGCGGCCTGCCTCGCTCGCCTCGGTCACAAAACGCTGCTTGTCGACATCGATCCGCAGGGACACTGCGGCGTCGGGCTGGCGGTTCCGGAAGATCAAATCGAGCGCACGATTTACGACACGATGATCGAGCCGTGCGACGGTCGCGTCGCGAAGCTGAGCGAGATCGTGTGGCAGATCGCCAGCGAATTCGACTTGGCGCCGAGCAACATCAAGCTCGCGGGTTTCGAGCAGGTCTTCGCCGGTCGAGAAGGTCGCGAAGATCGGCTGGTGATGTCGCTGGCGAGCGTGGCGCAGACGTACGAGTGGTGCATTATCGACTGCCCGCCGAGCGTGGGGTTGCTCACCTTCAACGCCCTCCGCGCGTGCGACGAAGTGATCGTGCCGGTGGAAACCGGCTACTTCAGCCTGCATGGCCTGGCCAAGATGATGGAAACGCTCGAGGTGCTGAAGGAGCGCTGCAACAAGGACATCCTGATCCGCGTGCTCCCGACGCTCTACGACACCCGCACCAAGCTCGCCCGCGAAGTGCTCTCGGAACTGCGGAGCAAGTTCCGCGACTACCTCATGGAGAGCACGGTCAACTTCAACACGAAACTGAAAGAGGCGGCCAGCTTTGGCCAGCCGATCACCGAATACGATCCGGGATCGCGCGGCTACAAAGATTTCGTCAACCTCGCTCGCGAGCTGATGGGCCATCGGCCGATCGACGTCGAGCCGCAGACGAACGAGAAGCTGTCGCGTCCCGCAGAATTGGTCCAACGGGCCAAGCAGCTCGCGCAGCTCACGAATTTCCAGTTCGGTCGCAATGCGGTCTCGACCGCGCCGCAAGCACAGGCGCAACCCGCGGCGAGCTCGCTCGCGTCTTCACGAAGTGAAGCCGAATCGCATCGGACTGCGGCGCCGGCGCCGGAAGTCAAAACCACCGCTCAAAAGCTCGAAGAATTCTATGGCGTGAAGCAGATCGGCGACGAAGTCGTCTTTGCGGCGAAGTTCGAAGAGGCCCGTAAGGTGCTGATCGCCGGCGATTTCAACAACTGGTCGCCGATGAGCACCCCGATGAGCACGAACGGCGCTCCGGGCGTGTGGATCAGCAAGCTGCCGCTCCCGCCGGGCCGGTATCGCTACCGCTTTGTGGTGGATGGCAAGTGGGTGACCGATCCGAACAACAAGTACGTCGAGACGAACCAGTTCGGCGAGCTGAACAACGTCGTTGAAGTCGATTAAGTCCCTGCATGTTGTTTGTTGCGTGCTGCGTGTTGTATCGCGGCCAACAAGCGACACGCGGCATGCAACCTGCACGTAACCATGGCCGACGAAACCAATCCAAAGCGACCCCTCAGCGAGATCAGCCACCTGTTCCTCAGCAGCGTGCGCGACAAGCAGACCGGCAATGCGCCCAAGCCCGTGCGCAAGCCGCCGACGCCTCGGCCGGACATCAGCATCGATCTCACGCCCGAGGAATTCGCCCAAGTCTTCGCGGAGCAGGAAGCCGCGGCGCAAATGGCGAGCCATCGCACGGCGGCGCCGAAAGTTTCCGCGGTCATTGGCACACATCTGAACGGCAAGCTGTTCGATCGCGTGAAGGAATACGCCTCGAGCCTCGCGGACCAGCATGGTCGCGTCGGGCTGATCGAAGTGGATGCGAGCGAGTTTCGCTTGATGCTCTTCGAGCGCAACGGCGTGAAAAGCGAGAACGATCTCGCGACGATCGAGGAATTCGACACGCGGCTGATGACCGAGGCGCTGGAAGAACTGAGCTGGGATGTCGAGCGGTGGATTCTACTGCTTCCGAGTCCGCGGACGCCGGAGGCGCGCGCCTTGCTTCGCGACGTCGAGCATTGGGTGCTGCTGAGCACGTGCGATCACGACGGCGTCGTCGCGGGTTATCGCACGCTGAAAGGCCTCGCGGATCTGCATCGTCCGCGGCTCTCGCTCGCGCTGCTCGATGCGCACAATGAGCCGGAAGCGACGAAGGTTTTCAAAAAGCTCTCGAGTGTTTGCCAGCAGTTCCTCAACTGGCCGCTGGAATCGGAGCCGGAAGTTCGCGCCCCCGAGAACGTTACGGAGAACCTCGTGCTCCGCTGCCGCGCGACGCGCGACAAAGCGCAGATCGCCAACGCGCCGCAGTGGGATATCGTTTCCACGTTCCTTGGCAAATCGAAGGGGACAACCACCGAGATCAAGGAAACGCGCGTGGCGGACATCGAGATCCCGGCGCAGGAGCCTGTCATGAGCGTCGAACCGAAAGCCACCGCTAAACAGCACATCGCCGACGTGGTGATCCCGCAACCGGTCACTGCTGAGCCCGCACCGGCGGTAAAGATTCCGGTGACCGTTTCAATGCCATCACCGGCGGCTGTTACGATTGAGCCGGTTGCAGAGAACAATGACGTCATCGATTTGCCCGCTGGGGAAGTCACGCCGATGAGCATCGTTCATGCAATTTTGCAAAGCTGCGGTGGCAAGCTCATCGAATGCCCCGTGAAGCCCCCGACGTGCCCCGAGGCGAGCCTCGCCGTCGGGCGCGATCACCGCATCGTCCTGGTCGCTGTCGCCAAACAAGGCCTGAGCGACCTCCGCGCCATCGGCCGCGGATACCAGTGGCTCATCGAAAACCGCGGACTCGTCAGCATGGCGATGCCCCAGTTCTCGATCGACGCCCACCAACTCCCGCAACTCCGTCTACTGGTGGATCAAAGCGACATGACCGCGGAGATCCTTCAGCCGATGCTGCAAGCCAGCAACGTCACCGTCCAGGCCTACCGCAAGCTGCGCTGGGGCGGAAAGACGGGACTACTGCTCGAAGCGGCGTGAAGTCGTACACTGTTCGCTGTGACCGTCGACCCAGACAATTCAGGAATCCCGCCCGAATGGCTTGCAGAATTCGAAGCTGCGGCAGCGCGCCCGCTCGAACTTCGAATCAAATACGGATTCATCAAAACGTATCGGCCTGTTTTGGATGACGCGAAATATCGATCCTTCGACACCATGTCTGCGTACCGCGATTGATGTGAAGAAAACCTTCCTGAGTGGCTGGGATTCGGTCGTGCGAAGCTCACCTACGCAGTTCCTCAGCAATCAAGCGATTGAAGCAGAGCATGTCATGCTGACCGAAGCGAAGCATCTCGGGCGCGCGAACAGCTGACGACTTCCTCGAATTCGAGATCCTTCGCTCGGCTCAGAATGTGTGAGTTTTTACAACGAGCCGCGACCGTCAGGGAGCGGAGCCGCGAGCATCACGCAGGAACCGCCCCCTTACGGTCGCGGCTCGTTACGTCCCCCGAAAAGCTCACACGCTCTCAGGATGACGTCGTATCACGCTTCACGCCGTCTGAGCTTCACGCATTTGCCACCGAGAAATCACTCGGCGGTATCCGGCGGTGGTGGGGCGCTGTCTTCGATTTCTCCTGCGTCTTTCGCATGTTCGAAGTCCATCAGAAAATGGATGCGCTTCATTTGCTCGTCGCCGACGCGCTTGCGGAGCATTTGTTTGGCGCGGCGGATGCCGGTGCGGCGCGAGACGTGTGAGATCACGATGTGCTCGTTCTTCAGCTTCGG
The DNA here is from genome assembly GCA_025924315.1 of Phycisphaerae bacterium. GTDB lineage: Bacteria > Planctomycetota > Phycisphaerae > Tepidisphaerales > Tepidisphaeraceae > JAICIO01. The sequence continues at coordinate 25,383 of JAICIO010000083.1, forward strand.
CAGAAGCTCTACGAAGTGATCGATATGCAGATGCCGGCCGGCCTTTGCCTTGGTCTTGTGATCGGCGTCGAAGAACGTGACCTCGGTGATCAGGATTTGGGCGTTCTGCACGTCAGGGTGATCGAACACATTTCCGGTCGTTGTGTCGCCCAGGCATGCGACCAGTGGAACCTCGATGCGGTATTGGATCTCGATCCCTTTCTTCCGCATCGCGGCGAGCTCGCGACCTTCGACGTTCGCGTATTCCGGCTTGAGTTTTTCGCGGATGCTCACGAGCGAGTAGCCAAGACTCACCCCGCCGTGGTGCGTTTGAAACGCGCGGATTCCGAAGTCGCGTCGCAGCTCGTACATTTGCCCCGCGGACATCGGGATCAGCTTGTACGGCGTGCCTTGCCGTTCCACATCACGCCAGCATTTCAGCAATGCATCGACCGGACGTTCCACTTCGCGTGGAAGGAAAACAGTCCCCGCCTTCATCCCCTGAAAATGCCGCTGCGAGAGGTAATAGCCCAGCCCCGCGAGATGATCCATGTGCGTGTGCGACAGGCAGATGAAGTCGCTCGTGAGCGCGAAGTACGGGCAACGGCCGATGTCGAAGCAGACGTTGAGCTCGGGAATTTGCACGACCGTTTCTTCGCCGGCGACGCTGTAGCCGACGATGTGCAGGCTGCCGATTCCGAGCTTGGCAAACTTCTGAACGAGGAACGATTTTTCGACCATCGTGAGGGAAGGTTAGGGGCGAGCCCGTGCAGCGGCAAGTCGCGATGAATGTATTGCGAATCTTCAAGTGGTTTGTTTGTGGTTTCGCAGATCATCACGTATCCGATCTGCGAAATCGCAA
>JAICIO010000084.1 GCA_025924315.1 Phycisphaerae bacterium
GATCTTGGCGGTGTCCGATTCCGGCGAGACGATTTCATATGAACGATCGTTCGTACCGACCGACACGATGCTCGCGTCACTTAAGATCGGATCGTCCTTCACACGCGCGCGGATCTTCTCGATTGGCATCGCGTGATCGGCCTTCAGGTCGATCTGCACCGACGTGCCGGAAGCAAATTCAATGTCGAGCAGCTCGCCCTTGTGACCGTAATACCCAAAGCACACGAGGCCCGACACCATCAGCACGCCGCTGATGATCATGAAGATCCACGCGAAGCTCATCCAGTCGATGTTTGGCCGAAGCATCTTGTCCCACTTCGGGAAGCTTAGCGGCAAGCTGCCGAGGCTCTTAAGCCCGCCCTTGTCGATCAGCAGACCGAAGATCGTCTTCGTTACGAACAGTGACGTGAACAAGCTGCTCAACAAACCGATGAGCAGCGTCAGGCCGAAGCCCTTCACTTCTTCCGAACCGATCCAGTAGAGAATGAGCGAGGTGATGACCGTGGTCGCGTTCGAGTCCACGATCGCGGTGAGCGCATGGTCGTAGGCATTGCGCAGGGCCATGCGAAGCGACAATCCACGGTGTTGTTCTTCACGCAGACGCTCGAAGATCAGCACGTTGGCATCGACGGCGGCGCCGATCGTCAGCACCATACCTGCGATCGCAGGCAGCGTGAACGTCGCGTTCATCATCGCCATCACGCCCAGGATGATCACGACGTTCATCAGCACCGCGATGAACGCCACGACGCCCGAGAGGTGGTAGTAAACGACGAGGAACACGGCGACGACGACCAGGCCGATGAAGCACGCGAGCAGCCCGCGGTGCAGGTTGTCGGCGCCGAGCTGGGGGCCGACGGTCTGCTCGCTGATCGGCTCATCTGCGAGTGTCGCAGGGAGCGAACCGGCATTCAGCGTATTGACGAGATACGTGAGTTCCTGATTGCTGAAACCGGCCTGACCGCCGCCGGAGATTTCACCATTGCCGCCGGTAATTGGCTCACGCAGATTCGGCGCGCTGATCACCTTTCCGTCCAGCATGATCGCCAGCGGATGATGCACATTGACGGTTGAGAGCTTGCCGAATTGCGCTCCGCCGAGCGAATCAAACTGGAACGCAACCGTGCGTCGTCCAAACTGGTCCTGCGACGGAAAAGCCTGCTTCAGTTTCCAATCGAGGTTCTTATCGCCGTGAACCATCGACTTTTCGGGCGTGACGTACGCGAGCACCCACTGCTTGTCGTTCCAAGTGACGCTCGAGCCCTTGAATTCGTCGGGGTTGAGCACTTCGAACCAGCGGAGGTCCGGATTGTTCCCCGCGGTCGGGCCCTGTTTCTGGAGGCTCTCGACCATCGCCTGGTAAACGTCGGCGGAGATGTTCGGCTGTTCCTCTTCGTGCGCCATCTGCGGAGGCACCGCGAGGATATGGAACTCGAGCACGCCCGAGCCTTTGAGCAATCGCTTGAGGTCCGTCGCATCATCGATCGACGACTTCACTTCGTTGAACTTCGCGTAGGCAGTGGTGAACTCATCGATCGCCTTCAGGCGGCTCGGAAAATTCGCATACTGCTTCTTAATCTCGTCGAGCTTCTTCTGGCGAGCGTCGCCCTTCATGTCGAGCGCCGCCTGCAGATCGGACGGTGTAAGAATCGTGTCGACGATCTGATCCTTCAGCTTGTCGTACTGAATCTCGAGCTTGGCCTGCTGCTCAGCATCCTTTTTCGCCTTCGCCTGCTGGATCTGATCCCAGGTGGAGGCCATCGCGCCGAAGAGCTCGGCTCGCTTCTGGCTGTCCATCGCCAGTTCGTTGAGCTTATTGCGACGCGCCTCTCCCGTGAGCTTTTCGACCGCATCGGTGACTTGTGCGACGCGGATGTTCGTCGCATCAAGCTTGCGCTGCGCTTCGGCGAATTCCTCGCGGCGCTGTTTGCTTTCGCCCGACGTGCGGCTCAGCGGCATCTGGATTTCGAGGCGGTTGCTGCCCGACGGCCGCCAGATCAGGTTACGCACGCCGTCCGGATCGACGCGGCGCTTCAGCGCCGCCATCGTGTCTTCCGCGAGCGTGTTGCTGCCGTGGTATCCGCCTTCGGGCTGCTTGATCTCGTAAAGCAGCTTGGTTCCGCCGACCATGTCGATGCCGGGACGGAGATCGTGTTTCTGGCTCCAGGGAATCTTCGGATTGATCAGATTCGCCGGCGGAAAGATCTGCAGAATGGCACCCAGCAACACCACGACGATGATGAGGATGCGTCCGGAATAATTCGTAGGCATAAACGTCCCAAGCCAGTTGTCAGTTGATAGTTGGTAGTTGTCAGTGGCCGTTTTTACTGCCAACTGAAAACTGCCAACTGACAACTATTTAGTCGCTTCAGCTTTCTCCGCATCAACGACGCGATGAATCGCGCTGCGCGAGAACCAGATTTTCGTTTGCGTCGTTTCGTCGACTTTCACCAGCACGCGATCTTCACGCGCTTCGACGACTTTGCCGATCACCCCGCCGATCGTTTGCACTTCGTCGTTCCGCTTGAGCTGCTTGAGCATCTCCTGGCGTTTCTTATCCTTGCCCTTGTTCCCGCGCATCATGAAGAAATAGAGGATCAGCAGGCCGAGCATCAGCGGGAAAATCGGACTGCTGATGAAGTCCATCGGCCCGGGCGCCGGCTTGCTCGTCGGGCCCGGCGCTGGTTGTGCATCCGCTACGATCGCAATCTCGTTCAAGCTCGCTCCTAAGTGCGAAACCACAGATGGACACAGATGAACACGGAAAGGCGATCCGCCCACGAATCTCACGAATCTTCACGAATGAATTCTCTTATTCGTGTGGATTCGTGTGATTCGTGGGCAAACAGCATTTCATCTGTGTTTATCTGTCTTCATCCGTGGTTCCATCATCCTTTTCCGCCGGTCCCATTCTCGCCCGTGGGTCTGTCGATCGGAATTGTTGAAACGTCCCAGCCTCAATGGCCTGGCGGATGTCCGCCATCAGCCGTTGGTAGAATCGGATATTATGCACCGAAGCGAGGATGGGGCCAAGCATCTCGCCCGCAGAAAAAAAGTGCCGAACCGCCCCGCGGGTGAAGTTCCGGCAGGCGTAGCAATCGCAACCTTCTTCAAGCGGCCCGGTATCGGCGATGAATTTACTGTTGCGAAGGCGTATCGGCCCGTTCATGGTGAACGCATAAGCATTTCGTCCGTTTCGCGTCGGCATGACGCAATCGAACATGTCGATCCCGCTGGCGACACCCTCGATAATGTCGCGCGGGAAACCGACGCCCATCAGATAACGCGGCTTGTGTGCGGGCAGGGCCGGAACTGTGTAACGCAGCACCTGCTTCATCGCCTCAAACCCTTCACCGACCGCCAGTCCCCCCACCGCGTAGCCGGGAAGGTCTAATTGAATCAACCGCTCGGCACAATGAAGTCGCAGCGCTTCGTCCGTCCCACCCTGAACAATGCCAAAGAGCGATTGGTCGTTCGACCGCTGGTGAGCCTGGACACAAAGCTCCGCCCAGCGCAGCGTCCGCTCCACCGCTTCAACTTGATATTCCCGCGGAAGATTTGGATTCGGGCATTCATCGAACATCATGATGATGTCCGCCCCGAGATCGTTCTGAACCTGCATGCTGCGCGCCGGGGTGAGCGTGACAATCGCCCCATCGATGTGGCTCTTAAACACCACGCCGTCGTCGTTGATCTTGTTGATGTCCGCGAGCGAAAAAACCTGAAACCCGCCGCTGTCGGTAAGGATCGGCCCCGGCCACGCCATGAACCGATGCAAATCACCCAGCTCCGCCACAACCTTCTCCCCCGGCCGAAGCATCAGGTGATACGTATTGGCAAGAATGATCTGCGAGCCCGTCGCCGCGACCTGCTCGGGCAAAAGCCCTTTGATCGTCCCCTGCGTGCCGACGGGCATGAACGCCGGCGTGTCGAACGCGCCATGGCGCGTCGTGACCGTCCCAAGGCGCGCACGAGTATTCGGATCGTTCGACAACAACTCGAATTTCAGCGCGGGATCGCTCATCAAGGGGTGGAGAACTATACGGTCCTCAACCCGGTGGGGAAAGCGCAGAGGTCTTCATGTTTAGCCCCCGCGACCACGCGGGGCTGCATCGAACCCCGCGTGGCCGCGGGGGCTAAACGCGCCGGGTATGCCTACTTTTTCTTGTACCGATCGCCGCGATCGGAGGAAGAGGAGGATTGGTGCGAGTTGCTGTCGCTGTGGCTGGAGCTGTCATTGTGGCTCGAGGTGCTGCTCCGATTCGAGCTGTCATTCCGACTCGAGCTGTCATCGCGTTGCCGCGATTGCTGCTGCTGCTGTTGCTGCTGATCCCGCTTCTGTGATTGTTGCGACTGCTCCTGCTTCGACTGCTGCTGTTGACGATCGTTCGCTTGACGCTTGTCGTCATGCTGCGGTTGCTGCGAGCGATCCGGCTGCTTCCGATTATCCGGCTTTTGATCCTGCTTCTGATCCTGCTTCTGATCCTGCGGCGGTTGCGCGGTCTGCCTGGGTTGCTGCTTCGTGTCCTTGCTCGGCTGCTTCGCGTCCTTGTTCTGCTGCTCTTTGGCGCGGCGGCGTTCGACCTCGTCCTTGGCGTTCTGGGCATCGCGGTTCTCGCGCCACGACGCCTCGCGCGCATCTTCGACCGACTTGCGATCATCCGCCGCCTGATGCGCATTCCCGCGATCGTTGTAATAGATCGGCCGACTCCGATCGACATCGCGGTGATCGCGATCCCCATCGCGATGCCATTCGCGGTCAATGTCGCGGTGTTCTACGTGATCGCGGTCGTGATCGTCGTAACGCGGTCCCGTAACGACCCGGCCGTACGAATACGCGGGCACTACAACCGGCACCGGCACGACCTGCACCACCTGCGTTTGATTGATCGCATCCTGGAGATCGCTCTGCGCGGACGCCAGTCGATCCTTCGCGGCTGACTCGCAATTGAGCGCGTTCTGCAGATCGGTGCTGGCGGAGTTCACCGCGATCGCGGCCGCGTCAACCGAACGACGCAAGCCTTCCAGGTCCGCCTGCGCCTGCGCCATCGTTTGCTTCGTCAGCGTCATCGCCGAGATGAGCGACTTGAGCTGCGCGTCAATGGCATCGTGATCTTTCTGGATCTTCTCGATCTCACCATCCAGCGATTTCATGGTCGCCAATTCCGCGTCGCGCGCCTTCGTCGGGTCCGCCAGGCGCGGATCGGCGGCGAAGTCGGTTTCAAAGCGCTTCACCAGGTCCGCCTGCTCCGTTCGCCGGGCGGCGAGCGCCGCTCGCGCGTTGCGCACATAGTCATTCGCATCGAGCGCCGCATCTTCCATCGCGTGAACGGCGTTTTGCGAATCGATCCAGCGTTTGCTCGCATCCTGAACCGCTTGAGGATCGATGGGCGATTGCTGTCGCAATTGCTCGACAGTCCGCTCGTTCTGATTCGCTGTGGCGACCAGGCGCTGATAATCCGCGTCGTCGTTCAGGCTGAACAGCACGAGATCGTCCACTTCGTCGAGATCATCCTGCGCTGCTTCGATCGCCGCTGACGTCTGTTGCCACGCGGGCGAGGAATGGAACTCAGCCTCTGCGCTTTTCCGGATCGCATCGATCGAGGCACTGGCCGCGTCGGCGCGGGATTTCGCTTCGTCGTACAGCTTTCCACGCGCATCGAGCGCTTGCGTTACTGCGACCAGATCGGCCGTTGCGTGATCGATGTCGGGCTGAAGCAGCGCGATGCGCTTCTGGCCTTCGTCGATCGCGTTGTAGGCGTTTTGCAGTGCCGCGACGGCGGCGTTGTAGTTGGATTGGGCGCTGTCGAGGTTGCTGCGCGCTGTGGCGGTTGCAGAACAGGCAGCATCAACCGCGGATTGGGCGTCGTCAACCGCATGCTGCGCGTCCGACACACTTCCGCTGTAGGCGGAGCTCGATGAAACGATCGCGAGACAGGAGATCGTTGCAATCAAGGTTTTCGTGAACGTGTTTCGCCAGCTCCTCATGACCGACCCCTTTCCGCGAGGTGCGTTTTCCCCGACGGCTCCTCAGGGTAGACAGGCGCGGGCGAGCGACGTTAGTTGCCTATTTCACGGGCACTATTTCACCGCGAAAATCGCGGCGGCGGGGTTGTCGAAGATTTGGGTGAACTCTTCAGGGTGCGCCCGGGCCACGTCGAGCTCGGGCGGATAGAACGACTTTTCTGGCGCCGATAAATCCTGCTTGCCGACGAACAGATATTTCGCTCCGCTCTTTCGAACCTGCGAAAGCCAAAACTCGACGTCGAAGTTTTTATTCGTCAGCGGCACGACTCTCCGCGGAATGAATTCGCCGGTCGTCGGCTCGTCGAATCGCGGAAGATCGTGCAGGTGATGCAGGTGCGGCTTTCCCGGAACATAAAAAACCGGCCGATTGAGATCGAATCCGTAGAGCGGATAGAGCAGATATGTGTTCGCATAAGCCATCGGCGCGGCCGGGGGAACATTCTCCGCGTTGCGAATCCAGTTCCACGCGTCACCCAGGGCACCGTACGATTCCGGCATTGCCCAGGTCGGGCCGGGCTGCATTCGCGCTTCCTCCATAAACGCCGGCCAGGTTGTGTAGACGAGGCCCGCGACAAAAAGCACTGCGCACACGCACGTAAGCGCAAACACATTGACGCTTCGCCGTCGCAGAAACACCATCCCGAACCAGACCGCAGTGCAGACGATCCCGATGCAGGTGGAATACGCGGTGAACGTGGGACCCATCGGCACAACGAAGCCGGTCCCGGCGGACAGGAGCGCGAGGATTCCCGCAGCAACAGGGGCGAGGATCGGATGGACTTCATCCAATTGCGCTAGAAGCACCCCCACCGCCGCGAACATCAGGAGCAGCGATGGATAAACGAACCGCATCTCCGCGTACGGCGATTTCGTGAAATAGAGAAGCAACCCGAGAATCGGCCCGAAAACGGCGGCGCGGATGAGCGGCTGGCGCGTCTCGCGCTTCACCCGAAGCACCAGAGCGACGATCCACAGGACGATGGCCGCGATCCACAGCGTAAATAGCGGCCACGCGATCTGCGGGGTCAGCTGGAAGTAGCCCTTGGTCAGATTCGCCCAATCGCGCGCGAGCGTTCCGAATTCGTCGCTCCGCGTCGCGGTGAACATCCCTCGGAAAATCGTGACGCCACCAATCGCCACATCCGTCGGATAGAGCGGATTGCCCGTGAGGATCCAGTTCCTTACGTACCACGGTCCCGCGAGGAGAAACGCCACACCGATCGCGATCGCCCACTGTTTGAATCGCCATCCCGCGCGGAACGGCGCATCGAGCACGAGCACGAAAATCGGCAGGCTGAACAGTGCCGTATATTTCACCGCGAAAAACATTCCGATGGCGGCGCCGACGCGAATCGGGCCGACGCGATCGCTCGCGTATTGCTTCGCGAACCCGACCATCGCCATGAGGAAAAACGCGGCCAGCCAGAGATCGTCTTTCGCAATCGTCGATTGGCTGATGAACGGCCGGCACGAAACCGCGGCGATGCCGATGATCGCGCCGACGGAGGCACTCGTTCCCATCACCCGGCAAAGCTGGATCGTGCCCAGCAGCACCGCGAACATCGCGGGCGCCTGGGCGAATTTGCCAAGCACGTCGTTGCCCATCGGCCCGAGCAGCCACGCGATGAACATTGAGCCGGTCAGCGGCGAGTACGTGTTCGCGGGGTTGTAGAACCACACGTCGAACAACCCGAGCCGGTGCGTCTGCAACCAGTAAATCGCCGCGGGGACGTGATAGGTCAGCGCATCGTGACTGAGCACCGGCGAGGAGCGCTGAACGTAGGCGATGATGCCGACATAGCCCGCGACAAAGAAGATGCTGAACGCGATGATCCAGCGATGGATGTCGAATGGCTTCTGCTTGCCGTATTCGAGCACCGGCGGTTTCCCGCTCGATTCAGCGATTGAAATTGCCGCGATTGGTGTCGGAATTCGTCGCCCGAGCAACTCCATCCCTGCGCAAAAGACCAGCGCCGCGGCGCCCATCGCGATCGGGGTGAGAATGAAGGCAACGCCGGGCAGGCCGACCGACAGATAGATGACGATGAGCGTCAGCAGCGACGCATCGAGCGATCGCTGAAGCGCGTCATTCTGCGGCGTGAGCTTTCGAACCAGGCGATACGCGCACCAGAAGATCAGCGCGTTAAGAAGGATCGTGTACGCGAGGCGAAGTTCATCGGGAAGAAAGGTCACGCAACCGCTGTCATTCTGAGCGAAGCGAAGAATCTCGATGTCGATCGTTGCGCCCGATCCCGAGATCCTTCGCTTCGCTCAGGATGACCGCGCTTGAGGTTGTTATTCAGTATGCCCGAAACAGCTTCGCCTTCGGAAACGACGTCAGGACGATGTCTTCGTGCCGCCAGCCGGCTTCGGCTCTTGCTTCGGCGCACCACTGGCACATGCCGGCGCCGTGGCCGAAGCCGTGGCCATCGACGAAGCTCACCTTGTCTGCGTCGTTCACCGGACGAAAAAAACTGCTCTTAAGCCGCGGGCCATCTTTGGCGTCCATGTTGCACGCCCAGCGGGTTTCTTCGCTGCCGAGACTGTAGCGCTTGCCGTTCGCATCGGTCAGCAGAAACCGGATGGGACGGTTGAATCGATTGACGTATTGAATGTCGATGCGATCCAGCGCGCCCATGTCCTTCTCCGCCCGGCCTTTGCTCGCGCCCCACGCTTTGATCCGCCGCGTCAGCTCGGCCTTCGTGATGTCGATCGGACCCCAATTAAAATGCGGCGAGATGTTGCACATCGGGCCGACGTTTTGATCGGATAGCGGTTCGATGTACGGATCACCGAACGCATCGTAGGCAGACTGGCTGATCCCGCCGCAGCAACTGGAGAAGTAAGCTTTGAAGATCTTCTCCTGTCCCGCGGGACCGTAGGCGAGCACGACACCGGAGGTTTCGGTCACGGCGCGGATGCTCTTGTCGGATTCGGCTTTGATGCCGCCGTACACCTGGCTTCGCGTGTCGGCGTAAACATCCCAATACCTGCCCGCGGAGTTCGTCCGTGCTTCGTAGAGCGCATAGGTGCGCGCGACAATCGCCTGCGCCTTATACGCCTCATCCTGCCACCCCGCGAGCAGTTCCGACGACACCACGCTCTTCAGATACGAATCGATGTCGACATAATTGACCAGGTCGAATTTCCCCGCGCTTACGGGCACGAGATGATACGTTCCGCGATAGGACTGGCCGTTGATGGCGACCGAGCCTTCGAGCGCGGGTTTGACGATGAGCTCGCCGGAGCCGACGGGGACATCGCCGATGCGCCAGCCGTCGCTCGCGAGGCGCACTTCGACCGGCGCATTCGGAAACGGCATCGGCGCGGGAGGATTGGTCGTGGATTGAATCGTCGGTGGCGCTGAAGCGGTGACGAGGACCTTCTCTTGCGATTCCAGCAAACGCACTCGAACGATAGGAACGTCCGCGACGGACGATGGGATGACAGTGCGACTGCATCCAGCGGGCACCATCAGGAGTGATGCCCACATCAAGATGCAAAACGAGATGGATCGCATTCTGGAACTTGTTTAGCCGCCGCGGCCACGCGGCGTTCGTTGCCATGCAGGGCAAAGACGCCGCGTGGCCGCGGCGGCTAAACTTGGAACCCTGCGCCCTACTCTTCGAGCTTCCGCAGGCTCAGGCCGAAGCTCGCGAGTTGCTGCTTGATCTCGTTGAGGCTCGTGTGCCCGAAATTCTTGCAGCCGAGCAGCTCGTCTTCGGTGCGGCTCGCGAGTTCTGCCAGCGAATTGATGTTGAGCCGCTGAAGCGCCTTGCGGCTGCGGACCGATAGCTCCAGATCCGCGACGCTCTTGGTCATAAGTTCCGGCGGCACGTTACCGGTGACCACCGGCGCGCGACGCGCCAAGCCGGCGGGACCTGGTTTGTTTTCCTCGGCCGCCTGTCCGAGGCGCAGCCCCTTGCTTGCGAGCAGCGCCTTGATTTCGTTCAGACTCGTCTCACCGAAATTCTTGTAGCTGAGCAGCTCCTGCTCCGTCGTGCGGAGCAAATCGCCCAGCGACTTGATGTTCATCTTCTTGAGACAGTTGCGGCTGCGGACCGACAGCTCGAAATCAGTGATCGGGATCTCGAGCACCGCGTTGCGCGCCCCGCCACGGCGCTCGGCGTCCTCGTCGTAGTACATCGAGCGGGCCGATTCGACGTCCTTCATGTACAGCCGCGCGCGGTTGTGGTTCGGATTCGTGCGCAGGATCGCGTCGAGACAGCGGTGCGCTTCATCGTAGTGGTTGTTGTCTTCGTACAGCACCGCGAGGTTCATGAGCGCGTTGAGGTGCACCGGCGGAGACGTGCAGATCCGCTCGTACAGCTCGATCGCCTTGGCGTCTTCCGCGCGGCGGTCATACAGCACCGCGAGGTTGAAGCAGGCGGATTCGTGGTCGGGATTCTCGTTCAAAGCCCGTTCGTAGAATTCGACGGCCTTGGCGTGGTTGCCTTCCTTCTCGGCATCCATTCCCCGACGGTAGTATTCTTCAGCTGCGCGTTCGTTAATCGACGAGACGGTCGTATCGTTCATATAGGATTCACCCAGATCGTTCGTTCGTAAGTCGAGTCACCGACAGAAGCGGTCGTACAAAATGCAAACTGCGTGTGATAATGGGCGAGGCGGATTCTGTCAATCTATCGGGTATCACAGTGACGCTTGAATCGCCGCTTGCGGTTTCGCAGCGGGCAACCCTGCCATCTGCGAAACCGCAAGCGGCCTCGACGCGTCCATTAACTGTGCGACCGGTTTGGTAAATGGTGTTTTGTTCCGTATTATGTGCCGCTCTTTTGAGGATCTCGCGTATGTGGCGACGTGGAATCATCTTGACGGCGGTGATGACCTATCTGGTCGTCCTCGGATGTGTGATTTGGCCTGCGCAGGCCCCTGCACGCACCGCGTCGGAAGACGCGCAGCAGTCTGGCTCCGCCCCCGCGACCGCAAAAGCAAACTGGTCCGGCCTTCCCTTCCGCGGCGTGGTGATCCAGCTCCAGCGCGTCGATTGGATCGATAAATACGAGAAGAGCATCGACGACATCGCCGACCTTGGCGCCGACACCGTCGAATTCATCATCGATACCCGCCAGGAAAACGGTAAATCCGAGCGCATCTACCTCGACATGCGCATGACCCCCACGCCCGAAATGCTCTCGCGGCTGATTAAGAAGGCGAAGAGCCGAAAACTCCGCGTGATCGTCATGCCCATCGTGCTGCTCGACAATCCCGAAGGCAGCGAATGGCGCGGCACGCTCAAGCCCGACGACTGGAACGAATGGTTCCACAGCTATCGCGAAATGATCACGCATTTCGCGTGGATTTCGGAAGAGAATCACGCGGATGTTCTGGTGGTCGGATCGGAACTGGTCAGCTCCGAGCCGCATGTCGATCAATGGGATCGAACGATTGACGAAGTGCGCAAGCTCTTTCACGGCCGGCTGACGTATTCGTCGAACTGGGATCATTACCGCGAAGTGCACTTCTGGGATCGTCTCGATATGGTCGGGATGAACAGCTACTGGAAGTTCGGCAAGGAAGAATCGCTGCCGGATCCGAGCGTCGATCACATCGTGAAGCGCTGGCAGGAGATTCAGAGTGATCTGCTGCCGTTCGTACAGCAGACGGGCAAGCCGCTGCTCTTTTTGGAGATCGGCTGGTTCAGCCAGAAGAACGTCGCGTACGAACCGTGGGATTACACCAAGACGATCGAAGAAGAGCCGATCGATCTCGAATTGCAGCGCAAGCTGTATGAAGGCTTCTTCAAGGCGTGGTACGGCCAGCCGCTGCTGGGCGGGTTCTCAGTGTGGGAATGGCCCGCCGACGGTGGTGGTCCGGACGACAAAGGTTACACCCCCAAGGGCAAGCCGGCCGAAAAAGTCCTGCGCGAATGGCTCGCGAAGCCGTGGAAGAGTCAATAGGAGAACAGAAGTCAGAAGCCAGTAGCCCGTAGGGTGCGCTTCAGCGCACCGGTTATTCATCATCGAACGGAAATAACTGGTGCGCTGAAGCGCACCCTACAAGGCTTCTGGCTTCTGGCTCCTACGCAACAATCATGGAAGCTATCAAGACACGTTACCGCACTCACACCAACGGCCAGCTTCGCAAGTCGGACGTCGGAAATGAAGTTCAACTGGCCGGATGGGTGCATTCCTATCGCGATCATGGCGGGCTCGTTTTCATCGATCTCCGCGATCGCGATGGGCTCACACAGCTTGTCTTCGACTCCGATGAATGCGGCAAGGCCTGTCACGACGACGCGCGCAAACTTCGCAGCGAGTGGGTCATCAGCGTTCGCGGAAAAGTGAGCGCGCGCGGCGAAGGGATGGTCAACCCGAAGCTGCCGACCGGCGAGATTGAAGTGCGCGTGAAGTCGATGGAAGTGCTCAGCAGCTCGCCGACGCCTCCCTTCACGCCGCACGAAACCGAGACCGTGAACGAAGAAAAGCGGCTGCAGTACCGCTTCATCGATCTGCGCCGAGCCGAGATGCAGCAGACGCTTCGGACGCGTTACCGCGTGACGAAGATCATGCGCGACTACCTCGGTGATCTCGGTTTCTGGGAAATCGAAACGCCGTTCCTCACGAAGTCCACGCCGGAAGGCGCCCGCGACTTCCTCGTACCGGCGCGACTGATGCCAGGCAGCTTTTATGCCCTGCCGCAATCGCCCCAGCTCTTTAAGCAGTTGCTGATGGTCGCGGGGTGCGACAAGTACATGCAGATCGTGCGCTGCTTCCGCGATGAAGATCCGCGTGCGGATCGGCAGGCCGAGTTCACGCAGCTCGACGTCGAGATGAGCTTCATCGATCGCGAGAACATCATCTCCGTCATGGAAGGTCTGCTGCGGAAGATCTGGAAGGACGTGCTGAACGTCGAGATCCCCAATCCGATCCCGCACATGCAGTACGACGAGGCGATGAATAAATACGGTTCGGATCGGCCGGACCTGCGCTTCGGAATGGAGCTGCACGACATCACGGACCTTGGCAAGAAAACCGACTTCAAAGTTTTCTCGCAGGCGCCGATGGTGAAGGCGATTGTCGTTCCCGGCGGATCAAAGCTCACACGTGCACAGACCGATGCTCTTGCCGAGTGGGCCAAAGGTTTCGGCGCCAAGGGCCTGGCCGTCACAAAGGTCACGGCAAGCGGATTCGACACCGGCGTCGCAAAGTTCATTCAGCCGATTGCGCAGGAATTGATCGCGCGCACCGGTGCAAAGGAAGGCGACCTGCTCGCCTTCGCCGCGGACAAGCCCAAGATCGTTCACAAAGTCCTCGGCGAGCTTCGCCTGAAGATGGCGAAGGATATGAATCTTCAGCCGTCGACCGAGTTTGCCTGGGTCTGGGTCGTCGACTTTCCGCTGTTCGAATACGACGACGAAGAGAAACGCTACGTCTCCACCCATCATCCCTTCACCGCGCCGCTAGACTCCGATCTCGAGAAGTTGAGTAGCCACGACCGCGAGGTCGTGGAATCGATCAAGTCGAAAGCCTATGACATCGTCGTCAATGGCTCCGAGGTGGGTGGTGGCTCTATCCGTATTCACCGAATGGATGTTCAGCAGAAGGTCTTCGCCCTGCTCGGCATTGACGAAGCCGGTCAGAAGCTCAAGTTCGGCTTCCTGCTCGACGCGCTGCAATACGGCGCGCCGCCGCACGGTGGCATCGCGCTCGGCCTCGATCGTCTGATCATGATCCTGAGAAACATCAACAACATCCGCGACGTAATTGCGTTCCCCAAGACGCAGAGCGGCGCCGACCTGATGTGCGGCAGCCCCAGCCCGATCGACGAAAAGCAGCTCCGCGAAGCGAACATCAAAGCCCTCGTCCCCCCCGCGAAAGGCGCCGTCCCGGATGTCCACGACGTCGTCCACAAACATGCCGGCGGCGCGGGGAAGCCATAAGAGCGGAAGCAACACGTTCAGCGCGCTGGAGACGGAAAATCTCCTAAGGTGTTTCGCGCGCCTTCTTGATGGCTCGAAGTTGAAACAAAGACTCTGAATCCTTCGTCCGCTGAATGTGCTCTTTGATGCGAATCAGGTCGTCAAGGTCAATCACCAGCACGTCATGCAATCCGACGCGTATTCGTGATGCACGTCGTGCCACAGCATCGTAGTCGCCGATGGGTTCAACGTGCCCCAGCAGGTCCAGATCAATGATATTGGTCTTGAACGTGTAATTGTTCCCCAGCGCCAATGCTCGCGCGTCGATGACAAACGGCAAATCGGGTGGCGCGCCGCGGAGCTTGGGCTGCAATTCGGGCAACGCCCTCGCCAGCCGCTCCAGGTTTTCTTGCGATCTGCGGTAACACAGGTCAATGTCGTAAGTAATCCGGGGGCTGCCGAACAACGTCTCGGCCTGGCCGCCGATTACAATGAATTCGACGTTGTGTTTCACGAGCAAATCGACGACCCGTTCAAGCGGGCTTTTGTCGTTGCTGTCGGTGCTTTCGGCCATATTCAAGAAGTCGCAACGCTCCCCGCCTCGCTTGCTCGGCCTTTCGCAGCCGCTGGGTGGGAGTCAGCTTGAGGTTTTCCCGTATTAGAGAAAGGTCGACACCGTTTTCGTCCTGCTCCCCATAGTTCGTGGGGCCGCAGTTTTGCTTGATCCACTCTTCTGCCTGCCGCGGGGTCATCACCAACGATTGTACCACGAAAACATTTCGCGCTGTCACTGTTGGATGCAAAAGAAAAAAGGCCCGACGCTTGGCTGTCGGGCCCGGAATCAGACGAGAATCGGATATTCGGCGGATTACTTTCGCGCCGCGCTTCCGCCGTCTTTTTTGATCTGGAGCTGGTCGGCGACGACCTTTGCTTCATCCGCGCCGATGACTTCTTTGAAGTGATTCGTGTCGGTGACGAGTTTCTGTGAGTCGGTGTTAAACCTTGTCACCAAGTCGCTGCCCGCGGATTCGAGCGCGGCTTTGTCGGCGGTGATCACGTCGCTCCATTTCGCGATGTCCGCATGAGTCTCGACTTCGCACGGCGCCATCGCGTCTTTGAACGATTGGAGGTCGGTGTTGTACTTCGCCTGATCATCGACGAGGTGTTCGCCGCTTTCGCCGTCGGCTTTGATGGCCGCGAGATCCTTCGTCAGCACCGGCATCCACACATCGCGGACCTTTTTGCTCGCGAGGCTGTCGAGCGTCAGCTCGGCGTACATCTTTTTCGTGTCGCAATCGAGCTTCTTCTTCGCGGTCGCCTTCGCCGTGTCGATTGCTTTCTTGTCCGCGGCGATCGCTTTCTTGTCGGCGCACAGCGTCGTGTCGCGCAGCTTTCGATCGTTATTCAACTGAGTTACATCGACTTTGAGCTGGGCTTGATCGGCCGCGAGGGTGGAGTTGCCTCCATCGTGGGTTTCCCCGACATGACCCGGGGTGACAGAGAGCATGGTTCGACTTTCGAGCGGCTGGAAGAATCCGGCGTTCATCGGTGCAGTTCCTTGCGTTGTTGGGCGACGCTGGAATCTCAAATACATTCCGAGGGGAAGCAAAATTCGGTTGAAAGGAATTTCGGCTCGGATTTCGGCGCGATCATGCGGCAAATTTGCGGACATTGGCCGATAATGTCTGCATGAACGTCCTGTATCTCTCACGGGCGGTGGCATGATCCGCACGAAAACACTGGCGACGATGGGCCCGGCCTGCGCGGACGTCGAAACGCTCTTCCGCATGTTTGAAGCGGGGCTGGACGCATGCCGGCTGAACTTCTCGCATGGCACGCTCGACGACCATCTTCAGATGCTGCGGAACATTCGTGAGGCCGCGGCGCGATTCAGCCATCCGATCGCGGTACTCGGCGACTTGTGTGGCCCGAAGATTCGCGTCGGCAAGGTGAAAGACGTGAACGGCGCCGGCGGAATGCCCGTCAACATCGGCGACGACTTGGTCATCGAGCGTCAGCCGATCGTCGGCGAAAACGGTCGCATCAGCTCGATCTACAAACACTTCGTCGACGACGTGCAGGTGGGCGACCGCGTGCTGATCGAAGACGGCCTTCTGCGCTTCGTTGCGACCGAAAAGAACTACAACGAGATCAAATGCCGCTGCACCTCCGGCGGAGTGATCAAAAGCAGCAAAGGCATCAACCTTCCCAACACACTCGTCAATGTCGCCTCGGTCACGGATAAAGACTGGGAATGCATCGACTGGGCAGTCGAAAATGAGCTTGATTACCTCGCGCTCTCGTTCGTGCGAAAGGCGGACGAGCTGAATCTCGTCCGCGAACATCTGCGGTCGAAAGTGAGCGACATTCAACTCATCGCGAAGATCGAAAAATCGGAAGCGGTCACGAACATTGATTCAATCCTCGACGCGAGCGACGGGCTGATGGTGGCCCGCGGAGACCTCGGCGTGGAAATCGACGTCGCGCAGGTTCCGATCATTCAAAAGGACCTGATCCGTCGTTGCCAAAGCGTCGCGAAACCCGTGATCGTCGCGACGCAGATGCTGCAAAGTATGATCGAGCAGAGTTCGCCGACGCGCGCGGAGGTGAGCGACGTCGCCAATGCGATCTTCGACGGCACCGACGCGGTAATGCTCAGCGGCGAAACGTCGGTCGGCAAATATCCCGTCGGCGTGGTGCACATGATGTCGCACATTTCCGAGACGACCGAATGCTATCTCGACACGACGGTCAGCGATGATCCGCCGATGAAGCTGAAGACGATGCAGCTCTCGGCCGCGGTCGCGCGCGGCGTGCGGACGATCGTCGAGGACTTGAAGGTGAAGCTCGTCGCGATCTTCAGCCAGACGGGCGCGACCGCGAGAATCTTTTCCAAGAACCGGTTCTCCGTGCCGATCATCGCGCTCTCGAGTGACCACCGCGCGCTGCGCCGCATGGCGCTTCACTACGGCGTGATCCCGTTTGAAATGGCTCCCCCAAGCGAAATGACCGTCCTCATTCAGCAGATCGATCAGCTCGTGCAGGAACAGAAGTGCGCGACGATCGGCGATCGGATCGTGATCGTCGCCGGCTCGTCGCTCGGCACACCGGGAACGATGAACGGCATTGTCCTACACACCGTCGGTGAACCCTGGGCGCCAACGCCCGTGTCGTAGGCCTCGCGACGCGTTGCGTCACGGCTATTACTTCTTAGACTTGCATTCATGCTGACGCGCTCGGGAGCTTTTCTCGCGTTACGAATCGGAACGGTCGCGGCCCTGCTCATCGTTGGGTGCGCGTCGCATTCGCGTTCGCATCCGACGACGCAGATGGCGACGGATATCGATCCCGCCACGACTCAGCCCGCTTACTGGTATGGTCAGCCCGCCGTCGCGTCGGTTGAAGGCGACAGTTTTCACCGTCTCTGGAGCACGGCTGAGGACGTCGCGCGATCGTACTTTTTCAAGATCGATCGCACCGATTATCGCGACGGTATCCTCACGACCGAGCCGCTGGTTTCCGCGCAGTTCTTCGAGCCGTGGCGACGCGATGTGCAGACGGTGGAAGACGCGGTCGACGCTTCGATGGCGACGATGCGGCGGACGATTCGTTTCGAGTTCACGCGCGTGGACGCGGATCATTGGCGCGTCACACCGAAGGTGCTGATCGAGCGACGCTCGATCGCCGAGCAGCGCATCACGTCGGTCGTGTTGTATCGCAAGACGTTTCGCCGGCCGGTGAAGAGCCGCGATGAACCATCCGGCACGCCGGAATCAGACCAGGGGATCTATCTTCCCGCGAGATATTGGTACCCGATCGGCCGCGATGAAGCGCTCGAAAAATCGATCGCCGAGCGAATGGAATCGCGATTGAAGAAGTGATTTGTAGGGTGCGCTTCAGCGCACCGGTTATTTCTGCTTCTACCAAAATGAGTAACCGGTGCGCTGAAGCGCACCCTACGATCCGTAAATTCGTAACGGTTTCGGGGGTGCGTCGATCAGACCGTACTTCGCCGCCAATTCGTGAAAGAGGCGCACACCTTCGAGCTCGCGTTCACCAATATCGAATTGCAGATGATGCGTGAGATACCGCCGCGCGATATCGGCGGGCCAACCGCGCGGAACCGCGAAGCGCTCGATGATCTCTTCGACGTGCGCAAGACCTTCGTTCTTCGCTCGCTCCAGTTGCTCCGGCACATTGCGCAGATCAACCCCACCTCTCGCGGTCCACACGGCGAAGACGAACGGCAAACCGGTCAGCTGTCTCCACGCCTCACCGAGATCGAGCTGATGCGGAAAACCTTGCGGCTCTTCGCAGATCACCTTGTCCCCAATCAGCAATCGCGCGTCGTCCGTTTTCGCGCGATCGAGCGGAACAAGCTCGGGATGGATGTGAAACTTCTCCGCGAGAATAATTCGGGCGAGTGCAACGGACGTGTGGCTGTCGGTGTCACACGCGAGCGTTTGAATTTGCTCGATCGGGCGCTTGCTGAAGATGCGAACCGTAAGCGTTTGTTCCTCGGATCCAATTCCGCCCGCGGGAACCACACACAGGTTTTCCATCCGCTGATAGTCGATCACCGGCAGAAGCGCGATATCAAACCAATCCTCCTGGAGGTCCTCGAGTAATCTCGACGGGACATCCAGGGCGATTTGCAGATCGTCGGAACTTTCCAGCCCGTAAATCAGCGGCTTGGCGTTGAGATAACTCACGCTGGCGAGACGAATCGGACGCTTTTCAGAACCGACATTCACGCGCTCACTCATACAAAAACTGTAGGACGCTGACGAGTGGCGACGGCGAGTTTCGCGTAATTTGAAAGTTCTGCGCTGTAGGGTCCGCTTCAGCGGACCGGTTACCCGCGTTTCGAAAGAGAATAACCGGTGCAATGAAGCGGACCCTACAAGCGAAGGACGCGGGCGAAAAAGCCGCGAAGGGTTCTTCGCGGCTTTGTTCGCGATTTGGTATGTCGCATTAGCTCGCGGCGCGGCCCTTTTCTCGGGCGAGGCGGCGCCAGCGGGTCGGGGTCAGGCCGGTCGCCTGCTTGAAGCGGCTCGTGAAGTGGCTCTGGTGTGCGAAGCCGCATTCCTTCGCGATCTCCGCGAGCTCACGATCGCCGGCGACGAGCATTCGCTTCGCCTGGTCGATCTGGCACGAGAGCAGGAAGTGCTTGGGCGTAATGCCCAGCAGCTCGGTAAATCGGCGATGGAAATGGAACGGGCTCAGGTGAACGACCTTCGCGATCT
This sequence comes from Phycisphaerae bacterium, assembly GCA_025924315.1. Taxonomy (GTDB): domain Bacteria; phylum Planctomycetota; class Phycisphaerae; order Tepidisphaerales; family Tepidisphaeraceae; genus JAICIO01. The sequence continues at coordinate 19,153 of JAICIO010000084.1, forward strand.
GGTTCAGCGTCGGGCCCTTGTGAAATTCGGTTTCCATGAACCGAAGCGCCGGAATGAGGCGCGAAAGTTCCTGGTCGGCGAGGAAATCGGCCGCACGCAGTCCGGCCCACTCGTCGCATTCGGGCTGGAGGAAGAAGAACGCGAATGCGCCGGTTCCCAGCGCCGGGAACGAGCGGTGAATGATCACGCGGAAGATCCAGAGATCGCCGCTCGAATCCGGAAGCGCGACACGATCGTTGGTGCTGTCCTTGCCGTTCTGGAATTGATGACGGGCATGATCGAACATCTGCTGACGAAGACGATCGTCGAGCACCGCCACGTGCTTTCGATCAAACTGCGTTTGAAGTTGTTCGTTCAGGATGAACTGGCGGTACTTAACGGATTGACGCGCGACGCCCGCGGGGATCCCCCGGCCGGTGACGCGTGTGCTGCGATGCTGCACGACGGCGGCATCCGCTTCGCGAGCGATCTCTTCGAGCTCGCGCAGATCTTCATCGGTGAAGTCGCCCTGTTCAGCGGTGCGGAACACTTCAAGCACGCCGGGATAACCCGGAAGCAGCGGCGCTTCGAGCGGGACGGCTGCCACGAATTCAAATCCGTGCGGTCGAAGGAATTCGGTAATGAAGCGATCGGTGGCGGACTCACCCTCAGACCACACATCGCTTCCGCGGACGGCTTTGACGCCGACGATCGCGCGCCATGCCGCGCGATCCTGCGACTGAAACTCACGCGTGTAGTTCTTTACAAATGATTCGGCGAGTCCCTGCGGCTGCGCGATCTGCAAGCCACCACGGGGGAGCGAAGTCGTGACGACCGCGGTGCAGGAAAGCTTGCGCGCGACTTCGTCGCAAATCCGATCGAACGTGATCGTTTCACGTCGCGAAGAATTCGCGGGTTTTAACTCTGTTGCTTCGCGAACACTGTGAGATTTAGACATAAGCATGTGACACAATTGGGGTTTGTATAACGACTAGCGGCAACCGCTTGCGTTAGCGATGTTTATAGCCAGTAAGGCAAAATACAAGCTGCCGTGCGAAAAACGGCAACATTAGGTAAGGCTGTCTGCAGTGTTAGGACGGACACGGCCAGCCAAAACAACTAACTGGAACTCCATCCCGTCATCGCGATGAAGAAGGCGATATGTCCCGCCGGAGTGGTTACCTAACCGGCCCATCGGACGCATCGCGATGAATCCTATTCAATTGTATTCAAAAAGTCGCTGAAAGTTGCGAAAACTTTTGGTCAAAACTACCTGATTTCACACACGCGATGTTGCCATAATGCAACGTTAACGCCAGCCATCACACGATTTTGTTGCGTTGCGGCATCATCCCTCACATCCCTCGTTCGTAGCCGAAAAAAAGCTGCGAAATTCGCGCTAGAACAGGGCCGGTGCGCCTCGGCCGGCGCTGGCACGACCGTTGTTCTACTCGGGCAGGAGACGCACCCATGGCCACCCTCGCAAGCCGCCTGTTCTGGGATAAGAAGATTCGCATCGCGATCCTCACCTTCGCGACGTTTATGGCGCTGTGCTAATACGCAGCCGTGTAGCCGCGAGCTTGCTCGCGCGTTCTTCCGATAAGGGCGAGCAAGCGCGCTAAACAAAAGACTCTACGTTCCCTGATTCGTTTTCCCGCCCTGCTGCTTCTTCGCTTCCGGGCTGACCCCGAAGATGTGAAATTGATGTGAGAGTGGGTCGAAGCCGTGTTCCCGGCAGATCTCATCACGAAGCGCCCGAAGCTTCTCGCTGTGAAACTCAACGACACGTCCGGTTTCCACACAGATCAAAAAGTCGTGCGCCTGTCGACCGGCGATCACTTCGTAATACGACTGCTTGTTGTCGAAGAAAACCTGCTTGAGAATTCCCGCATCCTGCAGATGGCTGAGTGATCGGTAAACCGTCGCGCGGCTGACTCGATGGCCGAGCGCCTTCAAATCATCGACGAGTTGCTCCGCCTCGAACAATCCCTGCTTGCGTAACACAGCGTCGAGCATCATCGCCCGCTCCGGCGTGAACTTCAGCTTCTCGCCATGCAGATAGCGACGGAAGATCGCGCAGATCGGCTCGTAAGGAAGCGATTCCTGCTTCGATTTCGTCTGCCGCGGAAGGCTCGGAAGGATATGAGGGCCCTGGCTCATCGCGTTTCAGTTTATTCCGTGCATGAAGCGGGATCAATTAAGGGTTCGGGGTTCGGGGTTCAGGGTTCAGTAATTGCTTTTTCACTGAACCCTGAACCCCGAACCCTGAACCCTCTTTGCATGTCGCTGCGCGTTTCAGTTACGATTGCGCTCGGCGAGGAAGCGGACGTGTCTTTTCATCTGGGCAAACCCATTCTGGTGATGATCGTTCTGGCCGCGATCAGCGGGTTGATCATCGCATATCGTCCGGCGCCGAAGGCTGCGGATCTGACGGTCTGGGTCTTCGCCGATTCACACGCACGCACGTATCGCGGCGACGGCACGCCCGGAGAGCACACGCTCGTCGATCGCTACAAGGAGATGACCGGCCAAACGGTGCAGGTGAAGCTCGTCAACGCACAGGCGATCAACCTGCGCATGAACGCGATCTTCGATCGGAACACCAATGACGGCGAAGTGCCGGATCTGTGCGAGGTTGAGATCGGCTCGGTCGGGCGATACTTCCGCCCGCCGCTCAAAGATGTCGGCTGGCTGCCACTCAACGACATGCTCGACAAGTCCGGTTGGCGCGACAAGATCATCGCGTCACGCCTCGCCACGTGGTCAAGCCGCGGAAAGATTTTCGGTATCCCGCACGACGTGCATCCGACATCGCTGGTTTACCGCGCGGATCTATTCAAAGAAGCAAACGTCGACCTGGAAAGCGCGAAGACCTGGCCGGAGTTTCAGCAGAAGTGTTTGCAGTTTCAAACCTATTGGCGCGAGCACGGACATCCGAACCGCCGCGCGATCGAAGTGCAGACGGCTTCATCCGACAACCTGATCATCATGATGATGCAGCAGCACATCAATCCGGTGGATGATCAGAACAAGGTCTATATCAACGATCCGCGTGTCGCGAAAACGCTGGCGTTTTGCGTGGAATGCGCGGTTGGCCCAAATGCAATCGGCGCGGACATTACGCCCGGGCCGAGCATGTTCATGCGCGATCTGGCGCGCGGGGACATTTGCGTCTTTTTCATGCCGGACTGGCGCAACGGCTACATCAAGCGCGGGTGCCCCGAAGTCGCAGGCAAGATGCGCATGATGCCGCTGCCGATTTTCAATCCGGGCGATGCGCGCACCGCGTCCTGGGGCGGAACCATGGTCGGCATCCCCAAAATGGCAAAGGATCCGCAGGCGTCGTTCAAGCTCGCGGAGTTTTTGTATCTCAGCAAAGAGGCGATTGCCGCCCGGCGCAAGACGGACGACATTCTTCCTCCCGTGAAAGCGATGTGGAACGATCCGGAATATCAGGAGCCGGATCCGTTTTACGGCGGGCAGCGCGTCGGGGCGCTCTACGTCGAGCTGGCGCGCGAGCTTCCGCCACGATTGGTGACGCCGTTTACCTCGATCGCGCTGGCGACGCTCAACCGCGTCGTGCATGATGCAATGGAGCTGGGCAAAGAAGGACACTCCGGCATCGATCTCGAGCAGCGATGCCAAAAGCTCCTCGACGAAGCGGCCGAGGACGTTCACAAGCGAATTGAGTTTGGAAAGTTAGAAGGATGATGCGCGCAACGCTGTGGAAGCTCCAAGCTCGATACTCGCCCTATCTCTTCGTTTCGCCATTTGTCATTCTTTTCTGCACATTCCTGATCTATCCACTCGGCCGCAGCTTCATGCTCGGCTTCTATAAAACGGCCGGGCCACGCAATCAGCTTTTCATCGGATTTGATAACTACAAGTTCCTCTTTCAAGACGTGCTCTTCTGGGTCGCGGTTGGAAACACGACGCTGTACGTGATCATGTTTCTCTCGATCCAGATTCCACTATCGCTCGGGCTCGCGATTCTGCTGAACTCAACCCTCGTTCACGCGCGAAGCTTTTTCCGCTTCGCATTTTTCTCGACGCATCTCGTCGGCCAGGTTTTCGTCGCGGTGATGTTCGCGCAGATCCTTTCGGTGCGCGGCGGACTGGTGAACGGCCTGCTCTCGCTCGTCGTCGGCCACACGGTGCAGATCAATTGGATCGGTGACCCGTATCTCGCCCGCGTGTCGCTGGTGATCGCGAGCCTGTGGCTTTCGGTTGGTTTTGCGATGATCTATTTTCTGGCGGCGCTGCAGGCGGTCGATCAGGATTTGTACGAAGCCGCCGAGGTGGACGGCGCCGGTAAGTGGTCGCGGTTCATTCACATCACGATCCCCGGGATTAAGCCCGTGCTGCTGTTCATGATTCTCGTGGGGATCATCGGCGCGTTTCAGCTTTTTGAATTGCCGTGGGTGCTCTTCCAACAGTCGACGGGCCCCGCGAACGCAGGATTGACGATCGTCTCGTACTTGTATGTCACCGCATTTCAGGGCGGCGATCTCGGTTACGCGTCGTCCATCGGCTGGATGCTCGTGCTCATCGTGCTGATGATCGTCGGAACGTTCCGCGTGTTCGGTTTCGGGAGGGACGTCTAATGCCCGCTCGAACGCCGCTGCAAGCTTCGCGAAGTATTCTCCTTCACATCGCGCTTATCGTCGCGGCGGCGTGCAGTCTGGTGCCGTTCTTCTGGTTGCTGTGTGCGTCCGTCAAACAAGGCGACGATATCTTCCGCTGGATGTTTCTGCCGTGGACCAACCTCGGCAGTCTCACGCTCGACAACTTTCGTCGCCTCTTCACGCAGCAGAATTTCGGTCTTTACATCGTCAACTCAATCTTCCTCTCGTCGATGTTCACGATCCTCGTCGTGAGTCTCAGCAGTTTGGGTGGCTTCGCTCTATCGAAATATGATTTTCGCGGAAAGAAACCGCTGATGATCGTGATGCTCGCGACGATGCTCCTGCCGGCGCAAGTGCTTTTGCCGAGCAGTTACGAGCTGATCTACCACTTCGGCTGGCTGAACAGTTATCTCGCGATTCTGATTCCCGGCGCGGTCAGCGTGTTCGGCATGTTTCTCTTCATGCAGGCGATGAAAGCTGTGCCGGACGAGTTGCTCCAGGCCGGCCGTGTCGATGGCTGCAGTGAATTTCGGCTTTGGTGGGAGATTTCGCTCCCTGTCGTGCGGCCGATGACGGGCGCGTACACACTGATGTGTTTCCTCGCCAGCTGGAACAGCTTTCTTTGGCCGCAGATCATCTTGCAGGATGAGCGGAAGTACAACCTGCCGATCGGGCTTGCGAACATGATGGGGATGCCCGAATACCAAACAGCATTCGGCACACTCATGGCGGGAACCTTTTTGAGCGTGCTGCCCGTCGTCGTGCTCTTCTTCGTCCTGCAGAAGGACTTCATCGCGGGCCTGACGAGCGGCGCGATCAAAGGGTGAAGCGCGCCGCGACGGCGTATTCGGCGCCTGTGGGTTTGAGCGCGCTTTGCATGAGCACGAATTCCGAGAGCTCGAACTCCGGGCCGGGAAAGATGCTTTGCGTTTGGTCCGCGGCGACATCGCGCGTGGTGGCGGGAAGAATCGGCCGAGCGCGGGCAAGCGTCGCATGGGGTGTGTATTTCCGCTGCTCGCGCTCGAAACCGAGATATTGGCAGCGCTGCTCGATGGCCGCATGAACGCCCGCGAGTGCTTTCTCATCCCCACCAAACATCGCCGCGATGATGCGCACCGGTCCGCGATTCGGGAAACAATCGACGCCCGTCGCGCGAAGTGTGATCGGCGACGAGGCTTTCGCGGCTTGCAGCGATTCGATGAGCGGCGCGACCTCGTTGTCCCGCACGTCGCCGAGGAATTTCAGCGTGATGTGAAGAGTCTCGGGCTTGGTAAATGATGCTTTCCCAATTCGAGGTACGAGAAGGTCCTGTGCGCGAACCAGATGATCGCGCACGGCGTCGGGCAACTCAACTGCGAGGAATAATCGCATCGGATGAGGCGGGGACAAAGGACGCGAAATCGCAAGCGAGCCGCGGCCGTCGCTTGCGATTTCGCGTCTGTTTTACGCCCTCGTCTCGACCTTTGGAAACAGCGGCGTTCCTTCGCCGAGCTTGTGGCCCGCGGGAGGCGGCGCGCTGAGCAACTGGGGAATCGTTTTCCCTTGGATCTCCACACCCAGCTGCTTCAATCCCGCGCAAGCTTTCTCCGGCAGGATCGGCAGCAGCGCTACCAGTGCCGTGTAGACAGCTCGCGTCGATAACGCGAGCACGGTGTCGAGTCGCGCCGCCTGCGCCGGATCCTTCGCCAGCGAGAACGGCTTGGTCGCGTCGATGTAGCCATTGGCTTGTCGCGCCAGTTCGATCGGCAGAACAGCCGCCGTCTGGAGTTCGAGTTTGGCGAACGCCGACTTCAGTTGCCCGGGC
>JAICIO010000085.1 GCA_025924315.1 Phycisphaerae bacterium
CACCGGTTATTCAATGTGCGCACAGAAAGAAATAACCGGTGCGCTGAAGCGCACCCTACAACGGATGGACTTACGGACCGACGATCAAGATCCAACCTTGCAACGGCTGCACCGTGATCGAATCACCGGACTTGAACGTCTTCTCATCCTGAAAATCCTTGATCGCCGGCGCGTGAATCTTCGCAGTGTTTTCATCGATACCAAGCGTCTTCCAGTCGATCAGCAGCTTCACATCCGCCGGCTTCGCATCCCAGCTCGCGATGGCGATCATCACGTGATCGGGCCGCACGTACGCGGTCGCGAGCACATTCGGATTGCTTGTGCGCACCGGGCAATGCTCGTCCCAGTAGCCGATCATTTTCGCTCCGCCGATGCCGAAGTCGTCCCACTCTTTCCACATGGGCTTGGGATTCGCCTTGAACTTGTCGCTGTCCCATGGGAGGCGCGCGGTCATGCCGTAGATCATTCCGCGCCAGCGGTTTCCGTCCTGAAGCATGTCGCCCATCAGGCCGAAGGGAATCCCGCTGATCTCCGTCAGCCAGTAATCCGGCGGTTCTTCGTTGTATTTAAAACTTTCACCAAACCAGAGGCGATCGATGTACGGGAAAAACTCCGCGTACTGGTTCGCGGGGCCGATCGAGAACGCGGTGTTCGAATGCAGATCGATCATGCAGCCCGGCTTGGCGCGATCCATCACCTTCCGCATCCGCTGAAGGATCGTGCGGTCGTACGCGACGTCGTCGAGATAGAGCCCATCGATGCCGACGTTCTTCACCAGCCACCCGAGCCCTTCGATGTAGTAGTTGTACCAGCGCGATTCCCCGCTGGTCGTGATTGACGCATCGATCGTTCCGCCGGGGACCGTGTCATACCAACTCGGCGTGTAGTGATCGATCAGATGCTCGCGCAGCCACGGATACCCGCCACCGGGACCGTCGGCGAAGATTTCGTTGCCGAGGCTCCGCAGCGCGAACATCTCGGTCACGTGGTTCGTCAGCTCGCGCACGGTGTAGTAAATCTTCACCTTCAGCCCGCGGGCGTGCTGCGCATCGACGAACGCCTTCATCTCCTTCGTCGCGATGAACGGGTAGTTGATGTACGGATTCGGCTCGGTGTCGTGATGGACGTTGACGACGTTCACGCCCGCCTTCACGTCTTCATCCGGCGGGGCGAGCGGCGTGCCGTGGTAATACCGCGTCGCGAAATGCTTCGCGGGATCGAGCGGCTTGACAGGTGTGATGAGCAAGCCAGCTTCGAACGTGAGCGATTCGCCCGCGTGCAATGTTCGCGCGCCGCTGAAGCAGCGCACCATCACGTTGTCTTTCGCCTCCGCGATCGACACGCCGCCTTTCCCGCCATTGCTCCACGTCGGCGGCGGGGCGGGGTGATAGAGATTCAGCATCGGACCGTTGTACGTCGACCCGCGCAGCTCGACGTGCAACCCGACGCCGACATCACCCACCCAGAAGCTGTCGTACGGTCCCGTCCAGTTCCACGTGTAATTGCTCGGCCGCTTGCCGCCTTTGCGACCGGCGCCCATGAAATACGTCGCGTATTTCGGCGCCAGCGGAATCTCGAGGCGAATGTCCTTCACGTCGATGTTCTGCTCGCTCGTGAGCACGTACTTGCAGTCGATGTGGCCGTCGAATTGCGCGCGCAGCTGCGTGCGCAGCTCAATCCCGCTGCCGTTGCGATGCGTCTCGAGGATCTGCGTTCCGGGCGACTTCATCACCATCGCGATCGGATCGCCTTTCAGCGTGAGCGGGCCTTTCGATGTCTCGACGACAAACCGCAGCGGCGCCTGCAGCAAATCGCGATCGCCTGCTGCGATCTGCGTGAGCGAGCCGTCCGCGGCGTATTCCAGCTCGCGACCCAGAAACCCGATCGACCGCTTTTTCTTCGCGACCGCGCGAAGCGCCATGTACGGCGCGACAATCTCGTCATCCATCCCGGCCAGCGAATCGAGCCAGCGCAGCCGCGAGAACCGCGCAGGATCACTGTCGCCCCGATCGTCGAGCGTCGTCGGCAGGATCTTCAGCGCGATCTGAATCTCCTGCGGGTTCACGCCGTCGGCGCCGATCTTCAAGGTCCCGTGATAGGTTCCCGGCTCGATGTCCGCCGGAATATCAATCCCAAACCACAGCGCCTGGATCGTCGCCTTCGCGACGTTGATGCTCGTATAAACCGCGTCGCCGCGCGGATCGCGGCCGTGCAGGTTGAAACACGTGAAATGTGACGCGTCGAGAACTTGACCGCCATCGTTTTTGAAATCGCCGAACACCGCCCGCAGATCACTCAGCGCCGCATGCGCCGCATATACGCCGACTTGAAACGCGTAATACTCGTTCTTCTGCGCGTCGGCATTGAACTCACTGGCCGGCCCTTTTTCGATCCATCGCAGCGGCAGGTCCTCGGTCATCGCGATCGGATACTTCCGATCCTCCGGAAACAGCAGCATCGGCTGATCCGAATATCGCTTCAGCAGCGCGTCTGTCTCCTCCTTCGTCGCAATGACTTCCATCGGGTCGACTTGATCGAACGCGAGACGCGATTCAATCGCGATGGCCTTCACGTTCAAAAGACGCGCGCGATTCTTGAGCGACTCCGCCCACGCCTTGTCGGCCGTGTTCTCGATCGGTGTGTAGTCGCCGGAATAGAAGCCCCAGCCCGGCTGCGTGGTGAACGGTGCATAGTAAACGTAGTAGTCGCCTGCGGTCTTCGCTTCAAAGGTGATGGTGCCGACTTCTCGGTTGATCTCGCCTCGCGAGACGCTTTTCACGCGCTCGCCGCTCTTGGCATCGACAACGATGATGTTCCGCTTCTCGGGCTCGCGCTCGTGCCGTCGCCAGGGAATCGCGACGCTGACCGCGTTCGATTTCTCCGGGACATTCACGATCGCGCGATGATTCCCAAGCGCCTCGTCCCATGGCGTCTTCGCGACGCGGTATTCGAGCTTCTCCAGCGCGTTTGCATTGCACGCTATGGTGATCAGCAGCAGGATGATGTGGCACAGCCGCCCTCGGCTGTGCGCTCGCGCGACGAGCACAGCCGAGGGCGGCTGTGCCACATCGTTCCTTAACTTCCGCGTTCTCGAAGGATGTTCTATAGCGATCACATCTATAGGATACCGGGAGTTATGCCGCCCAGAAAACTTTCGCGTCGCTGATGCTTTTGTAGGGTGTGCTGAAGCACACCCTACCCCAAAGACAATTGCCGCATCCCGCCAAGTCGGTAACAATCCGCGGCCGTGAAGTTCGATCAACTTTCGGAATTGCTGAAACGTGCAGGCATGAGCGACGTCGGAGCAGCGCGGAAGCACACGCTGTTTGGCGAAGCAAGCCGCGCGCTGCCGGGTGCGGCCCTCGCCTATCACGTCCCCGGCCGAATCGAATTTCTCGGCAAGCACACCGATTACTGCGGCGGACGAAGCCTCGTCTGCGCAACCGAGAACGGTTTCGCGATCGTCGCGTCGCCGCGCAACGATAAGACCGTTCGCGTGATCAACATTGCCGGCAAAGATGAAGCGACGATGTCGCTGGATCCGAACCTCATGCCGACCCCGGGCGTGTGGGCGAATTACCCGATGACGGTCGCCCGCCGCGTCGCGCGGAACTTTGGTCCGAACCTCAAAGGCGCCGACATCGCCTTCGTCAGCGATCTTCCACCCGCCGCGGGTCTGAGCAGTTCCAGCGCGATGATGATCGCGATCTTCCTCGTCCTCGCGGACGTGAACGGGCTCTGGTCGCGCCGCGAGTACACCGAAAATATCAAATCCCTCGAAGACCTCGGCGGATACCTCGGCACCATCGAAAACGGACAAACCTTCGGCACGCTGGTTGGTGACAAAGGTGTCGGCACCTTCGGTGGAAGTCAGGACCACACGGCCATTTTGTGCAGCGCGCCCGGCAAGCTGCATCAATACAGCTTCTGCCCGGTTCGCTTCGAGCGCGCGATCGATCTGCCCAAAGGCACAACGTTCGGAATCGCCTCCAGCGGCGTGATCGCGGAGAAGACGCGCGAGGCAATGGAGAAGTACAACCGCGTGTCGCGGCGCGCGAAAGCGATCGTCGAACTCAACGGAGGCGGTGGAACAGTCGCACAGCTCGATGCGATTCGCGCGCGGGAATCGATCGCGCGATCGGCGCATCCAGAGTTCGATCGCGAAAACCTTTCGCGGCGATACGAGCAGTTCCTCGAAGAGGCGAACACGATCATTCCGCGGGTTAGTGACGCGATCGCCAGCCGATCGCTCGACAAGATCGGGGCACTGATCGACCGCTCGCAGCAACTCGCGGAGAGTGCTCTGGAGAACCAGGTTCCGCAAACGGTCGAGCTGCAACGAAGTGCGCGAACGCTTGATGCTTATGCCGCGTCGGCGTTCGGCGCCGGCTTTGGCGGAAGCGTGTGGGCGCTGATCGACGAATCGACCGCGGCGAAGTTCGTCGAGGTTTGGAATCGCGATTATACCGCGAAGTTTCCGAACGAATCGAAGCTGTCGAGGTTCTTCCTCACGCACGCCGGCCCGCCGGTGTTGCGCGTGGATGATCGCAAAGCGGAAATGTTGAAGTGACCATTTAGCCGCGGGGCTTGCCCCGCGCGGAAGCCGCGGAGGGAGTGACGTCCCGCGCGGGGCAAGCCCCGCGGCTAAATAAGAGTTTCGGAGTTGACGATGTCGTCTGCTGATGGATTCACCTTTGCAATTCTCGGCGCTGGTGGCCGCGGGGATTATTTCTCGCAGCTGATTGAGCGCAATCCGCGCGCGGGACAAGTCGTTGCTGTCGCCGATCCCGATCTTGCGCGCCGCAAGACCATCGCGGATCGGCATTCGATCCCGGAATCGATGCAGTTCGAAAAGTGGGAGGATCTGCTTGCTCGGCCGAGGCTCGCGGATTGCGTGATCAACACGTTGATGGACCGCCTGCATGCGCCGTCTGCGGTGAAGGCGCTCGGGCTCGGCTATCACATGCTGCTCGAGAAGCCGATGGCGACGTCGCTCGAGGAATGCATCGCGATTGAACGAGCGGCGCGCGAGGCGAAGACGGTCGTCTCCGTTTGTCACTCGATGCGCTATCACGTGACCTACGCCGAAGTGAAGCGGCTGATTCTCGCGGGCGCGATCGGGGACGTGATGTCGTTCGATCAGCTCGAGCCGGTCGATCCCATTCATCAATCGCACAGTTTCGTGCGAGGCAACTGGGCGAATGAATCGCGCAGCACGTTCATGCTGATGGCCAAGAGCTGCCACGACATTGACATCGTGAGCTACCTCCTGGGCAAGCGCTGCTTGCGCGTGAGCAGCTTTGGATCGCTGACGTACTTCACGGAAAAATACAAACCGCCGGGCGCGACGCTGCGCTGCACGGACGGTTGCCCGGCCGAGCCGACGTGCATGTACTCGGCGCTGAAGATTTACTATCCCGACGATTCGGGCTGGTCGTCGCATGCGAAGCTCAGCAAAGATCGGGCGGTGCGGCTCGAGCAGCTGAAGACCACGCCGTGGGGCAAATGCGTTTATCAGACCGACAATGACGTCGTCGATCATCAGGTCGTCGCGATGGAGTATGAAGGCGGTGTCACGGGTACGTTTACGATGACTGCATTTGCTACGGAAGGGCGATATGTGCGCGTGCACGGAACGCAGGGCTGGCTTCGCGCATCGATCGACAAAAACGAGATCGAGGTCGTGCGCTTCGGCGATTACGCAAAACAGCTGATCAAGATCCCGCCGCAAAGCGGTGGGCATGGCGGGGCGGATGAGAATGTGCTGGATAATCTGCTGCATGCGATGCGGATGAAGGATCCAAACGCGGTGCTGACGAGTCCGACGGAGTCGCTTGCGACGCACCGAGTTGTGTTTGCGGCCGAACGCGCCAGACGTGAAGGGCGCGTTGTCGATGTAAACCCGAATGACGAAACCAGAATGGCGAATCAATGACGAATGCTTGAATGACGAACGACGCTTCCGCGATTCGTCATTCGGATTTGATTCGTCATTCTGGTTTCGTCATTCGTCATTCCCCTCTATCCCTTCACAGCGCCAGCCGTGATTCCCTTTGTGAGCTGCTTCTGCAGGAAGCAGTATGCGATCAGCGTCGGCAGCATCATCAGGACCAGTCCCGCGAAGGCGAGTCCCCAGTCGCTTCTGTAGTTCGCGACGATGGTGATGTTCGCGAGACCCAAGGGAAGGGTGCGGATCTTTTCCGAGCCTTCGCCGCTGAGGGTCATGAACGCGACGAAGAACTCGTTCCAGTTGCCCAGGAACAGAAAGATGCCGACCGTGATCAGGCCCGGCCGCGCGAGCGGCAGCATCACGTGCCAGAATGCGCCGAGCTCGTTCGCGCCGTCGAGCAGGGCGGATTCGTGAAGACTGGCTGGGAGCGTTTTGAAAAAGCCAGTCATCACGAAGATCGCGAAGGGGAATCCGAACGCGAGATAGACGAGGAACAGCCCGCTCAGGCTGTCGAGCAGGTCCATCGACTTGAGCTGGAAGAACAGCGGAACGATCGCCAGCTGCAGCGGAATCATCAGCCCGGCCAGGAAGTAGAAGAGAATCCCGCGCACGCCGGGAAAGACGAAGCGCGCCAGCGCGTAAGCCGTCATCGCCGCGAGAAATGTCGTCGCCAGCACTGTCGTGCTCGTGATGAGCACGCTGTTGAAGAAGTATTGGCCGAAGTGTCCATCGACCCACGCGCGCGAATAGTTGTTCCACGCCACGTGCCCCGGCGCGGGCAAGGAAAACGGATGCAGAAAGATCTCGCGGTCCTGTTTCAGCGACGTGTAGCACAGCCAGAACATCGGATACACGACGATGATGAAGTACGAGAAGAGCGCGAGGTAGATGAAAGGCTTGCCGATGGAGAGGCGCTGGCGCGAGGCTGACGAGCCGCGACCGTGAGGGAGCGGTTCCCTTGGATCGACTGAAGACCGCTTCCTGACGGTCGCGGCTCGTTGCTCGCCCAGTTGCGTCATCACATCTCCACGCTCTCTCGTTGCATCGCCTTCATCGTCGCCGCTGTGCCGATGAACACCATGAGGAACAGCAGCACCGCGATCGCGGTTGCTTCGCCGACTTTGAACTCATCGAACATCGTCTCGATCATCCGCGTCGCCACGACATGGTTCGAAGTCACCGGTTGCTGATTCGCCAGCAGCCAGATGACATCAAACGCCTTCATCCCGCCGATCACCATGAACACGATCGAGATCGCGAGAATGTCCCAGATCAGCGGGATCGTAATCGTCCAGAACTGGCGCAGCGGTCCCGCGCCGTCCATGCGCGCCGCTTCGTAATACTCTTCCGGGATCGACTCCATCGCCGCCAGATACAGGATCATGTTGAACCCGCATGCGCCCCAGATGCTGATCGGCACGAGCGACCAGTAAAGATGCGACGGCTCGAGCCATGCGTAACCTTGAAACGATTTGAACCCGATCGCGACGAGGGCCGAATTCATCAGCCCGCCCTGCGGATTGTAAACGTGCAGCCAGAGAAGCGTCGCCGCGACGCCTCCGAGCAAGTTCGGGAAGAAGAACACCACGCGAAAGACTTGCGATCCCCACACCCCGCGGCTCAGGCAGGCGGAGAGGAACAGCGCAAGCGGGATGACGAAGAGCGGGATCACGATCATCAGGAACAGGTTGTTCCCCAGCGCCGTCCAGAACGAATCGCTTTCGAGGAGCAAGCGACGGAAGTTCAACAGTCCCTTGAACGGCATCGACGCCATGTTCGTCAGGCCATTCCATTCGTGCATGCTCCAATCGAACGCGCGGAGGCTCGGATAGATAACGAAAACTGTGTAGATCAAAACGCTCGGGCCGATGAAGAGCATCACGTTGCCCCAGCCCATCCGCTGGAGTTGCGCGGCGCGCGGGGTGACGTTCTTCAGCCGCTTGCCGACGCCCGCGAAGGCGAAGATCGCGCCTCCGACGAGCAGGGCGATCAACGTGAGCGCTTTCCACGGATGCAGCACGCGCACGACGTCGGGATGCTCGGCCCGATTGCGCACCGATTGAGCAAGCTGCTCGAATCCATCCGCCATTTCTTTCGGCGATTCCGGACCGACCAGCGCCTTGTACATCTCGTCGCGGTAAACCTGAGCCATTTCCGGGTAACCTTCGCCGGGAATCGTGCCGTAGGTCGTTTTCGCTGCATTGACTATTTTTACAAGATCGTCGAGATCCGCCGAGAGATTCCCCTCGTTGCTGCCCTTGATCGCGCTGGGCAGATCCTGCATTTTCGCGAACGCGCCGGCCATTGCGCGAGCGCTCTGGAAGCGCAGAAAATCGACGGCCACATCGGGATGAGCGCTCCGGCGCATCACCAGATAGGGCTCGACGTGCACTTGCACCGCCGTCGGGTCGGCCTTGTCGTTCTCGACCGTTGGGAGGTTGAACGCGCCCAGCTCAAAGCCCTCGGGGATCTTGCCGAGCATCTCGCTCTTGAGCCACGCCCCGCACGAGATCATCGCGGTGCGACCGAGGAAAAAGCCCTGTTGCGATTCGGTGTGGCTCATCCCCATCGCGCCTTTTTCGAAGCATTCGGTGGCGAGGCGACGGACGATGTCGATCGATTCGACGCCTTCTTCGCAGTTGAACGCGCCCGGCACGAGATCGGATTTCTCGTCCCAGCGCTTGGCGCCGGCGAGGTGGTAATAGGCGGCGTCGTACAGCGGCTGAGCGTAACCGGGATATCGCCCCTGAAACGCCATCGGCGCGATGCCCGCCTTCTTCATCTCCGCGGCAAGCGCGAACAGCTCGTTCCAGGTCCGCGCCGGTTTCCAGTTGTGCTCGCGGAAGATCTTCTTGTTGTACCAGATGCAGTACGCGTAATAAGCCTGTGGGAGCCCATAGATCTTCCCCGCCTTGTCCTTGAATCCATCGAGCGAGCCGGGCAGAAATGTATCTCCCCATTTCGCATCGCCTTCCCAGTTGGGCTTTTCGAGCGCATCGTTCAGCGGCAGCACGTCGCCGTTCTTGATCAGCGGCCACCAATTGATGAACGCGTTCGAGATTTCAAAGAACGTTCCCTCGAGCACCCGCACGCGCACTTTGTCGGTGATGCGCGGGTCGAGGTACATGTTGACGTAAACCGGGTTGGGTTTGTGTCCGACAATCCCGATCTCGGGGTTGTCGCCGTCCTTGAACCATCCCGACAGCACTCCGCGATGGTCGGTCGCGATGCGCAGCTTGTGACCGGCGCCGTCGTCCCACGTCCACACGCGATCGTAATCCTTCTGCTTCGAGACTTTGTTCGAGAAGATGATCGCGGAAGTGGGGGCGCTGTTCGGCAGCGTAAGCGTCGCCCACATCACCTGCGGTTGCTGCTCTTTGCCTTTCGGCGCGACGTTCACCTCGAGCTTTGCGGAGAACTTCAGGTTGCTCGGCGCGGTGATGTCCCACTTGCCTTGCAGCTCGTACGCGCGAGCGGAGTAGATGTACCAATCCTTGCCCGCGCCGCCTTCAAAGAGCGGAACTTCGATCGAGACCGGCTGCGTGGTCTGCGCGCGGACCGATTGGATCGTGCCGCAAATCAGGCACAACGCGAGGCCGAAAACCGATCCGAATTGCGTGAAAAATCGCGAAAACGCCACGGGTCGTCGCATCCTATCCGCGCGACGGTGGATCGCCAAACGGAAGCCCCCGAGTCGGCAGCGCCCACGACGGATCACAAGTCGTGTCCGCATCATAATTTCGAAACTCGGTGGGTTCGTTTTGAATTTTCGCTGGAACACTCGGTGGAACAGGCGGGTTGACCGCCGTTGGCGCCGCGGGTTCAGTTGACGGAGCGGTTGATGGTTGTGGCGCGGTTGGCGGCGCCTTTTCCCCTTCTCCCTCCGAGGGAGAAGGTTGGGATGAGGGTGAACCGTCAGAGTCGACTTGGCTTCGTTCCGCCGATTCGTCCTCATCTGCAGCTTCCTCTTCCTCAACTTCCTCGATTTCCTCCGTCACCGCTTCCGCGCTGTCCTTCGCCGGGCGGTTGTAGATCTCGTCGAGCGTCTTTCCATCCTCGATCCCGTACTTCACTTCATCCACAGTCTTCTCAAACGGCGACGGCGGCAGGGCGTCGAGCTCCTTCTGGTTCTCGCGAAACAGTCGCAGCTCCTTCAGATTTCGATGAACCATGCTCTGCAGCCGCTGCTGCAGCCGCGTGTATTTCTCGAGATTGTCCGGCTCGCGGTCCATCATTTTCATCGCCGCGACAACGGCGCAGTAGTCGGGATCCGACTTGCTTTGCATCTCTTTGTCGAAATCTTTCTTTTCTTCTTTGAGATGTTCGCGCAGCTCGTGCTCATGCGCCAGCGCCTCGGTAATCCGCATCCGCCGGAGCTTCCAGTGGGTTTCGATGACCGCATCGACGAACGAGAGCTCGAGGAGATTCTGCGGCTTGAGCGTACCAATGAACTCCCGCCGCAATTCGACGAACAGCGGGCGATCTTCTTTGAGAATGCAAACTTCTTGGCAGAACACGCCGTGGGTGATGGCGTTCATGGACGAACGCTTCTTTCCGTTGAGGGTTCTGGGTCCAGTGGACTTTTTCGCGTTTCGCTGATTGGCGAGACGCTTGCGTTCGGAGATTTTGGAAGTGCGACGCGGCATGGCGGGCTCCTTTCGGGAGAAGAGGTGGGAATTGGGTGGCGAGCAGGGGATGCGCTCGCGCGACGGGCACGGACGAGGACGTCCGTGTCACGGGGTAGCGTAGCAGGCGGCAGTGCGAAAGTCGGCGGAAAAACGGGCGTTTTTTGTGATTTCGGGGAAAACGCTTCAGGAGCCTTCACGGCCGACCCAGAGCTTTAGTGGCGGGCGGCATTCTTCGGGGGTTGCGCTCGCGCGTCGCGATGCCGCTCGGACTTCGACGAGCTCAGTCGAGTCGCGCTGCGCTCTGGGACGGCCTTGAAGGGAATCGCACGTCATTAACGCTCGATCGTGACACGGCCTTCCAGGCCGTGCGCGGCATACCGGAGTCGAGCAATCCTACAAACTAAATCGGCACTACTTCCGATCCGGCCGTGGGGGTTGTTTGACGTAGATCGTGCCGTTGCTGTCTGTTCCGCCGTCGCTTCTCGCTTCGGCTTGCAGCGTGTACTTCGCGCCCTTGGTGGGCTTGTCGAGCTTGAGCGTGTAGGCGGTGTCGTGTTGGCCCGCGCCGGCCCAGCCGGTGTGCTCGTCGTGCGAAACTTCTTCGCCGTTGCGCAGCAGCGTTACCTTGCGGATCATCAGGCCGTGCGCGCCGCTGTCATAGTTGAACGTGAAAACGTAATCGCCGGCGCGATTCACCATCTTCGTCACGTCCCACTCGATCGGCTTGAACTGCTCGGACACCTCGCTCGGCTTCCACGCGGCGACCGTTCTGCCGAGATCTCCGCCGCCGGGATTTTCCAGATAGCTCTTGATGTCGTCCTTCGGCGTGCCTTGGGCGCCGAGGCCGAGATTTGCGAGGCGATCGTAATGCTTCGCCTCCATGCGCGACATGAACTCGTCGTAGCTGCGGCCTTCCTTCGGCGACCAGAGCACCTCCGCCATCGCGATCATGCGCGGCCAGGTGAATTGATCGTCGCTCAGTTCGGTCGGCTTCCACTCGGTCCAGAGATTCGCCTGGCCACCAAGAATGTGCTTGGCCTGTTCTTCGTTCAGACCCGCGGGCATGGGGTCGAACTTGTAAACTTTTTCCAGCGGCGTGGTGCGATAGTCGTAGTCGAAATAGCAGTAGGTCGTGATCGAATCGACGACGTCGTTGCCGTCCTTCGCGGCGGCGACTGCGACGCTCGAATCATTCCACTGATGAACGATCACCTCCGGCGGAAGTTTTCCGCCTTTCATGATTTCGTTCCAGCCCTGCATGCGGCGGCCGTGATCTTCGAGGAACTTCATCATGCGCCGCGTGAAATAATTCTGCAGCGCGTCTTCGTTCTTCAGGCCTTCGCTCTTGATGCGTGCCTGGCAGCTCGGGCACGTCTTCCAACGCGTGCGCGGGCACTCATCGCCGCCGAGGTGAATTACTTTGCCGGGGAAGAGATCCATCACTTCGAGCAAAACGTTCTGCACGAACTCGAACGTCGTCTCTTTGCCGGGGCAGAGCACATCATCCGAAATTCCCCACTCCGCGCGCACCTTGAAATCATTCCGCGGAAAGCACGTGAGCCACGGATACGATGCGACGGCCGCGGTCGTGTGACCGGGCATGTCGAGCTCGGGGACGATGTTGATGTAGCGATCGGCGGCGTATTTCACGATGTCGCGAATCTCGTCCTGCGTGAAAAATCCGCCGTATTTTCCGTCCTTCCATTGGCCCTGCGCGTTCTTCTCGTTCGAATCGCGCCACGCGCCGAAATCCGTCAGCCGCGGATACTTCTTGATCTCGATTCGCCAGCCCTGGTCCTCGGTCAGGTGCCAGTGAAACGTGTTGACCTTGTGATACGCGAGGCGATCGAGCGTGCGCTTGATGAACTCCACCGACTGAATGTGTCGCCCCGAGTCGAGCATAAATCCGCGGACGACAAACCGCGGCTTGTCCCAGATCTTGAGTGATGGGATTTGATATTTTTGCAATCCAGTGACGGTCGTCACATCGGCAGGAAGCAACTGCCGCAAAGTCTGCACACCATAAAATGCCCCGGCGGGTTTCAGCGCCTTGATCGTGATCTTCTCGGGCGTCACATCCAGTTGATATCCCTCATCGCCGAGATTGCTGTCGGCATCTTTGAGCGAAATCAGAATCGCGCCGCCGTCCTGTTCCTTGGCGTCGGGGAGAACATTCTCCTTCAAATACTTCACGACGGGCGCCAAATCCGGCGAATCAGACGAGATCGACGTCCCGCCGGTGAGCGTGAACGAACCCGCGCCCATCTCGATCTTCACGGGCGCGGGTGTGAGCGCGAGCTTGGTGTTTGGGTTGTCTTCCGCGAAGGATGAGCAGGTGAAAAGCAGAGCGATCAGCAGAAGCAGGACGGGTCGAAGCATCTTTATCCTCACGCGTGTTCAAATGGTTCAAGTTCAGCGGCGCGACATCGTCGCCGCGAGTTTCGCGCGGGGCAAGCCCCGCGGCTAAATGGGGCGATGGAATTGCTTTGACACCGGGTTTGCCCCTATTAGGCTATCTCGCGTCGGGCCGGGCATTTTCCTGTCGTCCAGAGGGGACCCGGCATTCGTGATTTGTCTTGGGAGGCGAAATGAGTCTGCGCGGGGTTCGTTGGGTCGTACTGGGGGTGCTTTTTCTCGGTCTCGTCCACGCAACATTCGCCCAAACAACCGCGACGTGGTCGGGTGCGGGAACTGGAAACTGGACGGACGCCACGAAGTGGTCGACCAATCCGAATTACCCAAATAACGACACGCCGCCGGGATCAACTTATTGGGCGAATGTCGCCGCGACGGGCAGCCCATATCAGATCTCGCTGAGTGCTTCGCTTAATCTGGTGGGCGCGACGCTCTCGTCGCCCGACGCGACGGTGAATCAATCCGCGGGAAGCGTCTATTTCAGTAACTCGCTCAATCTGAATGCGGGCACTTGGTTGGTCAGCGGCCTGAGTATCGCGATGAGCGGCACCATCAACGGCGGTGGAGGAGTCATTTCTCTGTCCAACGGCGCAATGTTTGCGCTGAATGACGTGACGCTCGGAGCTCCGCTCCAGACGGTGGGAGGGATCAACCGTTCGTACGTGTATTTCCACGATCTGGAGCTTGCGGGAAATACGATGACTCTTGACAACGGGGTCCTTCAAGCATCGGGGTCCAAGAGCAACGAGACGATCAACGGAAATGGGACAATTCTTCTCGCGGGGGGTTATCTCAAGCCCAATAGCTTGGGGACACTCACGATTTCGCAAGGCATCACCGTTTTAGGAACTGGCGCGATAACAACTTCCGACATGCTGGTGAATCACGGCTTCATTGGCGGCACTTCAACGGGTGATGTGATGGATCTCCGTCAACCCTATGCAAATGATGGCACGTTTGCCGCGAGCAATGGCGGAACACTTCGGTTGCTCCTCGACGACACGACGACTCAGGCCGGGACGGTAATGCTCGGCGCCGGATCAACTTTGACTTTGACCGGGAACGTCACCGAATCGCGTCTTGGAAATTTTGTGCGCAACGGCGGGACGGTCAACATTCAGCATCTCGATAACACCGGGCACACGACCGCGCTCAATGACTTTGGCGGCGGGTGGAATCTGTATGGTCCGTTTTTCCCGGGCCCGGGTGCGATCATCGGCGGAACCATCACAACCGGCGGCGGGATTGAGCAACTGCCGGTGACTTCCGATGGATTCCTGCAAGATGTGTACTTCGACGCCGGCATGATCGTCTCGCCTTCACGAAGAGTTTACCTCGACGACGTGACAATCAACGGGACCGTGAACCTGCAGGGCGGACCGAACCTTCAGTTCATTGGTACTCAAACGCTGAACGGGGCCGCGCAGATTCGATTCGATGGGACGCCTGCTTCGGGCGAGGTCAGCACGATTACCGACGATACCGCGGGAAGCAAAATCACTTTCGGCCCGAACATCTATATTCGAACGGGCACCGGCAGTGGCACGATCGGCGAGCCGACTTATGCAGTGCTCAATCAAGGGATCATCGACGCGAGAACAAATGGCGAGCAGATTCACATCGCCGCCGGGACGTTTGAGAATGCTGGTCAGCTCAGGGTTTCGAACTACAGCACGCTGACGATCGATCACATGAACGGGGACGTTGGATCAATAAGTCTGGGCAGCGGCGGGGTGCTCGATCTGAATGGCAGCTATTCCTTCAGCGTTCCGGTCAACGTACTCGACATGGCCGCGCTCACCCTCCGCGGGGATTGGTCCGCTTCGGGCCCGATCAGCGCGAATCACGGCACAATCAACCTCGCGTCGATCACGCCGTCGATTTCGCAGCTCACGATGAGCAACAGTGTGCTCGGTTTTCTCGTTGATCAGACAACCGCGCAAGCGCTTACAATACCGTTTACCAGAGTCTCGTTGCGGATGGCAGAGGGCGCGACACTCGACAATTCCGGTACCACGCTCATGCTTGGCACGCAGCGCGTGACCGACCTGCAGCTGGCCAACGGACGGCTTAAAGGTGGCACGGTTACCGGCAGTGGCGAGATTCTTGTCGACACTGGCAATGGAACGCTGGATGCCGTCACCAGCGCCGCGTCGATCAGTTTCCTTCAAAGCAATACCACCCTCAGCGTCGCAAACGGGCTTACGTTGAACAATGCATCGATCTCGCTGTTCGGTTCGACCGTGCAATCGCCAGCGTCTCAGACGATCGGCGGAACGGGCGCGATTGTTCTTGAATCCGGGACGTCGACGATTCAATCGACGAGCGGCACCCTCACGCTGGGATCCGGGATTACAACGTTCACACGTCACGGAACTGGGTCGATTGGCATCAGCGGTTCGAATGTCGTCAATCTTGGAACAATCTCATCGCAGGTCAGCGGGCAAACGATCGCGCTCGGCCTGGCTGCGATCAATTCTGGTACGGTCGAAGCGCGCAACGGTGGAGTGGTTACGCTGCCTTACACGAGCTTCACATCGCTGCACCCCAACTTCAACCACGGAAGTCTGTCGAGCGGCAATTGGGCGGTGTATGACAATTCGACATTAAGCCTCTCGACCTCGATCCTGCGAAACGATGCGAATGTGATGCTGAGCGGGCCGAATTCATTCTTCGGCGGAATCACTTCGCTACGCACGAACAACGGCACGTTCACGATCGATGCGGGGAAAAATTTCACGACCGTCACTTCGTTCACCAACACCGGCACCCTGCGCGTGGGCGCTAACAGCACGTTTCGCGTCAACGGCTCGCTCACCAACACCGGCACGCTCGATGTGAATGAATTCGCGATCATCGATTACGCAGCGGGGTCGACTTCGCCGATCGATACGATCCGGCAGCAGATCCTGGCCGGACGAGATAACGGCGCGTGGGACGCGGCGGGGATTATTGATTCGAACGCGCGCGCCGATTCGCACCTGGCGGTGGGATTTGCAGACGCGAATCAGAAATTCACGAGCTTTCCTGCAACGTTCGCGCAGCAGAGCGTGGATGACAGCGCGATCCTGATGCGCGAAACCTACGGCGGCGATGCGAATATAGACGGCGCGGTGACGATTTTGGATTTCAATTTGCTGGCGGCGTCGTTCGGGCACAGCGGACGTGAATGGTTCAACGGCGATTTCGACTACAACGGGACGATCGACATTCTCGACTTCAACATTCTCGCCGCGAATTTCGGGAAGAACATCGACAACAACGTACAAGCCCCCGCAGCGCTGCGCATCGACGCCGACTCCCGCGCGGCAGCGATCCCGCTTCCACCGCAGCTCTTCATCGCATTGTGCACGCTGGCGGCGATGATGATCATTTCTCGACCGCGGCGCGGATTTCTTTCATCCACGCATTCCAATTGTCATCGATAACCTTCATCGTCGGCTTCGGCGACCAGTCTTCGTTGTAGAGAGCAAATGTCGCCTTGCTCGCGCCGACGTCGACGAACTCCCAGCCGAAATGCGTGCTTTGGTTGATCGTGTTGCGCAGGAGATTCGGCATGTCCTCTACCGAATAGTCGCTGCCGTTGATCGTCATGTGCTCGCTGATCGCCCAGTCGCGATGCTGCTCGCGCATCGCTTTGCGGACGTGATCGTATGCGCACTGGTTCGGCGCGTGCTTGTTCGCGTTCCAGTGCCAATTCACCTGGATGATATTCGGCGAGGTGAGATGGGCGAGAAAGAGGTCGGAATCGCCGTTGCGGTTGCGCATGTCAGGGCCGCAGGTTTCGAGGTAATCGACGGCGATCCAGGCGTCTTTGCCCGCGACGTCGCGATAGGCCTGCGCGTCGCCGTTGATCCAATTCGCCAGATGCTCGGCGCGAAAGCGGTTCCAATCCGGATCCGCGAGAAGCGCTTTCCGTTGGGAGGGCGAGGCTCCTGCCGAGCCGCTTTGCGCCGACGACGGTTCGGCTCGGCGGGAGCCTCGCCCTCCCCATGCATCCCACGCCTTCATGGCATCTGGGCTGAAATCGAGGGCGTGATTGCCCATGTATTGCGGCTCGACGGTGGTTTCGAAGTAGAGGAGTTTGTGATGCGGCACGCCGCGGGTGAGGTTGCGGATGTAATTGCGCGACGCTTGGAGATACGCCGGTGAAAAGAGCGATGGGACGGCGGACATCACGCCGTATTCGTCGTCCTTTACGGGCTTGCCGTTGCTGTCGATGGCGATGGCGTCCGGGTGTTTCTTCCAGAACCCCGCCGGGATCTGCCCGCCGCCGACGCCGTACGTTTCAACGGACAGACAGGGAAACATTCCCCGCGCGGCGATCGCATCGATCAGCTTGCAGAGCGGCGCCAGCGACTCATCCGGCACGCCGTCGCCGTCGTGGTCGAACATGTACCAGTAACAGTTGAGTTCAATACAATTGTAGTGCTTATTTTGAAGCGTCGGAAGGTCCGCGATGAGCCGATCGACTGCTTTGGCGTCAGCGAAGTTCCGCAGAGGCTTGGCGATTTTGAGGAAGAGCCATTGGCTGTTGACGTAGAGCTTGCCGTTGCGAAGTTCACAGCCGGCGGGGCGGGCGGTGGCTATTCCTTGAATTAACGTGAGGAGCAAACCGACGATCGCGATCTTTCGCATCGTCGCATGGTATAGGGGTGAGTGTTTATCATTCAATTCAATTGCACACTGGAAGAGGAGCGGAGAGAAGACCCATCCGGCCCCCCTTCGGTCTGAGCTCAGGGTCGAAGACAAGTTTCTTCTCTCCGCTCCTCTCCCAGACCCACTCCTCACCTCTCATCTCCTTCCTCCATTCATGCCCCCGAAGCTTGAACACGCCTTCGACCGTCCGTCATTCTGAGCGAAGCGAAGAATCTCGGGATCGATCGTCACTCACGAGCCGAGATCCTTCGCTGCGCTCAGGATGACAAGGCGCTGGACATCACGGGGGCATGAATGGGGGAAGGAAGAGAGGAGTGGAGGAACAGAGCCCGAGAGAAGGAGGCGAGGAGAGAAAACTTGGGGCCGGATGGTTTCTTCCCTCGCCTCCTTCTTTCGGATTGCATTTCGCAACCAGCGATCGAAACACAAAGAGATGCCGCCCGGCGCTTCGCTCTGGGACGGCCGTGAAGGTCACTCGAACCGCTTCTTATTCTTCGGTTACTTCTCGACCAAATCGTTCAGGTGATTGATCAGCATTCGCAGCTTGCCGTGGTCTTTGCGGTTGAACGTGAAGATGAGCCGCGGAAGATGAGCCAGCGCGGGTTCGTCGCGCTCGACGTTGAGCGGAGCGCTCAATTGAAACGTGCCTTTCACCGCCAGGCCTTTGAACTTTTCGCGAATGGTTTCGAGTTGCGCTTCCGTGAGTTGCTTCTGCAGGCGGATGATCACTTCGTCGCGATGATAGCGCAGCGAGTGATAGTTCGCGAAGAAGTGCCTGACTTCGTGCACCGCATCGTCGATCTTGTCGGTGATCTTGTAGAGGTGCAGATCGTCCTCGCCGATGAGTCCGCGGGCGAGCAGGTGGTTTTTCACGTAGTGCTGCCAGCCGGCCCAGAAATCGCCGCCGGGTTTGTCGATGAAAACGATCGGCATCGGAACGCTCTTTCCCGTCTGCACGAGCGTGAGGACTTCGAAGCCTTCGTCCATGGTTCCGAATCCGCCGGGGAAGAGAGCGATCGCGTGGCTCGAGCGGACGAACATCAGTTTGCGCGTGAAGAAGTACTTGAAGTTGATCAGTTTCGGATCGCCTTCGATGAAGGGATTGGTCTTTTGCTCGAAGGGGAGGCGGATCGCGAGGCCAAATGACGGATCCGCGCCCGCGCCGCCGTGGCCCGCCGCCATGATTCCGCCGCCGGCGCCGGTGATGACCATCCACCCGGCCGCCGCCATCTGTTTACCGAACGCAGCCGCCTGCTTGTAGTCGTCGTGATCTTCCATTGTGCGGGCGGAGCCGAAAATGCTCACCTTTCGCACGTCGCGATACGGCGCGAAAATCTTCAGCGCGTAACGCAGTTCCTTGAACGACTTGTTGATGAGCTTGATGTCGCCGCGGTTGGTCTGGTCGCGCAGCAATTTGAGCGCGTTGGCGACGATCTCGCCGACCATGTCGCCGTCGGGGACGTTGGCGAGCGCTTCGACCAGCGCGTTGGCGGCCTCGTGCACTTCGGTCAGGTCCGCGCGGTCGATGACGGTCGCGGGCTGGGTGCTTTCCTGCGACTGCTCTTCGTTGTTGTCGGTCGAATCCAATTCCTTCATTGCGACTGCTCGTCCTTCTGCGAAAAACCAAGGGAGCATATCGCGAAAGGGCAGGGAGGAAAAGGTTCGGAGACGTGAGGCGTCGGTTCGACAGATCACCGTTCAGCCGCGAGCTTGCTCGCGTATGTTGCTGACACGATCGCGAGCAAGCTCGCGGCTAAACAGGAATCCAGCTCGGCGGGCAGTCGCCCTTTCGGTGTTCCGTTCGGAACGGGCGTGAGTTTTGTCCTTCAACGCGGCCGGCGCTGGGCCCGCACGCGAACGGGCACCAGACGATGGCTCTTAGCCGCGGCAGCGACCATCGCAATCACGGAAACAATGAGAATGATTAACGCATTCCAAATCATGATGAGTAATCCTAGGAGAGGTGTAGCTCGTTTGCGTGCCAAGCGGTCGATAGAACGAAAAAATTTTGCCAATGCCGTTGTACGCGATCTAAGGCCGAGTGTTTCGTCATTGTGATGCCGCAGGGGGGTCTTCTTGTCGGGGAACAGCGCACGAGTGTCGGCTTGAGCGTGGTCACGGTCATCCGACGAGTCCGCTCGCGTTTTCTCGCGTGGGCTTTGTCGTGGCGCTCTCTTCGTCGGGCCTCTCGCCGGTGACCTGCGGCTGGGTTTTCGGGTCGTACGCGAGCGTGCCGGCATTTTTCGCGATGGGATCGAGCGGAATTTTCGACAGATAGGTCGGCACGAGCGCTTCAAGCGCCGGGGGAAGTTGGCCGTCGTGGTCAACGGCGTAAGTGCGCAATGCAAGCGTTGTCGCAGCGATGCGCAGGCGAGCGATCGCTTGATAGCCATCGCGCGCACGGCCATCGGCGCGTCCGCCCGATTGCGGCATCAACACATAGAACGGGTGCTTATAGATATCCGCCAGCTCCGGCGGGATCTGTCGTATCCGTTTCTGATACTCCGGCCAGCTCTTTGCGTCCGCGGCCGCGATCGGCGCGCCGAGGTACGGCAACAGCAGCCGCGCGTCCGTGTACACCTGCGCGTGGCTCGGTCTCACGTTGCTGGGCGAGAGCAATTCCCGCGCTTGTGACTCGGTCAACCGACCTTCACCGAGCCAGCGGGCCGAACAGAGCACATTGAGCCGAACATTGATGCAGGCCTCACGGAACCGCTCCTGCACCCAACCGTCATCCAGCAGATCCTTGATCAGCTGCTGCACCTGTTCCGGACGCGCTTCTCCACTTTGCGATTCGATCGCCAGCGTCGGCGCGAGCCATTCGATCTGCTGGCAGGCGTCTTTGGCCATGTTGAGCGAGACGACGTGCGTAACGAAAAACGGCTTTTGATCGGTCGCCTTCGCGATCATCAGCATTTGCGAAATGCGATGAATCGCATCGTCATCGCGACTCTGATGGTGCGCATTCATCGCCGCGGCGGCGACCACTTTCACCAGGCTGCGGGTCGGGTTGATGTCGAGCAGGAGCGTGGCGAAGATCGGGTCGTTCCATTTCACTTCCCAGTCGAGCCCGGTCTGCTTCTCCGCGTGATCGACGAGGCTCAACGCGGGCGAGAGGTCGAAGACGTTTTCTTCAATGATCTTCCACTGGGGATCGGTGAGAGTCGGGGAAAAATCGAGGTCGTTGAACTCGTCAGAGATGTCGTCATCCGCGATCGAGCCTGCGGCGCGAAGCGTGGTGGCGGCGTTGTCGTCGGGATTGACCGCCGGGGTTTGCGCATCTTCCACGCGCACAATCTCGCCGGCTTTTGCCAGCGCCGCGACGGCATCTTCAAACGCCATGCGCTCGGGTTCCGCGTCCGTGGCTGGCGTTGCGTCCGTCTCTGGCCGGGAAGGCATTCGCCAAAGCAGCACGACTGCCAGCACAACCGCAATCGCCAGGACGGAGGTAGAGACGATGAGTTGCAAAGCGGTCGGTTTGCGCGAATTCATCACCCTCTAACCGCCCGCGGCACAGGAAAGCGGACATCGGACTCCGCTCAGCCGTACTGGAGAAATTCCTTCGCCAGCAGAAGCGCCACGACCAGCACGATAATCCCGAGCATCACTCGGACGGCTTTGGTCTTGAGGTCTCGCATCGATAGAGAAACGGCGTCGTGGTGCGCGAAGCGGACAAGAAGAGGCTTGCGGTTTCGCAGATAAAACCGCGTGTTTCTCTGCGAAACCGCAGGCGAATTACGAAAAGCTCGTAGCAACGCTCGGCGCTACATTCTGTTCGAGGAAAGTCCGGAGTTGTTCGCGATACGAATCCGGGTCGCAGCAGATGCCCATGACATGTCCGGCTTCGGGGATGGCGATGAATTTCGACGGCAGGCCCGATTGTTCGCGCTTCGTCATCGCATCTTCGATCAGCTTCACATCCTCGCCGACGAAGGGATCATTGCAGGCCTGAAAGATGAGCAGCGGGGCGGGGCATTTGGCGATGAGGTCGACCGGTCGGACCTGGTTGAAGTCCGCGTGGCTGATCCACTCCGCCGTGCGAATCGCGAGCGGTTGCAATGTGTGCAGCGGCATGCCCATGATTTTGGAATGGTTCGAGACCGCGTGGCGGTAGTCGGCGAACGGGCATTCGAGGACCACCGCCGACACATCATCGCGCATGACGGAAGTCGCCAGCGCGACGGCCGCCCCGAGGCTCACGCCGAACAGCGCCAGCGTCTGCGTCTCATTCGGTTGCTCCGCCCGCAGTTGATCGATCACCTGCGAGAGATCGTGCCGCTCGTGAAAACCGGCGGTCGTGTCTTTCCCGCCACTCTCGCCATGCCCGCGCAGATCGATCGCGAGCACATTCCATCCCAGCGCATGCCAGGTCGGCGCCCAGGCGATCCCGCCGACTTTCGCATCGGCGTATCCGTGAACGATGATGACGCATTTCCCATTGCCCCGCGGACATGGAATCCACCACGCGGCGATGGGCAGCTTTTCGCCCGTCACTTCATCGCGCACGAGATAGGTCGTCGAAGAGAAAACCATGCCCAGATCCCCCGGCGAAAGACGCTTGAGCACGTACGCGGCCTTCCCATCCGTCATCCGCGGCGGACGAAGCAGGAACACGGCCATCAGGTAAATCGTGACCGCCACCAGCAGCACGAGGATGACGACGAGCAAAATGGCGAGAGTGACGTAAGGCACGGATGAATCATAGCGGTGATGATCAGAAACCCGAATTCGGAAATGCTCGCAGCAACCGACAAGACGCCAAGAAGAGGGGTTTAAGCGCAAAGACTTCAAAGCCGCAAAGAGCGCAAAGACAAAGCTCTGGTTTCTTCTTTGTGCTCTCTGCGAACTTTGCGATCGTTGCGCTTCGGCGTCCTCGCTTGGCGTGTCGGCGTCTTGGCCAGTCACCGCATCTCAGCTTGATCTTTCCCCTCGCATCGAGACACTTTTCCCCACGATGGCCAAGGTTTCAGCGGCGGGGACGGCGCCGAATCGGTGGGTGACGCTCGCGATTTGCGTCGCGATGCTTCTTGTGTTTGCGATCCTTTCTCGCACGGCCGTCAAAACCAAAAGCTCGACGTTTGATGAGCCGATTCACTCGATCGGCGGATGGACTCACCTGCGTTATGGCGACTTTCGCAACAACTACGAAGACCCGCCGCTGTGGCAATACTGGGCGGCGCTACCGGTCGGAAAAGATGCGCTGCATGTGAACTGGGGACTGCCGTCGTGGACGGCGATGAACGCGTCGAATGATGCGCAGCAGTGGATTTTCGCGATCAGCACGCTGTATCGCACACCGGGCAACGACGGCGAAGCGTTCATCCAGGAGATGCGCGGGCACATGGTGTGGGTCGGCGTGGCGCTCGGGGCGGTGATCTGCTGGTGGAGCTGGCGATTGGGCGGGACGCTGGCGGCGATCGCCGCGACGGCTTTTTTTGCGTTCGATCCGAATTTCATTGCGCATTCACCGCTCGTGAAGAACGACGTCGCGATGAGCCTGGTCATGTTCGTGTTCGCCATCGCGATGTGGAAGCTGGGACAGAAGATCACGCCGCTGCGCGTTTTGGGATTGAGCCTGGTGATCGGTTTCGGGCTGACGGTTAAGTTTTCCGCCGGGCTGCTGGTGCCGATGGCGATGTTGCTGCTGGCGATTCGCGTGCTCATGCGCGACCCGTGGCCCGCCCCCGGACGAACGCTCACGAAAGCGCTGCACAAAGCGATCGCCGCGGCGGTCGTGCTGGTCATCGCGGGCATTATTTCCATCGGCTGCATCTGGTCGGTCTACGGCTTTCGCTATCACGCCGCCAACGATCCCGGGGTGAACATCAACACGAAGTTCATTCTCTCTCAGGCGGCCGCGACGGACTCGATCAAAATGCATCCCGGCACTCCGCCGGATCCGACGGAATTGGCGAAGTGGCAGCCGGACCTGTTCGATCGCGTTATCGTTTCGTCGCTTGATTATCACCTGCTACCGGAGGCCTGGCTCAACGGCATGCTGTTCGTCCACGCGCGTTCTGGCGTGCGCTCGTCATATCTGATGGGACGACGATCGGATGTCGGCTTCTGGTACTACTTCCCGATGGCGATGCTCTTCAAGACCGCGACGGCGACGCTCGTCGCGGGGCTTTTGTTGCTGATCGCGTGGATCGTGCAGAAGGTGCGCACGCGCCGCAGCGAAAGGCCGCTCACGCTCCTGGATGAATGGACGGCGCTCACGCTGCTTGTTCCGTTTGCGGTGTATCTCTTTTCGGTGATGACGTCGAACCTGAACATCGGTCTGCGTCACGTGCTGCCGCTATATCCGTTCATGTACGTGTGGATTGGCATCGGCGCCGCGTGGGCGCTGACGCGGTTCAAACGAATGGGAATGGTGCTCGGCTTCGGCATTGCGATCGCGCTTGTTGTGGAAACGTGTCAGGCGTGGCCGAATTACATCGCGTTCTTCAACGCGCCGTGCGGCGGATCGCGCGGCGGATTCTGGTTACTCGGCGATTCGAATCTCGATTGGGGACAGGATCTTCCGCTCCTCGCTCAGTGGCAAAAGCAGCATCCCAGTCGCCCGTTGTATTTCTGCTACTTCGGCATGGCGGATCCGGAAGCGTACGGCATCGTCTACAAAAATCTCCCCGGCGGATTTCCCTTCGGCCCACCGCCCGCCGCGCCACAAGGCGAATGCATCATCGCCATCAGCGCGACCGCGCTGCAAGGGGTCTACCTCGGTGAATCGATGTACGCGCAGCTGAGAAACCGCGAGCCAATGGAGGTGCTGGGCGGAACGATTTATCTGTACAAGCAAAATATCCCCTGAGGCGCCGCGCGATTCATCGGGAGGGGGGGGGGCCCGCCCCGGCCCGCGGGGGGTGGGGCGGCCCACGCGCGGGCGGCGGGGGGCCC
>JAICIO010000086.1 GCA_025924315.1 Phycisphaerae bacterium
CGAAGATGACGAGCCATCCTTGGCCTCCTGTTCGAGTGAGTATTTGAGCACTCTCATTCTCGCAGGAGGCCTTGGCTTGCGCTAGTGTGCTAACGCGCGCCACGGCGCGGAGTTATGAACAAAGCGAATGGCATTCGGGACGTGGTGAGTTTCCATCACCTCCCGCCATCAGGCCCACCGGCCCGGAAACACCTGCGACTTTCCCATCACTTCGGCAATCTGCTCGCACAGCTTCCTTACCGTCGAAGGCTTGCCAGTCTTGGGGTTAAGTTTCTTACCCGGTTTCAAAACGACGACGACATTCGAGATTTCGTTCGTCCGCATGCGAATCTCTTGCACCTCGTCGAACGAGTATTCCGTACGACGGCCTTCGAAAACGACGAGCCAGCGGTCGGCGACTTCGATGCGTCGTGTAGTCTCATTGAATAGAAATCGCTTGGTGTTCACGGTCGTCAGGAACAGGCCGTAGGAGCTTACAAACACGCCGAACCACGAGCACCACGCGACCTTCATGCTGTGCCGATAATTCAGCAGCACCCACGCGCAGGCGGTCGCAGTCAACAAAGCCAACGGCAATGCGATGCCGAACGCAAGCGCAGTGGGATTTCGAGTCGTCACCGCCTGCTTCATCGAATAGTCGCCCTCGTACCAAAATATGCTGTTCGCGCTGCCGCTTGCGGCTTAGCGGGGATTTTCGAGACGTATATTGCGAGATCGGCGCGCGTCCGACTACGACGCTTCACCCTCACCCTAACCCTCTCCCTCAAGGGAGAGGGGATCAGAGGGGCGCGTTCAATACTTCCGCCCATTCTCGGGGTACGGAACCGTCGTGATCTTCTGTTCGTGATGCGTCTTCCGCGCATCCTTACTCGTCGTGTACGTGAGATCGTCGAAGTACAGCGTGCTGAACTTTCCACCGCGGCGGAAGCTCATCAGGCCGAAGTGATCGAAGGTTGCGCCGGCCTTTCGCTGCTCTTGCGTGAGGTCGAGCGTGAAGGGTTTTTCGCCATCAAGCATGACGGTGATTCGGCCGATGCCGTTGTTCGCTTTCGGGTCGTAGGCGAAGTCGAATGTGCGATGCGTGCGCGTGGGGAGGAAGATGTGGCCGGTGCGCTCGCGGAAGAGTTTTTCATTTGACGCGCAGCACACAGGAGTGAAGTACCAGCCGATTTTGGCGGGGCCGTCGACCACGATTCCCAGGACGTTGGGTTGTGGCCAGCCGGGAGCGTGGCCGCCGACGGGGTTCGGCGGAAGCTCGCGCTTTTCGTCGTTCGCGCGGAAGAAGCCGAAGAACATGCCAGCATCTGTGCTGCCTTCGATGAAATTCACTTTGCCGGAGAACTGAATCGCGTCGTCGAGCGTGAGCGTGCCGATTTCGTCGGCATAAAAGCCGTGGTGCGGATCGATTGGCTCGACGTTGTAAAACTGTCCGCCGATCTCGCCTTTTTCTCCGCCGGCGAAATTCGTATCGGGGCTGTAGCCGAAATTCTGCCGCTGAAAGTCGCGCTCGACGAACTGGGTGCGATTGCCGTGATCTTCCCAACCGGGATCGTGGCTCAGGTCGATCTTCTGGCCGTTCACGACGAGGTCCGTCACGTGCATCGTGATCTCGGCGTGATAGAGCTGCATGTTGAAGATGCCGAAGCGATCGAGCGACACCGGCTGATCGTGAATGTCTTCGCGAAGAAATGTGCGGAAGACCTCGCCGCCGTCGATTTGCACGCTCACTGCGCCCTTGAGTTTTTCATCGTCCATCTTGAGCGTCCAGAATTGCTTGCCATGACGCGGAAGATAATTCACGAGCCCTTCGCGAAGCGCCGCGCGCAAGCGCGCTTCCAGATGCGCCTGATCGAGTTGCGGTTCGTCTTTGATCGCCTTCGCGAGAATTTCGTCGCTCGTCTGCCGGCTGCTGATTATCCACTTGCGAAGGTTCGTATCCGTCCACGCACCGCGTTTCGCTTCGGGATCGTAATCGAACTGAAACGTGTGCTGCGACCCGTCGGCGGGGATCGACAGATCCATCTCGGCGGCGCCTGCGTTCCACTGGCCGCTCATGAAATCGAGATAGACGAACGCCTTCTCGTCAGAGCGAAAGATGCGCATCGCCATCGATGACCACGGCCGCCAGCCCTGCCGCTCGTGATTGAAGAAGCCGAGATACGCCGCGGCGCTTCCACCCTTGCTCAGCGCAACCGACAACTTTCCCGACGCCGAAAACTTATCGTGAAACGTCAGCGGCCGATCGAGCTTCATGCCGTACCACGCCGGCGTCGTCGATTGCCAGATCGATCCACCCATCGCGCCGTCTCCCCACCCGAAATCCTGCTTCACCGTCGGCGGATCCGATGCCTCGACGCGGTTGTTGCTGTTGTCCCAACCCGGATCGTGATCGAAGTGCTCGGTCTTTAACACTGTGTCGCCCGCCAACGCGATTCGCGTGATGAGCGAGACCACAACCAACAAAATGTACGCAGCCGTCGTGCGCGTCATGCGTTCTCCCTGTCCTGCCGGTTATACCGCGTTCGTTTATGTCCACGAAGGACACGGCGGCATACGAAGAGATTCATTCGATCTTCTTTCGTGTCCCTTCGTGTCCTTCGTGGACGCCCGGTTTTTTCGGAACAGAAGCAATCATCCGCCAATTCCTTTGACGCGCGCGCCCGCGGTTCTTATGCTGATTCTCGCACCTTCCTGCGGGGCTACGCGGCGGGTGTCATTTCTGACCGGGAGCGAATTTGGCCGCGGTTCGCTGTCCATATTGCCAGCGCGAGATGGAGCTCAAAGGCGCAAAGCCCGGGCACTACAAACCTCGCTGCACGTCGTGTCAGGAAAAGTTCCTGCTCGATATCCCTGAAGATGAATCGATCGCGCCGATGGTGAAAGCGCTGCCGGGCATCGGCGAGCGCGTGCCCTCGTCGATCGAAGATATCCTGGGTATCGAACCCGAGCCGCCGAAGAAAGTGAAGCGCGCGGCGCCGAAAGAGCGGCGCGTCGCCGCCGGTGTTGAAAGTTCCACGAGCGAAACGCTGGCGCCGACGGCCGTCGCATCCGGCGATTCGAGCATGATGGCGACGGTTCCGCCAGAGCTGTCGTCGAATGACAGCTCGATGGCGGCGACCGTTCCGCCGATGGGGATCACCGCCCCGCCGTCGGATATCCCCGAAGAGTCGGCGCGACACGCGCAAACCGTCGCGCCCTCCGACGGCGATCTCACCGGAAACCTCGGCGGATATCAGCTCGTGCACAAGCTCGGCGAAGGCGGAATGGGCGCGGTGTATCTTGCGCGCCAGCTTTCGCTCGATCGCAATGTCGCGCTGAAGATTCTTTCGCCGCAGCTCGCGAGCGATCCGCAGTTCGTTGCGCGCTTCACGCGCGAGGCCTTCGCCGCCGCGCAGCTTTCGCATCACAACGTCGTGCAGATTCACGACATCGGCCAGGATAAAGACTGCAATTACTTCTCGATGGAGTTCGTCGAAGGCGAGAACCTCGCGGGCGCGACCAAACACAGCGGAAAGATCGATCCGGAAAAGGCCGTCGGATACGTGCTGCAAGCCGCCCGCGGGCTGAAGTTCGCCCACGATCACGGCATGATCCACCGCGACATCAAGCCGGATAATCTGCTGCTGAACGATCAGGGCATCGTGAAGGTCGCGGACCTGGGATTGGTCAAACGCGCGGGCACGAACGAGACCGCGCTCACGGCGTCACCATCGCACGACGGCGACGCAAGCCAGACGCAGCTGAACGTTTCGATGGGGACGCCCGCGTACATGCCGCCTGAGCAGGCGCACGACGCCGCCCATGTCGATCAGCGCGCGGACATTTATTCGCTCGGCTGCACGCTGTACGCGATGCTCGTCGGTCGGCCGCCGTTCGTCGGCAAGACCGCCGTCGAGGTCATCACCAAGCACGAGCGCGAGGCGATGGTCCCGCCGGACGTCGTCGTGCACGAAGTGCCGAAATTTCTCTCTGCGATCATCCTCAAGATGACCGCGAAGAAGCCGGAAGACCGCTATCAAACGATGGCGGAGGTCATCAAGGATCTGGAAGATTTTCTCGGCGTTGATAGCGCCGGTCCGCTCAAGCCGAAGGACGAACATTCGAAGAACCTGCGCTTCTCCGTCGAGCGCTTCAACGACGCGAAATGGCCGAAGGTTCGGCGTTACTGCATCTACGGTTTTTACGCGATATCGCTCATCGGTGCGATCGCCGCGGCCGCGTTCGGGCATCCATTCATCGCGAGTGGAATGATTGGCTTTGGCGTGCTCACGACGGTGATCTATCAAATCACCATCGGCATCACCCAGCGCACGTTCCTCTTCCGCAAAGCGCGCCAGCTCGTCTTCGGCGCGAGCGTCTTCGACTGGATCACCTACATCGGCCTCGCGCTGCTGCTCGTCGGATTGCTCGTGCTGCTCGGCCAGTGGCTGCCGTGGCTGGTGTTCGGCATCGCCGCGGCCATCGTCGCGATCGCATTCCACTTTGCGATCGACGTGCAGATCGCCAAAGAACAGCAAATCCCGATCGATCACGTCGATCGCGTCCTGAAGGACATGCGGCTTCGCGGATTCGATGAAAACGCGATCCGCAAGTTCATCTGCGAAACCTCCGGTGAAAAGTGGGAGCAATTCTACGAAGCGCTCTTTGGCTATGAATCGAAGCTCGACGCGAGAAAGGCGTGGGGCAAAAACCAGCGCGGCGATCCGCGCCCGAAATTCGCCGCGTGGCGCGATCCAATCATCTCGTGGATCGATCACCGCATCGAGCTGCGCCGCGAAGCGCGGGAGCGGAAATATTTGATGAAGGTCGAAGCCAAGGCGCTCGCCGCCAAGGGCATCAGCGACGTCATCGCGATGAAGCAGGCGAAGAGCTCCGTCGATCGCTTCGTCAACAAGACCGAAGTTCTTAAGCGATCCTCGAAGAATAAAGCGATGGAGACCGCCCTTCCCTCAAAGGAAAAGGGCAAGGACAAGGAGCAAAGGAAGACGACGATCAAAGTCGTTCAGCCCGACTGGCTGCACAACGACTCGGCCAAGGTGCAGATCGAAGGCGAAGAACACGAACATGACGAGCGCGTCCGCGAATCGTATTTCAAGCGGCGCTTCGGCGGACCGCTCGACGTGCTCCTCGGCGCGCACGTGCGTTTCGCGCTCGCGGCCATTCTGCTCGTCGGCTTCGCCCTCTGGTGGAACCAGAACGGTGGACAGGCCGCCTTGAAAGAAGCATCCGACCTGCGCGGCTCGCGCGTCGACGTCACGATTACCGCGCAAAAGAAGGACCTCACCCACGCGATCGAAACCGTCAAAGACGTGGACTTCAAGTTGAAAGGAAACCAGCCGCTGCGCAACGCGTTCATCCCGAATTGGATCGCCGACATCATCGGCAACTGGAGCGGCGGCCTCGCAGGCGCATTGCTGCTCTTCTCCGTCTTCTTCGCGGGCAAACGCATGAGCCTCGGCGTAATCTGCGGCGCCGGCATCGCCCTTCTCGCCTATCGTTACAAACTCCCGTTCCTCTACGAAAACGCGATGCTCGCCGCGATCGTCGGCAGCGCAGTCGCACTGTTGAGCATCCTCTTCTTCCGCCAGAAAAAAGGCCTGTAACCACGGCGGCCCCAAGTTCATTGGGGCCGTTCATTTTTCCCTTGCATGTTCGTAATAAGTTAGGTTACAGTGTTCGCGGGGGATTCACATCGCGCGGGGGGACAAAAAAGGAGGCTCTCATGTCTGGATCAAAGTCGTCTCAAACCACTTCTTGCACATCCGCCGGCGCGCAACAAAGCGCAACAGGGCGCAACATTAAATTTCTTTCAACAGAAGAGGCGGCGCGCAAGCTATTATCAGAAAATAACTTGAGTCAACAGCAAACTTATGCCATCGAGCTGTTGTTGCGCGGGATGACCGACCTCCAAGTGGCCACAGAAATTGGTGTCGACCGGGGCACGATCTACCGGTGGCGCCGCAGCAGTTTCTTCGCGGAAGTGCTGGGGAAACTGCGGATGCAGGCTTGGGAGAGCGCTCAGCAGATGCAATCGCTCATCAGCCCTGCCCTCGACCTCCTGAAGGAGACGCTCGGCGGCAACGATCGCAACCTCGCGCTTCGCGCTGCGGGCATGGTGTTGCGCACGGCTTCGGCGGTTCACAGGAAATCCTCTTCCACATCGCGCCGCGCAAAGCCAAAGCGCGTTAAGCAAACATGGGAAGACCTTGAGGCGTACATCAATGCGCCGATGCCGTTGCCGGGGATGGCGGAGACCATCATGAAGCAGCAGCAGCACGTCTCGCACAAAGACTAGACACATCCAATCGACAAAACGAGACCAAACCGAACCCATTCGACATTTCCAACGTTTAGTCTATACTGACTCACACAACTGCCCGCCTTGATCTCTCACGAATCCCTGCCCTGTCGGCACAATTCTGATTGAAATCCAAGCCAGTTGTAGCGCATCGACCGGCCTTTTCGGCACTTCGCCGTGGCTCTTTTGGTGCGCAACGTACACCAAAAGGACGTGTCCGATGCAGTTTTCCCAACTGCGGCTCGCTGAGCCGCTGCTTAAAGCACTTCAATCTGAAGGCTATGTCACCGCCACGCCGATCCAGGCGCAGGCGATCCCCCACGCACTCGAAGGCAAGGATGTTCTGGGCAGCGCCCAGACCGGCACCGGCAAAACCGCCGCGTTCGCCCTGCCGATTCTTCAACGCCTCGGCGCTAAACCGCTCGAAGGCAAGCGTACGGCCCGCGCGCTCATCCTCGCGCCGACCCGCGAGCTCGCGACGCAGATCGCCGACAGCTTCCGCGCGTATGGCCAGCATTATCCGGTTCGCAACACCGTGATCTTCGGCGGCGTGAACCAGC
The DNA here is from genome assembly GCA_025924315.1 of Phycisphaerae bacterium. Classification (GTDB taxonomy): domain Bacteria; phylum Planctomycetota; class Phycisphaerae; order Tepidisphaerales; family Tepidisphaeraceae; genus JAICIO01. Next base: position 6,859 of record JAICIO010000086.1, read on the forward strand.
ACCGCCAGGTCGAAGCGCTCCGCCGCGGGGTCGATGTCATCATCGCCACGCCCGGCCGCCTGCTCGATCTGATGAACCAGGGCTACGTCGATCTTCGCCAGGTTGAAGTGCTCGTGCTCGACGAGGCCGATCGCATGCTCGACATGGGCTTCATTCACGACATCCGCAAGATCACCGCGAAGGTGCCGGCGAAGCGACAGACGCTGATGTTCAGCGCGACGATGCCGCGTGAGATTCGCCAGCTGGCGGATTCGCTTCTGCGAGATCCAGTGAGCGTTCAGGTCGCGCCGGTCGCACAGACGGCCGACAAGATCGATCAGTCGGTTTACTTCGTCGAGAAATCGAACAAGGCGCAGCTCCTCGCGCACCTCGTGCACGAGCTGCCGATGACCCGCGCGATCGTCTTCACCCGCACGAAACACGGTGCCGATCGCGTCGTGCGCCACTTGCATACCCGAGGAATCAAGGCGGAGGCGATCCACGGAAACAAATCGCAGAACGCGCGCGAGCGAGCGCTGCAAGGTTTCCGCAGCGGCCGAATCCCCCTGCTGATCGCGACCGACATTGCGTCGCGCGGGATCGACGTCGATGACATCACGCACGTGGTGAACTACGACATCACGCACGAGCCCGAGACATACGTTCACCGCATCGGTCGCACGGCCCGCGCGGGTGCGTCCGGGTCGGCCATCTCGTTTTGTGATCGGGAGGAACGGTCAAACCTGAAAGCGATCGAGCGCCTGATCAAGCGAACGATCACGATTCGCGAGGATCACCCGAAATACGTCGCCACGCCGAAGCACGCAGTCGCAGGAGGTCCGCAGCGTCACGAGCGCGTGGAACAACAGCGGCCGACACGCCCGGAGCACAAGCACATCCGCCGCGAAGATTTCGAGCATTCGCGATCCGATCGTTCGGACCGCACGCAGCCGACGCATTCGCATCAGCCCAAGCCGCAACGTGCCGAACGGCCGCTGCATCCATTGTACGTGAAGCGCTGCGCACCAACGAGCCATCGCGGCAGCCCCCGCAAACGCCGGCGGTTCTGAGCCCGTCATCCTGATGTAAAGCATGTGGCACAGCCGCCCTCGGCTGTGCTTCTGTGCTGCGCGGAGCACAGCCGAGGGCGGCTGTGCCACATGACTCCCTAGCGCCCGAGGATCTCCGCAACCTCCACCGGTCGTTTCTCTTTCGCGCTGATCACCCCGGCCGTCACCGCGCCGAAGCTCCACAAATTATCCGCACCGCTCGTCTCCGCAGGTTTCCCCGTTCGAATCGCTTCCGCGAAATTATGCAGCGTCGCGGCCTGGCCCTGCAGTTCCAAAGGACCTGATTCGATCACCTCGCTCGTCGGATTCTTACACCACTTCTCGCAGCGATGGATCGCAATTCCGTTGGGATCCCAATGAATTGAGCCCTTGGCGCATTGTACGCGCCAGGTGCCGTTCCATGTCGTGCACTGTCCGATCGCGGACCAGTCGCCGCTGTAGCTGAACGGGATGCGGTGTGAGATCGGCTCGTGCTCGAGCGCACCGAGCTCCATCAGCATCTTCAGACCCGGCTCGTGGCGATACCAGCTCCAGTTGGGGCGGAAGCTCATCGCGGTCACCCGCTCGATGTTTCGGCCGGTGATGTAACGCACGAGATCGAGGTGATGAATCGCCATATCCACGAGCAGGGGGAAGTCCATCGTCTCGCGGAAGGTGCCGGTGAAATCACCGGGGATGTAGAAGTCGAGATGGCCGTGTCCGACTTCGCCCGCCGCTTGTTGTTTGATGAGCTCCTTCAGCTTCATGACCTCGCGGTTGTATCGGTAGTTCTGGCTGACGACGATCTGCTTGCCGGCTTGTCGCGCGAGATCGACCATTTCCTTCGCGTGCTCAAGCGTGTCGGCGATCGGCTTCTCGGTCATGAAGTGCAGGCCGTGCTCAAACGCGAGCTTGGCGTGCGGAAGATGCACCACCGGTGGCGTCGCGGTCAGCACCGCATCCGCTTCGACTTTCGCGAGCGCCTCTTCGAGCGTCTTGAACCGTTTGTCCTTTGGGAAGTTGATCGCGTCGCCGGAGCCGTGCAGCTCTTTGTCGGAGATATCAACGATCGCGACGAGATCGAAATCCGGCGACTTCGATGTGTGCTCCTTGATCCAAAGACTGCCGAACCCACCCACGCCGCACTGAATCAGGCGAAGCTTGGCCATGCCCTCAGGGTAAATGCGAACCGCGAAGGCGCGAAGAGCGCGAAGAAACAAACGCGAAGGAATTTCATTTGCGGCTTTTTCTTCGCGTTTATCCTTCGCGTCCTTTGCGCCTGCGCGGTTGCATTATGGGTCTCATCACCGGTCGCGGACCGGTGCGTTCCATTTGCCACGAGAGCGCGATCCGGTACAACTGAACGGATGCTTAAGAAACTGATGCTTGCCTCGTTGTTTACGTGCAGCGTCTTCGCTGCTCCCCACAAAATGACCTTCGACTCCAGCAATGTCTGCCAGATTGATGGACAGAAGCTCTTTCCGCTGTCGATCTCAGTGTTGCCGCCGCCGGATGGGAAAACACCCGAGGGGAAATCCGCCTGGGATGAGCTGAGCGAAGGCGGACTTAATTTCGCGCGCATCGCGCCCACCGACTGCACAGGCAATCACAGCTGGAACGACGCCGGCTTTGACAAGGCCGAGGCGTACATGAGCCAGATGGCCCCGAAGAACATCCACGTTTGGATGACGATCGGCCAGGACCTTTCCTATACCCTTCCGGACGACGCGAAAGGGATCGCGGAGCTCAAGACCTTCATCAACCGCTTCAAAGACAATCCCGCGATGGCGGCGTGGAAAGGTGCGGATGAGCCGCTGTGGGGCAACATGAACACTCATGGCAAGCGCCCGCCGTCGTCGATCGCGACGGTCTACAAATTGGTGCACGAGCTCGACCCGGGTCATCCGGTGATGGTGCTCGAGGCCCCGCGCGGGACAGCGGAGGAATTGGCCGCCTATGCTCCGTATCTCGACGTAACCGGGATGGACGTTTTCCCGATCAGCTATCCGCCCGGCGGACACGTGGCGAAGTGGCCGAACAAGGAAATCAGCTCCGTCGGCGACTGGACGAAGATCAGCGTCGAAGGCTCGCGCGGCAAGCCGGTCTGGATGACGCTTCAGATCGCCTTCAGCGGCACCACCCAGCCGGGAAAGACGCTGCGGTTCCCGACCTTCTTCGAAGAGCGCTTCATGACCTACGAAGCGATCATCTGCGGAGCGCGCGGGATCAACTACTTCGGCGGATCCATTCCCGTCACGCTGAGCGAGCGCGACAAGCCGCTCGGTTACAACTGGACGTTCTGGGACCGCATCCTCAAGCCATTGATGGCGGAGCTGAATGACAAGAGCCCATTGCATGAAGCGCTGATCGCGCCGAATTCGAAGTTGCCGGTCAAAGTGCAGGACGCCGAGGGGGTTGAATACGTGGTGCGTGAAGTGGGCAGCGACGTTTATGTGCTCGCGTGCAAGCGCGAAGGCAAGACGGTGCAGGTGCACTTCACGGGATTGCCCGCGAGCATTTCCACCGGCGATGTGCTGTACGAATCGCCGCGAAAGATTGAGGTCAAGGCGGGCGCGTTCACGGATTGGTTCGGTCCGTTCGACGTGCACGTTTATCGCTTCAAGCGGTAAAGCGCGACGGGTTGAGTAAATGCCAACCGCGAAGGCGCGAAGAGCGCGAAGGAAAAACGCGAAGGAAGTTGCTTGCTGATTTCACTTCGCGTCCGTTCTTCGCGCTCTTCGCGCCTTCGCGGTTGCATTGGATTTCGATCACATGAGGCCGGTCGCGCGGAGCCATGTGCGGGCGATGAGCATGTGGCCGGTGCTGGTGGGATGAACACCATCCGTCGTCCACGGGATGTCGGGGCGCGCCCTGGCGGCGCGGACGAATTCGGTGTGGAGCGGAACGAGCGCATCGGCGTGAAACTCGTGCGCGAGCGAGTGGACCGCTTCGACGTACGGCGCGAGCATCGCATTCGCGTGCGCCGGCTGCGGCGGATCGATCACCGTCGGCTCGCACAGAACGATCGCGCAGTTCGGCAGCTTTTCGCACACTTCGCCGAGGATCGTGCGATAGGTGAGAATGTAGCGATCGATGTCGACCCCACCGTAGCCCGCGAGCTGGTGCCACACGTCGTTGATCCCGATCTTCACCGAGAGGACATCCGGCGCCCGATCGATGGCGTCGCGCTGCCAGCGCGCCTGCAGGTCCGTCACCTTGTGTCCGCTGACGCCAGTGTTGATGACGTGCGGCGCGTTTGACGGGTCTTTGGCGGCAAGGTAATCGCGGACGTCTCGCACGAAGCCGACGCCGATGCCGTCGGGATCGCTTGCTCGGCCGCAATCGGTGATGCTGTCGCCGATGAACAGGACCTTCGAATCACGATTAAGTGAGATGGACATTTCCCCGCTTGTATCGCCGCGCGTGCGCCGGTTCAATGCACGATATGAGCACCGCCGAAAAAGCCTACGAGGAACTGCGGAAAGAAATGCGCGAGACAAGCACGCTCGCGTCGATCGGATCACTGCTCGGTTGGGACGAGCACACGTACATGCCGCCCGGCGGAGCGGAGAACCGGGCGAACCAGTCGTCGCTGATCGCGCGGATGGTTCATGAGCGCGCGACCGCCTCGAAGATCGGCGAGTGGCTTGCGACGATTGAAAGCTCCGATCTGGTGGGTGATCCGCACAGCGACATCGGCGCGAACGTCCGCGAATGGCGCCGCGGATACGATCGCGCGACGAAGATTCCCTCGAGTCTCATCGAAGAGCTGTCGCGCACCGAAGTGCTTGCGCAGCAGGCGTGGGCGGAGGCGCGGAAGGAGTCTAGCTTTCCAAAGTTTTCGCCATGGCTCAAGAAGATCGTCGCGCTGAAGAAGCAGGAGGCGGAGTGCGTTGGATACGCGGAGCACATTTACGATGCGCTGCTCGATCCGTATGAGCCGGATGAGCGGGCGTCGAACTTGCGGCAGGTGTTTGAAGGATTGCGCAAGCCGCTGGTCGATCTGATCGGTCGGATCGCGTCTTCGGGAAAGAAAGCGCCGATCGAGCTGACCGAGCGTGCGTACGCCGTGAGCGGGCAGGACAAGCTCTCGCGCATGGGCGCGACCGCGATCGGGTTCAACTTCAACAACGGGCGGCTGGACACGTCGGTTCATCCGTTCTGCTCGGAGCCAGGCCCCGGCGACGTGCGCATTACCACGCGCTACGACGAGCATCACTTTGGCGACGCGTTCTTCGGCGTGCTCCACGAGACCGGTCATGCGCTCTACGAACAGGGCCTGCCGCGTGAATATGCTGGCCAGCCCATCGGCACCTCGCGATCGCTCGGCATTCACGAGAGCCAGTCGCGCATGTGGGAGAACCTCGTCGGGAGAAGCCGGTCGTTCTGGCAGCATTTCCTTCCGAAGGCGAAGGAAGTCTTCGGCGAAACGATGCGCGACATCACGCTCGATCAGTGGTACTTCGCGATCAACGACGTGCGCCCGAGCTTCATCCGCGTCGAGGCGGACGAGGCGACGTACAACCTGCACATCCTTCTGCGGTTCGAGCTGGAGCAGGTACTGCTGACGGACGATCTGTCTGTCGACGATCTGCCCAGCGCATGGAACGAGCGGATGCAGAAATACCTCGGGATCGCGCCGCCCAACGATGCGCAAGGTTGCCTTCAAGACATCCACTGGTCCGGCGGATCGATCGGGTATTTCCCGACCTACACGCTCGGCAACCTGTACGCGGCGCAGTTCTTTGAAGCCGCGCGAAAGGATCTCGGCGACCTCGATGCGCAGTTCGCGCGCGGGGAGTTCTCGCCGCTCCTGCAATGGTTGCGCGAGAAAATTCACCGGCACGGGCAACGGTATTCGGCGCGGGAGCTGGTGAAGCATGCGACGGGAAGCGAGCTGAGCGCGAAGCCGCTGCTCGACCATCTCAATCGAAGGGCGTCGGAACTGTACGGCGTCTGAGACGCATTGGCTCTTGTAGGGTCCGCTTCAGCGGACCGGTTATTCATTGTGCACACGGAAGAAATAACCGGTGCGCTGAAGCGCACCCTACAAAGCACACGATCGCTCGCGCGACGCGATGCCGCCCGGCACTTCGCTCGCAGCTTTCTTCGTCTTGTAGGGTCCGCTTCAGCGGACCGGTTATTCGTTCCGATCGAAAATGCGAGTAACCGGTCCGCTGAAGCTGACCCTACTTGGTGTGTGCCACGTCTGCGGCAGCTTTTTTCAGGATTTCCAATTGCGACTTGTGTTCTGCCAGTTCGCGCTTCACGACGGTGACCACTTCTTCCGGAGCGGCCTTCAGCGCGCGGACCGCATTCTCGTATCGCGTGATCAGCAGCTCCTCGGATGAGACCAGTTTCGGCAGGAGGAACTTGAGCGAGAGGTACGCGAGGTATTGCTCTTCGGGTTGGATGTTGCGGGGCGTGGGGACGCCACCAAGACTGTCGATCAGGTCGGCGATCTCGCGCGTTCTTCGCGGGATCGTGTTCACCATTTCCTGCAGCGGCTTGCGGACGTCGGCCGTCGCCTTGCTGAGGTACGGCGAGCTTGCGCCCATGAAGCGGAAAATGCTGCCGAGCTCGGCCTCGAGCAAGCCGTTGAGGACGTCGATGATCGCGGCCGGGGGCTCGTGATGCATGGTGCGAGATTCTAGCGTCGCAAGCATCATGGTCTATCGACTTGCTGTTGCCGACGACATGTCCGGTTGCTCGTGCACGAGAACCGTCGCGCTGCCGAAATACAAGTGCGAGAAATAATCCGTCATCCGCCCCAGCGGGCTCCAGCCGAGAAGCATCAGCACGAGCAGGACGGAGCAGGCGCCGGAGATCGCCAGGCCCAGGGGATTGGGGAAGAAGGCGGGCGCGTCGCTGTTCTCCAGGTACATCGCGCGAATCACGCGGAAGTAGTAGAAGGCGCTGAGGATCGTGTTCACGCCGATCACGACGATGAGCGCGATCCACCACCCACCACTGCGGAAGAGCACCCACATCAGATTCAATTTTGCGACGAAGCCGGCGAATGGCGGCAGCCCGATCAGGCTGACGAGGCAGCAGAACATGCAGAGCGCGAGGACTGGGGAGCGGCGACCGAGGCCGCGGTAGTCGCGAATGTCTTCGCTGCCTGTTTGGCGATAGACGAGCCCCGCCACCGTGAACGCGCCGAGGTTCATGAACAGATACACCGCGAGGTAGAGCAGGATCGCCTGCGTCGCGACGGACGCGGGATCCTTCAGGTCGCTTTCAGCGCCCTTGCCGATGAGCAGCATGGAGAGCGCGCACATCATGTATCCCGCGTGGGCGATCGAGCTGTAGGCGAGTAGGCGCTTGATATTAGTCTGCACATACGCGGCGGTGTTGCCGACGGTGCAGGTGATCGAGCCGATCACGCCGACGACAATCGCGACGGCGCTCAGCGAAATGCCGGGGACGTTGTGCCAGTGAGCGGTGCTCGCCAGGGTCATCAATATGCGCAGGAGCAAGACGAGACCCGCACCCTTCGATGCGACGGAGAGGAAGGCGCTGACGTCGATGCTGGCGCCTTCGAAGACATCCGGGCACCAGAAGTGGAACGGCACCGCGCTGATCTTAAACCCGATGCCGATGAGCAGGCCGAAGATTGCGACCGTTAACAGTGCCACTGAAGTGGCACTTCCAGTGGTCATTTGGTGGGCGAGTTCCTCGACCTGCAAGGTGCCATACAAGCCATAGAGCATCGACAGTCCGTAGACCATCACGCTGCTCGTGACTGCGCCGAAGAGGACGTATTTCAGGCTCGCTTCCGCGCCGACGCGATGCGTCTTGCGAAAACCCGCAAGCACGTAGCTCGGCAAGCTCGCGAGTTCTACCGACATGAAGATCATCAGCAGGTTGCTCGTGCTGGCCATCAGCGACATGCCGAGCGTCGCGCCGAGCAGCAGCGTGAAGAACTCCGGGCCGTCGCCTTCGTGCATCGACATCGACGTCGTGCACAGCCACATCAGGATGATGCCGATCACAAAGAGAAACAGCAGGCCTTTAAAGAAGACGGTGACGGGGTCGACGACAAGCAGCCCGCGGAAGTGGGAGCCGACGACGCCATCGCTGGTGCCGACGATCATCGTCGCGAGAAGCGCGGCAATCAGGCCGAAGAGCGCGGTGGCGGCGCAGGCGAGGTTCGAGCGCCGGGTGAAGAACGGCACGATCAGTACTGCGACGATCGCGACGATCAGCCACAGTTCGGGCGCGAACGGGCGCAGGCCGTTGGCGGGATCGGCCCAACCAGGGATGAACGGCCTGTCGATGGCAGCGGCGAGCAGGTTCATTGGGTGCTCACCACCTGAGCCGTGCTCGCGGGAGTCAGCAGGTTGAACATGCCGTCAACCGTTTTCTGCGTGAAGGTGAAGAAGAACACGGTCGGCAGGATGCCGAGGAGAATGCACATGACCGTGAGTGGGGTGAGCACGACGATCTCGCGCTGATTGACTTCGGGGAAGCCTTTGTACTCGGGTTTTTCCGGGCCGAAGAAGATCCGCTGAATCGTCCAGAGCATGTACCCAGCGGTGAGGATCACGCCGAAGCAGGAGATCACCGCGAGCCAGTAGATCTGCGTGCTGCTGGCAAATCCGCCTTTGATCAGGATCGAATCGCTTCGCGCCGCCTGAAAAGTGCCAAGCAGCACGAGCACTTCGCCGACGAAACCGCACAAGCCCGGCAATCCGAGGTTCGCGAACATGCCGACGGTGCTGAATCCGGTGTAGACGGGCATCGTCGTCGCAAGCCCGCCGAAGCGCGACAGCTCGCGGTGATGCGCGCGGTCGTACACCACGCCGACGATGAAGAACATCATCGCGCTGGTGATGCCGTGGGCGATCATCATGAACAATGCGCCGTTGACGGCGGCGGTGGTCATCACCGCGGCGCCGAGGGTCACGAATCCCATATGCGACACGGACGAATACGCGACGAGCTTCTTGAAGTCGGTCTGGCTCATTGCGCACAGCGCGCCGTAGATGATGCTCACAACGCCGATGATTGCGATCAGTAACCACATCGCTTTTGCGGCTTGTGGGTAGAGCGGGTAGGCGATGCGGAAGATGCCGTATCCGCCCATCTTCAGCAGGATGGCGGCGAGGATCATGCTGATCGGCGTGGGCGCTTCGACGTGCGCGTCCGGCAACCACGTGTGAAACGGGACGGCCGGCACCTTGATCAGAAAGCCGAGCATCAGCAGGCAGAAGAACGTGATCGCGACGCCGTGGCCGACAGCGCCGACGAGGCCGTGCTGAAACTCCGGCGAGGCCATGCGGACGAGATCGAACGTCCCGCCGGGGACGATCGATCGGCTGTAGAGGAACGTGCCGATCAGCACGATCAGCAAACCGATCGAGCCGAGGAGCGTGTAGAGGAAGAACTTGATGGCGGCATATTCCTTGCGCGGTCCGCCCCAGATGCCGATCAGGAAATACATCGGCAGCAGGCTGACTTCGAAGAAAACGTAGAAGAGGAAGAAGTCCAGCGAGAGAAACACGCCGAGGATGCCGGTCTCGAGAAAGAGGAACAGGCACATGTACCCCTTGGTCATCTTCTCGATGTTCCACGAGGCGATGCAGGCGAGAGCGCACACGAACGTGCTGAGGATGACGAGCGGGAACGAGAGGCCGTCGATGCCGACGAGGTATTGAATGTTGAACGCGGGGATCCAGTCGGCGCGCTGGACCATCTGCACCGTGCCACCGGCATCGGCGTAGCCGTAATGATCGCCCTGGTGCCAATTGAAGGTCGTGAGCAGAAGCAGCGACAGCGCGAATGTGACGAGCGTCGTCGCGAGCGCGGTCCAGCGGATCGCGTCGCGGCCTTTGGCGATGAGAACCAGGATCGCGCCGACGGTCGGCAGGAAGATCAGGATCGTCAACAGCCAGTGATTGAGGAAGTCCATGAGTTGCTCTTTGCTTGTTGCTCGTTGCATGTCGCGAGTTGGTTCCAACAAGCAACCTGCAACATGCCACACGCTATCTTGACAGCGTCACAATGATTGCACCGGCCAAACCTAAACCGATCGCGACCATCAGTACTGTCACGTACATTCTGATTCTGCCTGTCTGCGGCGCGCGGACGGCGGCGCCGAGTTCCTGGCTGAGCGTCGCGACGCCGTTGACCGCGCCATCGACGACGTACCTGTCGTTCCAGCCGGCGAGGAAAGCGGTGCGTTTCACGAGTCCACCGACGCCGTTCACGATGCCGTCGATGATGTATTTGTCGAACGTCGCGCTGAGCCACGAGAGCGCCATCACGATGGCGACGAAGACGCTGAAGTAGAGTTCGTCGAAGTACATCCGGCGATAGAGCCAGATCCGCACGTAATTCACTGGCGGAAACTTCGTAAGCGGGCCCGCGATCGAGTAACCGTTCCAGTAGATGATCACGCCGAGGCCGATGCCAACGAGCCACGCCCAGCCGACACAGTGGTGCATCAGCTCGTGACCTTTCTCCATGATGTCGGATGACGCGGCTGCCGTCGGTTCCGCGCCCTCAGTCGTGGTCGTTGCTTCGGCGGGCCATGCGGTGCCGAAGCCGTCGAACTTCGGGACGACCGCGCGGCAATACTGCGTCGATTCGCGAATGCCGCTCTGAAGCAGCTCGCTCACGCCGAGGTACTTTCCGCCGATCACACTGAGGACCGCGAGTGCGACGAGCGGCGCCCACATGATCGGCGCTTCGCGCGCGTGATCGTAGAGGTGCTGATTCCGCGGCTTGCCGGCAAACGTCAGCATCCAGCAGCGCGTCATATAGAAAGCGGTGACGTACGCGATGATCGTGGGCAGATAGAAGAAGAGCCAGTACGCGGACGATTTGCCGCTCGACTCCGCGAGGTAACCAAACGCCCCCGCGTGCGCGAGGATCATGTCCTTACTGTAAAACCCTGAGAAACCCCATCCTGCGATGCTGAAGCCGGCGATTGCGAGAACCGCAACGCCGAACGTGATGCCGGTGACGGGGATTTTGCGGATCAGCCCGCCGTACTGTGGCAACTCCTGCTCGTGATGGGCGGCGTGAATCACGCTTCCGCTGCCGAGGAACAGCAGTGCCTTGAAGAATGCGTGCGTGATGAGGTGGAACAGTCCGCCGATCCATGAGCCGAGGCCCATCGCGAGGATCATGTAGCCCAGTTGCGAGAGCGTGGAATAGGCGAGGACCTTCTTGATGTCGGTTTGCGCCAGCGCAATGAGCGCCGCCATCGTGAGCGTCGTCACGCCGGTGATTGCGACGAAGAGTTTCGCGCCGGGTGTGAGGATCGGAAAGATTCGCCCGACGAGATACACACCGGCGGCGACCATCGTCGCGGCGTGGATCAGCGCGCTCACCGGCGTTGGACCTTCCATCGCGTCCGGCAGCCACACGTGCAGTGGGAACTGTGCGCTCTTTCCGACGGCGCCGAAAAAGAGACCAACGCCCATCACCGTCAGCAAGCCGGCGGGGAAAATCACTCCACTTGCGAGCGTAATGTCGTGGCCGAAGCCCGCGTCGCCGAGCAGCATCCACATTTTCGGCAGCGTCACGTTGCCGAGGTGATAGAAGAGAATCCCGAAGCCGATCAGGAATCCGAAATCGCCGACGCGATTGGTGATGAAGGCCTTGATGGCGGCGTTGCTGGCGCTCTTCTTCTCGTACCAGAAGCCGATCAGCAGATAGGAACAGAGGCCGACCAGTTCCCAGAAGATAAACAGCTGCAGCAACGTCCCGCCGATCACTAGGCCGAGCATGCTGAAGCAGAACAATCCGAGATAGGTGAAGAACCGTGGAAACCGCGGATCCTCGCGCATGTAGCCGATCGAGAAAATGTGCACCAGCGTCGCGACGAGCGTGATCATCGAGAACATCACGATGGTCAGGCTGTCGACGTAGATGCCGACGTCCATGAAGTTCGGATGATCCTGCTGAATGCCCGGGCCGATGGGCACCCACTGATATGGCAGGTTGATCGGATTCTTATTCGCCCCCCACTCGATCATCGTCTGCCGCGAGGGATCGAAATACTGGCCCGACGGATTCAGCCACACCATGAGGGCGATCATCGAACAGACAAAGCTTCCGCCAATCGCGAGCGTCGCCAGCACGCCCGCCAGCGGCGTGCCCATGCGCTTGCCAATGAAGAGCAGGATGGTGAAGGACGCCAGCGGCAGGAGCGTGGCGATGAGGAGTAGTAACGCGGGGGTTGGCATAGGAGTTAGAAGCCAGGAGCCAGAAGCCAGAAGCCAGTAGAAGAAAAAACGGCACGCTCGCCGTCTCTGTTCTTCTGGCTCCTGGCTTCTGGCTTCTGGCTCCTTTTCACGTTCATCCTTTCAAATTCTGCGCACGCTCCACATCGATCGTCGCGAAGTTGTTGTAGAAGTTGAGGAAGATCGCGAGAGCCACCGCAGCCTCCGCTGCTGCTAACACGATCACGAAGATTGCGAAGACCTGTCCCGCGAGCACCGGTTGTCCGTTGATTGTTCCGTATGAGAAGCGGTTGAACGCGACGAGGTTGACGTTGGCGGCGTTGAGGATCAGCTCGACGCCCATCAGGATGCCAATCGCGTTTCGCTTGAGCATGATGCTCGCGATTCCACAAACGAAGAGGAACGCGGCGAGGATCAGAAAATGAGTGAGGCCGATCTCCATTAGTCCGCCTCTCTTCGGCGGCCTTTCGCCAGATATGCGGCGCCGATCATCACGACGAGCAGCAGGACGCTGACGATTTCGAATGGGACGAGGAAATCGCCGAGCAATGTCTGGCCCAGTTTGTCGATTGGATATGCGGTGAAGTCGGTCGGATTCACCGCGAACTTCGTACGCGTGATCGCCAGGACCAGCGCGAAGAAGATCACGCTCGCGACGCTGATGGCGATGACGACTTCGACGGCTTTGGGCTCGAAGCGACTGAACGGCGATTTACTCGTGAGCATCACGCCGAAGATGATAAGGATGAGCGTTCCGCCGGCGTAGACGACGAGCTGCACGGCGGCGAGGAACTCGGCATTCAATAAGAAGTACAACCCCGCAACGCCGACGAGCGTGAAGAGGAGGAACACAGCCGTCCGCACGATGTTTCGCGAGATGACAACGCCGAGGGCGCTGATCGCGCTGATCCCGGCGAAGATGTAGAACAGCACGGCCGCGACGGCTTGTTGCTGGTCCGCGATGGCTAGGATGTTCGCAGTTGTCATACTCTGACACTCGTGGCGAGGGCGTCTCGCCCTCGCAATTGCGGCTATAGCCGCTCGCGCGAGGGCAGGATGCCCTCGCCACATTCGACATCGCTAGACCGCCGGCGCCCGCTCGATCGGCGCGGGATCCGTCAGACGTTGTTTCAAGTTTCGTCCGCTCGCGGCGGCGTAGAGGACCCACATCACAACCGCGGTAGAAACGCCAACGCCGATCAACATCAGCACGATCTGCGTGATCAGCCCGAGCGTTCCGTTGCCGGCTGGGGAATAGATCCAATCGTGCGCACTGAACGGATTGTAATCGACCCACGGATATCCCGGCCGATCCGGAACGAGCAACTGCCAGATCGCGGCCCCGAGCAGAATCGCACACGCTGCCGGCAGCAATACTTTCACGCACGCGTACAGCACCTGGTCGATGCGTGGTCTGGGCAGCGTCCAGCGCAGCCACATCTGTACGAAAATGATCGTCATCGCCTTGCCGATGAAGATCGACAGACCGATGAGGTTCAGGATGATCAGCCCGATCGTGTTGCCGTCGTGCGAAAACTTGTGGAAGTAGAAACCGATCAGGCCGAACGGGTCGTTCCACGCGCCAAGGAACAGCGCCGCCTGAATCCCCCCGACGACGAACATCGCGCCGTATTCCGCGAAGAAGAAGAACGAGAAACGCAGGCCGCTGTACTCGGTGTGAAACCCGGCGACGAGCTCCGATTCGCTTTCGGGCAGATCGAACGGCGCGCGCTTGTTTGATGCGAGCGATGCGATGAAGTAGACGATGAACGCGAGAAACACGAACGGGTTTTTGTAGATCAGCCAGGTGTGCAATCCGCCCGATTGCAGATGGCCGAGCTCGACCATGTTGAGCGTGCCCGCGGCCATCACGCCGACGATGATCGAGATGCCGAGCGGAATCTCGTAGCTGACCATCTGGCATGCTTCGCGCATTCCGCCGTAGACGGACCACTTGTTGTTGCTCGCCCAGCCCGCGAGGATCACGCCCATCACTTCGACGCTGAGAATCGCCAGCACCCAGAACACGCCGACATTCAATCGAGGTTCAAAGACGAGATTCGGCGCAAACGGCAGCGCGAGAAACGCCGCGAAGGCGGGCGCGAACGCGAGATAGGGCGCGAGACGAAAGAGAAACCAGTCCGCGTCGCGCGGCATCAGGTCTTCTTTCAGCAGCAGTTTGAGTCCGTCGGCGAGCGATTGAAGGATGCCGATCGGGCCGACGCGATTGGGGCCGATCCGGCTCTGCATGTGGCCCGCCACTTTGCGTTCCCACCAGATGCAGAACATCGCGATGACGGAAACGAGCGCGGCGAAGCCGGCGGCGATGACGACCAGATCAAACACGATCGTCTGCCACAGCGGCGGGTTGTCGCCGAGGATCAGTTTTTCGAAGAAGAAGTTGGACGTGTCGGACAGTATCTGCATCGACGCTCGCCATCGGCAGCCCGACCGAAGCACATATGAACATCAGGTACGCAGCAGCGCGCCGATTCCCCGGCACCTCCGCACAACTCGCGGTTGTATCGGTCGTTAGAAAAACAGTCAAGAAAATCGGGCGTTTGTGGCATGTTGCGAGTTGCTGTGGCGTGTGGCATTTTGCCACGCCCACTGAAATGCTTCTCCAACCCCACAACACGCACCGCGCGACGGGCAATCAGAGGTTCCGCATTGCCTCGATCTTCGCCGCGCAGATGAAGTCGTTTTCGCTCAGTCCGCCGACCGAGTGCGTGCTGTATTTGACTGTGCAGACGTTGTAGCTCACCTCAAGATCCGGGTGGTGATCTTCGTTGTGCGCGAAGATCGCGATCGCGTTTACGAACGCCATTGTCTCGTAGTAATTGTTGAACGCGAACTTCTTGTAGAGCACGCCTTCGCTCGCCTTCCACCCGTGAAGCGAGCCGATCATCTCGGAGATCTCATTTCCGCCGAGTGGCGGAGTGCCCGGCTTGATCGGTGCGCAGTGTCGTTGGTTCAGCGCGGGCAACGGGGACAGATTGGAATAGGTCATGACGTTCGCTCCTGTGTCTGCGATTATATCGAAAGCCGTGCGCGAGCACGCGACATCTCGTGGAGAAAAACAAAACTCTGGCATTGGCGATAGGGAGTTCGTTACACTCCCATACAGTGCGCTGGATTATCGGGGACATTCACGGGATGCTGCGGCCGCTGGAAGCGCTCGTTCGCGGCGTGCAGAAGAAAGATCCGGAAGCGAAGTTGTACTTCGTCGGTGATTACGTGAACCGCGGACCCGATTCGCGGCGCGTGATCGATTATCTTCTCACCGTCAAAAACGCGAAGTTCATTCGCGGAAATCACGACGATATCTTCGATCTGATCCTGCATCGGATGTGCTATGCGATGCATCCTGATGTGAAAGGTCCCGGCACCGCGTTCAAAACCTTCCTCGAATACGGGCTCGATAAAACCCTGCACAGCTACGGCATCGCACAGCCCGCGATCGAGAAGGCATTGGTTCATCCCGGCAAAGAGGAATTGGAGCAATTACTTCGCCCCGTCCCCGAAGCCCACCGCAAATTTGTCCGAGGACTGCCGGCGATGATTGAAGAGCCGGATCTTTTCGTGATCCACGCGAAGTGGCCGATCACCGAGCCGACAGAGAATCCTGACCTCAACACGCGGATCGTGCTCGAGCCACAATACAAGCACGGCGTGATCTGGTCGCGGTTCACGGATGAAGAGCTTCACGCGAAGAAGCCGTGGGAGCGCACGGGATACTTCGGCCACACCCCTGTCGCGAATTATCAGCGCGACAGCGAGCATTATGTGCCGGTGAAAGGCTACCGCTGCGTGATGCTCGACACCGGCGTAGCACTCAGCAACACGGGGCGCTTGACCGCATTTTGCCACGAAACGCGCAAGTACATGCAATCGGATCGCGCTGGCACGTTGATCGAAGGTCATTAGCTTTTTAGATTTATTTAGCCGCGGGGCTTGCCCCGCGCGAGCGCCGGCCCGCGGTGCCACGTCTCGCGCGGGGCAAGCCGCGCGGCTAAATGTTGCGTCGTGAATCTTCCGTGATCGAACTGCCTCCCCACCGTCTCAAGATCGCGTTGCTGCAACCGCAGATCGCACCGAACACGGGGAACATCGCGCGGCTTTGCGTCGCGACGGGAAGCGAGCTTCATCTCGTTCGGCCCCTGGGATTCGTCCTCTCCGATCGTGAGCTCAAACGCAGCGCGATGGACTATTGGCCTCGCCTCAAGTTGACGGTGCACGATGACAACGCGGCGTTCTTCGCTGAGGCGCCGCTGGAACAGTCCTGGTTCTTCACAAGCAAGTCGACGCGCGGGCTGTGGGAGGGGAAGTTTCGCGAGGGAGACTGGCTGATCTTTGGGAGCGAAACGTCGGGTTTGAGCCCCAACATTCTGGAGACTGCAGGGCATCGCGCGATCCGCATCCCCCAGGCGCCGGGCGAACGATGTTTGAACCTTTCAACCGCCGTCGGAATTGGACTCTTCGAGGCCCTTCGGCAAGTCGCATTTTAGGGTTTTGGTAGACGCTTGCTGGCCCGTGCGGCCCAGTCAGACGTTAGCGGTCGGCAACTCAACACCCTCGTGCAACTGGCGGACCGATAATATCTTGCGCCGCAGTGCGGAGAACGCCATTTTGGCGCGCGCTCCCAACCACGACCAGTTGCCAGTTGACAGTCGCATCCGCCGGAGGGTACACCATGAGTCCGCAAGCGACCCCGTGGGTGCCATGGTTTTCCAGCCGGGGTTGGAACATTGCGACAGCAGCGGCAGATGATCCAAAACCGCTTGAATCGGTTTTCAGGTTCTCGCGCTCGGCGTCTGGATGTACGGTGCGAAAAGCCGCCTGCTGAAGGAGAAAGGGAGTCCGTTGTATGCGTTGTGTCTGCAGGGGTTTCCCTGTGGTTTTGTTGCTGCTCGCCGGATCGGCATTAGCGGCCCCCTCTTCTTTTCCGACCCCAGGTCCGCAATGGATTGGCACCGGGCCGGATTCGTTCCCCTACGTCGATACGCGCTCGACCGAATCCCAATTGCTCGAGGTTCTCGACGCCCGCGTCACGCCGACCGAGCTCGTCTCGCTCGACGGCCCGTCCAAGCTTGACGACAGGACGGACGACTCGCTGGCGGTGTTATCGTCGGAATTGACGCCAAACCCCCTTCTCGAGCTCTTCGCGGATCCCCCGGTCACGCATACCGAATCCATGCACATTCCGGAAGTGACGGCGCCCGCGCAGGCGCCGATCCTCGTGCCGTCGCTCGACACCGTCTTCCCCGGAGCGCCCGAGGTTGACGTGCTGCTCGTGCTGCTTCTGGCGGCGATTCTGTATCGAATCGGCGCGAAGTCGTTGCGCTTCCGGTAACCCTCGCAAACTCGGTCCGTGTGTAGCCGGCGAGCTTGCTCGCCGTTTTTATTGTCAAGCAGCAGAACGGCGAGCA
>JAICIO010000087.1 GCA_025924315.1 Phycisphaerae bacterium
ATGCTGCGCAACAACCAAAGGGAGGCGCAATGCGTCACGTGGACATCAAGAGCATGATCATCGGCGGATTGTCGGTCGCGCTGCTGTTTTCGGTGATTGGCGCGAGCAAACAAACCACGCAACCAACAGCGCAGTATCAAATCTCCGCGGACGGCGATGGGCTCTTCGTTCTTGATCAGCAAACGAACCAAGTGACGTACATGCGTCGCGACCATCAGAACAGCGTGGCTGCGCCGTGGAAAGCCGATCACGTGTTCAATCTGTCAGATGCGGTGCACCAAAAGAAAGGCGCGCCGATCGAAGGTGAAGGCGAATACAAGTAGCGACCACACCGCCGGCCAGCGGTGAACAGGTGAACCATGCCGAAAGTGAAGTCCATCCCCATCGAGCGGGGCCTGCGCATCTTCCGCACCACCTACACCGATGCCAACGGCGACAGTCACGCCGCCAGCAAGTGGTACGTGGAATTCCGATTTGGCATGAAACCCCGCCGCGTGCCCGCTTTCACTGACAAAACGCAAAGCATCGACCTCGCGCGCAACATCCGCCGGCTTGTGAACGTCCGCGAGAGCGGCCGGCGCCTGAATGACGAGCATCAGGAATTCATCGAGACGATGCCCGCGACACTCCGCCAGCGACTTGTCGAGATCCAACTTCTCGAGCCCCTGGCCGCGATGGTGGCGCATCAGCTCGGCGCCCACGTCGACGCGTGGGAGAAATACCTTCTCAGCCGCGGCAACACCCCCGACTATGCCCGCCTCCGCGCCTATCGTGTGCGCGAGGTGTTCGCCGGTTGTGAATTCGCAGAATGGAGCGACCTCGACGCCCCCGGCACGGATTCGACGATCCTCGCGTTCCTCGCCACGCTACAGCAGCGGGAAAAGAAACCCATCACGACGCAAACGCTGGCCTACTACATCTCCGCGCTCAAAGGTTTCGGGAAATGGATGGTCCGCGACAAGCGCGCGAAGTATTCGCCCCTCGAAAGCCTGCAGACCCCTCAGCATGTCGATGTCGATCGTAAGCACGAGCGCCGCGCCCTCACGCTGGCGGAGATGATCGAGCTGCTCAAGTGGACGGCCGCGAGCGTGGAGCGGTTTGAAATGCCGGCGGCCGAGCGGGCCCGCTTGTACCGCTTTGCATTCGAGAGCGGCCTGCGCCCCGGGCAGCTTCGCAGCCTTACGGTCGGATCCTTCGACCTCGACGCCTCCCCCGCCACCGTGAGCGCATCGGCCGCGTACGTGAAACGTAAGAAACGCCACACCCAACCGATTACCCCCACGATGGCCGAGGAGCTGCGCAAGGTGTTCGCCAGCAAGATGCCCGCGGCCCCTGCCTTCGACCTTCCACGCAAGGATCAGATGGCGGAGATGTTCTACGCGGACCTCGCCGAAGCTCGCCAGAAGTGGATTGAGGCGGCGCCGAAGGGCAAACAGCGGGCGGAGCGGCAAAAGTCGGATTTCCTCGCCCAGCGTGACCGCCACAACCTTGTTGCCGACTTCTACAGCCTCCGCCACACCACCGGCACCCACCTGAGCGACGCCGGGCTGCCTCAGAAGACGATTCAGACGTGGCTGCACCACACACAGGCCAAGACGACCGAGCGATACCTGCACGAGCACCGCGAAACCGCACAGAGCGTGCTCGCGATCATGCCGAACCTGGCAGCCACAGGGACAACCGGGAAAGCGCTTGGCGCGTCACTTGGCGCGTTTGCTGGACGGAACCCTTCAAATCTGGACGGATCTGGACAGTTGCGGACGAATGCCGGCAAAGGCCAAAAGGCGGGGAAATCAGTGGAAAACGCGAAAAAGGCGGGAAAATCAGGGCGAAAAAGGCATTGAGTGCGCTGGGACTCGAACCCAGGACCTACGGATTAAAAGTCCGTTGCTCTACCAACTGAGCTACGCACTCGCGATTCGCCCGATCTCGACGCGTTGAGTCCGGGCGAAAGTCCGCGGACTATACGCGCATCGCCACCGTGGCTCAACTTGTTAACATCTCGTCCGGGTGAACCATGACGCGATATCGGATTTTTACCCGGAAACTCGCGGTCGCGGTCTTCGTGATCGGGCTGATGCTCGCACGGTTCGCGGTCGCGCAGGACATCGAAGGCGTTCAACCCGCGGCGCTCGACCAACCACGGATCAACGTGCTCGTTCGCACCGAAGCGAACGGCAAGCCACTCACCGCCAAAGCCAACGGCGAGGAAGGTTTCAATATCGAAGCCTTTCTCGACACGGGAGCCAGCGGACTTCTCCTCAGCAAGCAGACCGCTGGCGCGCTGCATGTTCAGCCCGAAAGCTATAAAACCCCCGACGGAAAATCCCAGCCGATCGTCTTCACAGACGTCGGTGTCGGCGGCGGTGACAAGTTTCACGTCTCGCAACCGCTCTATTTCTCGTTCGCGCCATTTCACCCGCACGCGGCTGTTGAAGATCCGGCTTCTTATAAAGTCTCGATCGGTCCCGCTCGCGCGCAAATCAGCACCTCGGTCGGCCTACTCGAACAACTCGGTGGCGGACTCGACGTCATGGGCATGCCCGCGATGCAAGGCAAAGTCATGGTGATGGACGCCAAGCCCGTCAACACGTTCTCCGACACGATGCGCACGTATCTCTACGCACCGAACACCAAATACAACGACGCACATTCGAACGACGACCCCGGCATTCCCATCACGCATCGCCACGTGCGCCTCAGCTATGCCTCCTTCGCCGGCTTCACCACGACGAATCCGCCCTCCGGCGTGAAACCGGAGATCGCGCCCAACCCCTTCGTCGGCCCCGATCCCCTCGCAATATTCGGTCGCACCCAAAAGCGCGACCTCATTCCGCCGATCACGCTGAAGCACGGCACGAAGACGACACAAGGCAGTTGGCTGCTCGACACCGGCGCCGCCGCTTCAATGATCTCCCAAGCCCAGGCCGCCAAGCTCGGCATCACTTACGTCAAAGGTACCTTCGGCACCGGCTCACCGAAGCTCACCAACGTCCCGGAAAAGGAACAGTTCGCGCTGACGGTCGGAGGCATCGGCGGACAGAAAAAATCCGCCGGCTTCTTCATCAATGAAATGATCATCCAAACCACGGAGGGCAAGCCGATCGTCTACAAAGGCGCCCCCATGCTCGTCGCCGACATCACCGTCGAAGATCCGCAAACCAAACAAAAGTTCACGCTCGATGGCGTCCTCGGCATGAACTTCTTCGTCGCCACCGCCAATGTGAAGGAGGGCCTTCTTCCCGACATTGGCAAGATGACCGCGGGGCCATTTCGGTGGATCGTGTTCGATCAAACAAAAGGGTTACTCGGCGTTGAGTAAAGAGAGCCAGCCGCCCGCTCGCGATCACATGTCACGAGGAAAACGAGGACAAAAACCACGAGAATCCTGCATCTCGTTTCGGGTCGCAGCGAGGGAATTCGTGGCGAGTGACGAGCTAGGCACGGGACGTGGCTCGGCGCGATCGTCGTAGGAATGCAAATGCGGTGAAGGCGACGACCGACAGAATCGCGGGCTCGGGCACGACGTTCGCTACGGTGAAGCTAAACGTGTAGCTGGCGTTGGCATCGGCGCCAAAAGTGCGGGCTAAGGTGTTCTGGCTGATGTTGTAGGTGTCGGCCTCGAACGGGGTGGTGGTGAAAGTGTAGACATCCGGTGGGTGGGTGTTGACGGATTCGCGCAGGGTTCCGCCGTTCTCAATACCGCTCCCCTGGTTGAAACTCCAAGCCGCTTCGGTGATGTCCCCGGTGGTGTCGGAGATTGTGAGGCTCGCGAGCGTGACCTGCTTTCCGGCGGGGACAATGAACGCGAACGAGTCGAAATCGGCGCCGGCGTCGGTGAAAGGAAGTGTTCCGGAGACGGTGTTCGCACCGACATCAAATGCGAGTTGAGGCAGTGGGCCAGAGGTCGGCCCGAAAGCACCGGGAAGATCGCCGTCGATTGCTTCATTATAAGCGACGGGCGCCGCAGCGGCCGTCAGTGTCAACACAAGGCACGCAAGGCCGCTGGCCGCCAAGGCGAGGAGCATTTTCATCCCTGGCCCTCCGAGGAGTAAATGGTGACGTGATCGAGCCCGTTTTAAAGCGCGATGCTCGCCGATGCAAGCAGTTTTGTTTCAATGACGGTGCAGATTGGGCGCCTTCGCCGATGCCGCAACTGGGCGCTGATTAGGCAGCCAATCAATTGCCGCTCGGTTTTAGCCGGTAGATTGTGACCGACCCGCCTGGAGGCGGAGAACGTGCCGACAAGTTTTTGTAAGACCCCGCCGGCATCGCTCATGGGCTGAAGATCCGTTGCCACCAGTTGCGCCTCGCCGTTCTCTGCGGCTTCAACGCAGTTGACTCCTCCTGTTTCGACTCGCCTGGCCAACCGTATTCCAGCAGGTAGTTCTGCGCGTTCGCTGAAACTGAATCCCCGCGCCCGTGTCCGCCGTACCAGCATTCGTTCTCGAGCCAGAAGCGGAAGAGGAATGACTCGAAGCTCGGCGCGGCGAAGACGAGCGAATTAGGGTCGGGCGGTTTGTCAAACGCCTCCTCTGCATCGGTCGCGAAATAGTCCGTCGAACATAGCACGCAATGATGGGTGATACCCGTCGGCAGATAGAGATACCAGAAGAGACAGCCTTGCTGATCGGAGAGGAAACGCACGATCGATCCATCACCTTTTGGCGATGCGACCGGCTCGGTTGCCGGATCGAGGAAGCACGCGGTGCACGAGCGAATACGTTTCGCGAGATCGAGGTCACTGAAGAACGTGACGAACGGTTGCGGCAGCGCGATGCCGTGATCGGCGCAGAACTGCGAAAGTTTCGGAAACGACTCGCGGACGTCATTGCGGTCGGCTTCGAAGAAGCTCTCTTCAAGCACGGGTTCTCGTCGCAGCCAGTCGAAGTTGCCGTCGAAGGTGACGCCAGTGGGCGCAGGCATCGGTATGTAGTCGTATCGTCCGTACGTCCCGGCCCGCGGGCGCACGCCCGGCAGTTCGGTGCCCCACCACGCAGGTTCATACGGTGTCTGGGCAGCATCCACGAACTCTCCTTTACCGTCCGATTTTGAGGATCTGACGCGGAAGCATGGACACGTTGTATTAATGCCCCTGCCGATCTACAACTGAAACCGCTTCAATCCGAGGGAGGATCCTATGTCGAATTCGCGTTTCAACCGAACCATCTACGTTGCTTCGATCACCATCGCCATCGTCGTTGGCTTCCTGCTTCACCCGCAACGATCCCATGGTGATGCGGTCGCGAACGCACCCGCGGACAATGCAGCCAAGCTCAAGCAGGAGCGAGTGGAGACACTTCGCAAAGCGTCGGACCTCGCGCACACACTCGCGACGCAGGGCGCCATCACCTGGGACGAAAGTAGTCGGGTCGATCAGCGTCTCCTCGATGCTCAACTGGATGCCGCGGACTCCGCTGACGCGCGGGCAAAGATCCTGCAGGCCGCCCTTCAGGTCGCGCGAGATCAGGAAGATCTCGCCGCCAGGCGACAGCGCTCAGGCTACGTGAGCTCTCTGGTGCCGCTCGAAGCGAAGGCGGACCGGCTTCGCATCGAGATCGAACTTGCAAAAGCGGGATCGCATTGAGCGAACGACCCTCATCATGATGTGACCGGGCACCGGTCGCCGCTCGACCTGATTCATTTCCGATGCGCGACTATAATTGGTGCTATGCCGCTCGTGAACGACCGCTGTATTTGTCTGCGGAAAGTCGAGTACAGCGAAACTTCGCAGATCCTCACGCTCTTTGCGCGAGAGCATGGCATCACGCGCGTTATCGCCAAGGGTGCGCATCGGAAGACCAAGCAAGGGGCGAGTAAGTTTGGCGGCGGGGTTGATCTGCTCGATCTCGGCGAGGCGGTCTTCTCGCATGCGCCGGAACGCGATCTCGCTCCGCTGTGCGAGTGGTCGCTGCAGGACGGGCACCTGGAACTTCGTCAGGCCTTGCGACCCGTCTACCTCGCGCAATACGCGGCCGAGCTCGTGTCGATGGTGATCGAAGAACACGATCCGCATCCGGATCTCTTCGATCGTTTGCAGCAGACGCTTCAAGATCTCTCGACCCCGAGACGGGAAGAAGAGTTCCTCTCCTTTCAGCTCGACCTATTGCGCGAAGCCGGCTACATGCCGAGCCTGCAAACCTGCGCGTCGTGCGGCGGAGCGATCGGCGATCGGGCCTACTTCTCCGCATCCTTGAGTGGCGCCGTCTGTCGCAACTGTGAACATGTTACCCCCGATCGAATGGAGATCGACGCGCGTCTCCTGCGCTTACTGCAGAGCGTCATCAATCTCCCAAGAGCTGGCGGAAAACGCGTCCGCCTCCCACAACTCACACGCCATCAAACCGACCCGCTGAACAAGCTGATCGCCGACCACGTCCAGCACACGCTGTCGCGCCGCCTGCGGCTTGTACCGTACATTCTCAACGGAACATCGAAGTCACCGATCCAGAAATCATCCCAATCGACGTACTGACGCATTTTCTGTAGCACGGGCTACCCGCCCGTGCATGTGCGGCTATAGCCGCGCTTGGCACGGCCGATAGCCCGTGCTACAGGGGAGCAGCGGTTCATTCCTCCCCCTTTGGCTGCGTCGTCGGCTTCTCTTCATGTTTCGGCGCGGGATGCGTTTGGTAGATCTCCGCGAAGCGTTCTCTCGCGGCGACGACATCCGGGTCCTTCGAATCCGTCACGTCCTTGTAGCCCGTGCCGTCGCGCCTCGTGCCGCAGTCGTAGAGCTTTCCAGCGCCGTCGAGAAGGAACCGGTTGTCGCGGATCAACCGGCCTTCATGGAGGTAACTGAAGATCCACTGTCGCGCCGTCGGCTTTTCGCCGCGCAACACCGGCGCGAAGCTCACGCCATCCAACGTGCGATCGCCCGGCAGCTTCGCCCCGGCGAGATCCGCCATCGTCGGCGTGAAGTCCGAGCAATCAACCAGCGCGTCCGTCACGCTGCCCGGTTTGATGCCCGGGCCCCGCGCGATGAACGGCACGTGGACGCCCTTCTCCACCGTGTGTCCCTTGCCGTCACCGGCGGTGCCGTTGTCGCCGACGAAAAAGATGTAGGTGTTGTCGCGCAGGCCGGCGTCATCGATGGCTTTGACGAGCTTGCCCATCAGGTAATCGAGATACTCGACGTTATTCTTCCACGTGCCCGGCTTGCGCTGGCCGGGATGCTGCGGGTCCGGCGTCTCCACGTGTGGCGGATGCGTCAGCGGCGTCGTGTTGTAGATGATGAACGGTTGATCCTTGTGCCGCTTCACGAACTCGATCGTCCAGTCGTTGAAGATGTCCGGGCCGTAGTCGTCCGGCTTGGTGGGTTTGTACTGGCCGTTCTCCATGATGCATGGATTCCAGTAACGGCTGGTCGTCTTGCCGCCCTTCTGAAACGCCCCGGTGTGCTTCACGCCCGGCGGAAGGTTGTACGTGTACGCCCACATGATGTACTCATCGAACCCGCAGTCATGAATGAGCGTCGGCACGGTCCCCGAGAGCTGCCACTTGCCGGAAAGCCCCGTCGTATAGCCGCGCGATTTGAGAATGTCCGCGAAGGTGACCTGCGCCGTGCCGAGATCGTAGTTCGGGTCGCCGGGCTTGGGCGCATAGACGCGGCCGAACAATCCATTCCATCCGGTCCGAAATCCATAGCGGCCCGTCATCAACTCAACGCGCGTCGGCGAACAGAGTGGCGTCGCCCAGCATGTCGTAAACCGCATGCCGTCGGCCGCCAGCGCATCGAGATGTGGCGTGTTGTTTTGCTTGTTGCCGTAACAGCTCAACTCCTGCGCCCCGATGTCATCCGCCAGGACCAACACGAAGTTCGGCGGACGATCCGCGGCGCGCGACGGCGCGGCGAAGCACAACGCGATCAACACCGAAACGATCGTGCGAGACGCGAGTGAGCTTGATTTCAAGTGCCTCATCGGCGGGTATCGTAACGGCGTGAGCGTGATCGGTCGAAACAAGCACGACTCGATCAGTGGGCCGGGCTGTTCTGTCTCAGGGGCAGAGACGTTCGGCGAGTTCAGTCGAGCCTACGCCTCAACCCGTTTCATTTCCCGTTCGCCGAGGTTTGGGTTCGTTTCGCATTTCCTCCTTTCTGGTAAATGGTGGTAAACAGCGGTCCATGGCGGTCAATGGCGGTAAACGAGAATGACCACTCGCGGCGCGCTGGAATGACCAACCTCCCCGCAGCAATGGGCATTGCAGAATTGGGATTTGATTGGGCATTGAAATTTGGTCATTGAGATTTGTTCCACTTTGGCTTCGTTTTGTAAAAACGCGCGACTCGGTCAACAAACGTTAACTTTCGTCAACTTTTGACAACCTGCGTCAACCACGCGCGTTCCCCCTTTCAATGAAATGTCAGCGCCTCGCGCCGCCCCCTTTTTCCTATCGAATCGTACCGCCGCCGCATGCGAATTTCCGCGGAAAAATCGGATGTTTTTCTTATCACGATGGCGCCTGGGTCGTTCGCCGATACAACCACGCCTCATATACCTTCACGGCCGTCCAGAGCTTCAGCGGCGGGCGGCATTGGGTCTCGCGGGCACACCGGAACATGCCGCCCGGCGCTAAAGCTCTGGGACGGCCGTGAAGGTTGATGTGCACTTCGTAGCGCGAGAGGAAACGAGGAACATTGCGCGATGTTCCTTTTATGCCAAGCGTCATCGCTGGAAGGAATGATCTACACCACCCTCCCGCTGCGCCTGCACCTGATCGGCCTGCCGGAGGTTTTGGTTCAGTCATTTCTGCTGGCGTTCATCGTGTTTCAGTGGGTGACGAGCGAGCGGCGATGGATTGGGTGGGTGATGGGACCGCTGTTTCTGGTGGTGATGACGGTTCCGATCCTTGGACTGATGCATGGGCCTGGATGACGGAGTGACATCTTTCAGCACGCGGAGCAACCGCGAAGGTGGGATAACCTGAGTGTCCCGGACGTCCCCTTTTCTGTTCCCTCAAAAAAAGAGTAATGTCCCCAATCGCTCCCCCGTGGGCTGCCCGACCGCTCGACAATTCGCTTCAGGCGCCATTTCACTAATCTCTCACCCCACCGGAATCAATTTTCCCATCATTGAAACCTCAAGGGCGTGTTGATGCGGACTTGAGCGGTTCCAAAACCAGGATGCCCCACGGATCCAGGGCTGGAATTTCGAGTGTGGAAACTTCTCCGCTGCCCAGCACGGTCCGCTGCACGAGCTTTGAATAATCCCCAGAAGCAAAGGCCGCGTCGTGAGCTTGCTGCTGATAGGGAACGGGAGTCAGCAGCACCGCCTGGAACGGCTTTCCGGCAAACATCATTTGAGGCCGCAGCGCGAGTTTGCACGCCTCGGGGTGCTCTGACCAGTTGATTAAATGGATGACCACCGGCGCCTCCGGATGGCCCGGTTTGGCGCGAACGAATGCCGTCACCGGCGCCGCGCCAGGCAGGATGCTGACCGGCTGGTTGGAAGAGTCCCACCGGGCATCGGGCAATTGCATCCCCGTGGCAGCGACATCCTCGTAACCATCGAGAAGTTCCGCAGACGCGCGCACCATGGCGAAGAGATCAGAAAAGTCCTTCGGCTCGCCGAAGAATCGTGACGATTCCTGCGCGATGATATAGGCATCCCACGGCGCCTCGATATGCAGACCCGTTGCGTAGGCCGCAGCGATGGCCTGGCGAATCTGCCGAATCCATGCCGGCGAGGAAGTGACGTCCCGCGCCTCCGGCATCGTCAGGGTCTGTCCTTTGCCCAGCTTCTTCACGGTTTGTTCCAACTGAAAGAAGAACTCAGGCTTGTTGTTGCGAACGAACAGTTCGCCGACGTAGAAGTCGAATAGCGCGAATGGGCCGGTGAAGATCTGGCTGTTGTTGTTGC
The DNA here is from genome assembly GCA_025924315.1 of Phycisphaerae bacterium. Lineage (GTDB taxonomy): Bacteria > Planctomycetota > Phycisphaerae > Tepidisphaerales > Tepidisphaeraceae > JAICIO01. Next base: position 9,861 of record JAICIO010000087.1, read on the forward strand.
ACGAAACGGGAACATAGTGCCCCGCGTGTTTATTGAGCTCGCCGCGCCACCAGACATGAAACGCAATCGTGGATTGCTTCTCAAAGGCTTCGAAGAGCTCCTTGAGCCGACCCCCATCATATTTCTTAAATTGATCTCCCACCGGCGCGTGCTGGTCCAACAGATACTTCCGGTAGTCAAAATCGTCGACGTTGCTCACCCCCAGCGCGCGCAGTTCGTCGGCAGAACAATTCTTCTTTAGATAATCGCGGAAGCCCGCCATGCAGTACTGACAGAAGCAACCCCCCCAACCCAGCGCCGCCTCGTTGTCCTGGGGATCGTCACGCTGCAAGTCGCGCAGCCCCAGATCATATTGCTGCTCGATTTGTGCCAGCGAACGTTCACGCACGGTGGGATTGTTCACGCAAAGCCACAGGCCCGGCGGATTCCATTTCCGCATCCACGGCGCGGTGATCGGGTGGAGGTTCAGATCGAGAATGCAGAACTTCTGCGCGGCGTCCGGGGTATTCGCGATCGAGAGCGCTGTATTGCAGCTGGTTGCCCCGGAGACACTCACGCCCAGGGCTTTCGCCTTTTTGACGAAGTCGGGGGTCAAGCCGTAGACCCACTCCAGGCGGGTGACGTGGAATCTCCGAACGGCCTCCAGCGTGTCATGCGGATCGTGTGGATTCGACGGCCGCGGAACCAGGCTCCGCATGACCACCGCGCTCTTGTTGATCACGCCGGGATACGCCGGAGCGGTGGTCGCGAAAGCGCAGAGGTTCGTCTGGCTGCCGGCCTTGCCCTCCCGGCCAGTTGAAAGCTCGCCGCTGTGCGCGAGCCGGCTCAGGACCAGTAACCCCACAACGGCGAACAGGATCGCGACTGCCCAGTATTTCGCCCGCGCCTGCCGATGAAACCGGCGCGCTTCAATAGCGGGGGTATCAGGAGAGAAAAAAGCGTCACACCTCATTTCGGGAGAAGAAACTATCACCGGCTCGGGCGTGAATGCAAATCAGGAATGACCAGCTCTGCAGCGCCGTCACCGGTCCGTGACGCTCCCGCCGCTTCGAGTGCGAGGAGATTGGCTGGCGATTGAGTAAGGAAGATGGTGGAGTCGTCGCAACAAGAACATTTGCACAACACACCCAATTCGCGGCATAATCGCGGGACCGGATGGGGCTTTCACCAAATGGGGCCGGATGATCACCAACTCGAACCGCGGCGGATTTCCCTCGTCGAATGAAGCGTCGCATCTTCCATTTCTTCGTCGTGGCGTTGCTGGCGAGCACGCTTTCCTGTCACTGCAGCAACGAGTCGCGCACGTCGAAGGAACTCGAAACTCTATCGAACGCGGATGTGTCGTGGGACGGTACGTTCTTCGGGCTGCAACCCAGCCTGAGCGGCCCTGCAACTGAAGTTCTGAATCAAGGCGAGGCAGTCATCCGACAATTGAAGCAGGCGCTTGATGATCCAAAGAGGATTGTCGTTGCGCATGTGCTCCTCACGAAGATCTGTGGAAGCAAGTACGACGTGAGTGGCGGGTCTTGGAATGGCTTGAAGGTTCGTCTGCTTGCGAGCGGTGCCGTTCAATACGACGAAGCAAATTTGCGGGAAGTTCGGAATCGCTGGTCGCGTTCGCTGACTTCCTCGAATCCTTAGCAGCCTCACGCCACGCCGGAGCGATGCCCGGAATGCGGACTTCGACACGCTCAGTCGAGCGAAACGGCGAGGGCGGCGGAGTAGTGGCGACAAGAAGCTTTGGACAACTCGCGGCGCTGGCGGCATAATCGCGGGGACCGGATGGGGCTTTCACCAAATGGGGCCGGATGATCGACCAACTCGAACCGCGGGGGATGCTCGGCGCGGGAGTTATCTCAGCTATGTGAAACGTTGGGCATTCAACCTGTTTGCGGAAGTGTCGCTGCTGCTGTGCCTCGCTCTGTCCGAGTCGCTAGGACGAATGATGGATGTCATCTTCTCTGCCCATCAGTTACGCTGCGAGAGTGAAACGCCTGTTTACATCACTCAGTGTCGTTGTCTTGGCATCGTGGTTTGCCGTGGTCGCGGTGTGGATCGTCAGCGAATTTAGAGCCCTCGGCTTTGCTGTTCCCGCAAAGGCGGCCGTTTTCCGGTTCGATGCTCTTCATGGAAAGATAATCTTCACGCGCATTTACGTAACGGGCCTCACGCCAAACGCCTCCGTGCAAACATCCAGGCCGCATCACCGTTCAGATCGCGTGTGGTCGATCCCCATCCGCATTCGCACGAAGGATGGAAGGGGTGGTCTTATGCTAGAGAACTCCGTCGGCGGGGACAGTTTTGTGACTTCCGGCCCGTTGGGCGTTAGGTGTTTCGCAAATGCGTCCTCATTCGGCTGGCCGTTGCTGGTACTCACTGTCTTGCTGGCATCCGTCGGGTTCTGGACGAACCGCCTCCGACGCGCCGCGCAACGCGGCTACTATCGCTCTTGTGGCTACGATCTCCGCGCCACGCCGGAGCGATGCCCGGAATGCGGAACGGCGAGGATGGCGGAGTAGCGGCTGGCGATGGCGAATGCCGTAGAATTGGCTGACCGATGAAGTGTCGAATGCTCAAACGCTTTCGCGCCCTTTCACTGTTGCTTGTTGGAGTGCTCGGCCTCGCGTGCAGTGGATCTAGTCACAAAGACAGCTATACGACTGTCGATCTCTATAAGATCACGAACTTTAGTTGCGATGCTCAAACGGCTGGCTCATCGGATGTCCCAGTGGAAGTTCGGGCGCTGGATGGAAAGCGAATACGCGCTTGCGGCGTCATCTTCGCGCCGGAGACGGAAGGCAATCCGCTTTTTCTAATCGCGAAGGATAACTTCACTCTCTCAAGGCCGCCGACCGTCGAGCAACGCGTGCGCCTCGGCCCACTCCCAGCGGGATTCCGCCTGACGATGTCGCGCGAAGAGGGATGTGTTTCCGGCGTTTTTCACGTGGACGTGCAACGCGACGACAGGCGGATTACGCAGTTATTTCGACTGGATGTGGAAGGTATCGAGCTAAAATAGAGGGGAACGCCACTGGCTACGACCTCCGCGCCACGCTGGAGCGATGCCCGGAATGCGGAACGGCGAGGATGGTCTCCTGACGAGGATTTAACTGATGTTTCGTCTGACGCTGGTGCTGCCACTTGTGATTGGATTCGCCGGATGCGCTCATCGAACAACTGAGCCGGCCGATGACAACGGATATCGTCTGTACATCGAAGAGCATCCACGACCGCTCCTGTCCGAGGCGGCGTGGAATCAGATCAGCGTTGGTATGACAAAGGATGAGGTCATGAAGCTCCTGGGGCCGCCGGATGAGGGAGAGGGACCGATTACGATCACGGGTCCATCCGAGATGATCCTCGACCGAGATGGGAAGAAGGAGCGCATCATGACAAAGCCAACAACGCGCGTCATCGGAGAATCTCAGTGGAAGTACCTTCGGCCGACTTCGCAGTCTCCTGAGATGACGTATACGATCTCGTTTGACGGAGATTCAGTGGACCGATTCTGGAGTGTGCGCATACATCCAGCCACGAAGCCATGACCACTGCCCGGCACGCAAGAGGGCGAGGATGGCGGAGTAGCGGCTGGCTGCGATGGCAAACGTGGTAGGATTGCCCACCGAATGAAGCGTCGCATCTTCCACTTCTTCCTCGCTCTGTCGCTACTGCTCTGCCTGGCAACGATCGTCCTGTTGGTTTCGAGCTACAGGGACCGAATTGCCTTGGTGTGGGCTCGACACTCGACATACCTCGATGTCTCAGGCGACTCAGCGGGTGAGGAAGAAGGCAGTGGCGTCGGGTTCAACGTCGCCTATGGCTGCGTGCTGTTCAGTTACAATGATTTTCCAGATTTCAAATTCGAGGGAGATCACCTGGTAGTTGTCGAACCACCTCGTCGCCGAATCGATCGCTGGACGTTTAGCTTCAATCGTGACCCAGACCCGGATGCCCCGCCACTGCCTGAGAGAATCGACAACAACAGTTGGCTATTCCGATGGGGATTCTGGGCTTCGTTTAACTGGAAGCCGAAAGACGAACATTTCGTCGAATTGGAAACGCCACTCTATCTCTTCGTGATCGTTCTCGCGATCGCTCCGACTTGGTGGCTCTGGCGTAAATATCGAGGCCGGCATCGTCATGGGACCTGCCGCGCCTGCGGCTACGACCTCCGCGCGACGCCGGAGCGATGCCCGGAATGCGGAACGGCGAGGGTGGCGGAGTAGCGGCGACTCAATTCATCATGTTCAACAGATTGTTTTCAGGTCTCGGCATCACACTTCTCGGATGCATTTGCTCGTATTTTGGGTCGCGTCTGCTTTACGATCTGACTTTGGGCCGAGTTTCGCGCCGTTTGCCGAAGGTTTACTGGGCGATGGGCGATCTGCCGGCACTTCGACGGCTGACGTCCGCAGAGCGGCGCGCAATTGTCCGTCGCTATTCGCTTCGTTGGCGATGGGCTTACCTTTGGATCGTCGTTGGCGCGCTCGGAGCGACGATCATTCTCGATACGACGCTCGCGCTCGCGAGATTTTCCGGCGGCTATGTTCCCTCGCGCTACTTCATTCCGGTGGCGATTTGGTCGGGAGCCATCGGCGCGATGATGGATCAGCATTTGAAGCGATGGATGAACCGAAGGGTTCTCGATGAGAATCCGCATTTGTGTCGGGAGTGCGGCTACGACCTCCGCGCCACGCCCGACCGCTGCCCGGAATGCGGACTTCGACAAGCTCAGTCGGGGCAAACTGCGAGGGTGGCGAAATAGCAGCGGCCGCCGGGGGGATGTGGTAACGTCAGCTAACTCGATGAAGCGTCGCCTGTTCAAACTCTTCCGGATCGTCTCACTACTCGTCTGCACCGCGGTCGTCATAATGTGGGGGCTGAGCGCCTCCATCTCGCAATTCGGTTTCGTAGCAGTACGTTCGGGGCAGTTGTTTGTGTTCAACTGCGGGTTCGGACAACTCGCGATGCTGCACGTCGACAACGCGCCAGATCCGGATGGGGTACGTGGCTTTGGCGACAATTATCTCGATGGCGACTTTGGCCTTTCATCAGCGCCCGGCGCGTTTAGCACCGAGATGAACGATTTCGACTGGCATGTTCGGTTTCTCGGGGCGCAATACCTATCGGGCACGCAGCAGTATATGACGAAAGGACCACACGAGCTTAAATGCAAGTCGTCACTCCTCGTTGTGCCTTGCTGGCTTGTGTGCCTAGCGACGGGATGGCCGCTGCCGATCGTGATCCGTGACATCCTCCGAAAGTTTCGTCGAATGCCCGGCTTTTGCTCGCGCTGCGGCTATGACCTCCGCGCCACGCCGGAGCGATGCCCGGAATGCGGAACGGCGAGGGTGGCGGAGTAGCAAAGAGGGCAAATAAAACGGGACGGGTCCAATTTGCAAGCCGTAGTAATTGGACCTGTCCCGTTATTCGTTTCGTAGTCGATCGCGGATTCGGGCACGAACTCGCTCATGGTGCGCTCAACCTTCAGCCGTTCGGCCGGAAGTAGAACTTGAATCCTGCATCGCGCAGAGCTTGGAACGTGGCGACTTCCTTCTCGCCGAACATTTGCCGGAGCTTCGGAAGATCCGCACGGGCCGGGTCTAACTCGTGCTGATTAAAGTCCCACGGGTCGATGCCAAAGCAGTCGGCGAGTTCTCGGCTGCGCGTCGATCCTTCGTAGACCTGAAACAGCTCTCGGAGAATCGTCGCGCCTTCCCGCGTGTTCGTGTAAAGCTCCGACGGGTACTCCATGTGCTCTGTCAGGGCGGAGCGGTACGGCCCGATCGCCAGCACGTCCGCAGTCATTCCCATGTCAGCCTCACGATATCGGCTTGGTGGTCAGTGCCTCTAGCAGCTTCCACGGCTCTTCGTACAGACGTTTTCGGTGAGCGACGCAATCGTCGTCATTTCGTTCGCTTAGTCGGTGCAGGTAAAGGGATCGCTCCGCGCGGATGTAGTACTGGTGTCGAGATTCGTCCGGCTCATTCAGCAGTGCCGGGAGATTGTGAAGGTGATCGGCCTCGATTTCGCACAGTCGTGCGTCGCCCATTCGGGCAGCTTCTCGGATCAGCAGCAGACCCAAGTAAAGAATCCGACGATATGCGTCCGTCCGCCCCTGCATGACAGACGCAAGCATAAAGCCGACGTGCAGAATATCCAGCCGCAGCGCGCCCGACCGATGCCCGGAATGCGGACTTCGACAAGCTCTCTTCGAGCCTGAGCCTCAGAGCCGAAGGCAGTCGAGCGGAACGGCGAGGGCGAGTTGAGCCGATAAAAACGGTGCCCGCTGAGTGGGGCCAGACCGGGTCGAGAAAATCGCGGATATTGAACGGTCGTTGCGGGTGGGTGACGCGTGGTTACATGTCGCCAGCCGTTGGTTACATGCATCCAGGCACTGGTTGCCTGTAACCAAGCGGTGGATGCATGCAGCGAGGCGCTGGTTACCTGTAACCGAGTGCTGGTTGCCTGTCGCCAAACACTGGTTGCCTGTCGCCAAGAGCTGGTTGCCTGTCGCCAACGCGTGGTTACGTGTAGCGAAGCAGTGGTTGGTTGCCGCCGAGTCGCGCTTGGGTGTCGCCGCGCGGTGGTTACAGGTCTCAACGCCCCGAATACCTCTCCACCGTCGGTAGTTCGTCTTTGCTGTGCGCGGATCTCGTGCGCTCAACTTCCGGCTACTGGCTTCTGGCTTCTGGTTTCTTCATCATGTCCTGGTGACAACTGACCACTGACAACTGGCCACTAGCCACTCGCTGGGCTTGTGGGTTGTGGGACGGCAACTACAATCCCTTGCCATGACACGGATGGGTCTTGGGGTGGTGGTGGTTGGTATTCTCGTTTCTCTGAATGCTCGCGGAGCGGGGGCGGTGACTTCGGAGCTGCGCAATGGGCAATGGGTGGATGTGGCGGCGCCTACCACTCAGGTTGTCAGCGATCCTGCTCTGGATCAGATTGAATCCCTCATCAAGTCGCGGCGGTTCAGTGCGGCGATGAAGCGCGCGGTGGAATGGCTCAAGGCGAATCCGCATTCGCCCGCGCATGATCGCGGGTTGTATCTGGAGGCGCAGGCGCTGTTCGGATACGGGGACCGGATCAAATCGTTTTACTACTGCGATGAGTTGATGGATGAGCATCCGGAGTCGCGGCTGTTCTATCCGGCTCTGGCGCTGCAATACAAAATCGCGGACGCATATCTGCTGGGGTACAAGCAGCGGTGGCTCGGCATACCGATGTTTTCGGGGTCGGACGAAGCGGTGGAGATGTTGTTTCGGATTCAGGCGCGCTCGCCGGGGTCGCCGCTCGCGGAGCAGGCGCTGCTGCGGACTGCGGACTATTACTATGCGAATGAGGATTACGACTTCGCGGCGGATACGTATGGCGCGTATGTGCGGCAGTATCCGCGGAGTCCGAACGTTCCGCGGGCGTTGCTCAGACAGTCGTATGCGTACCTGGCGCAGTTCTCGGGATTGCATTACGACGCGACGCCGGTGATCAACGCGCGGGCGGAGCTGATGCAGCTGGCGGCGGAGTATCCGGATCTGGCGGAGGAGGAGCATCTGCCGGAATTGCTGAAGCGCATCGATCGGACGCTGGCGCAGAAGATTTACGCGCAGGGGAATTTTTACGAGCGGACGAATCAGCCGCGCGCGGCGGCTTATACGTATAAGTATCTCGTGAAGAATTACGGGCAGACGCCCGCGGGTGCGCAGGCGCAAGGCCGGCTGGCGAAGCTTCCGCAGTGGGCGCTGAATACGCCCGAGCCGGGGAAGCCGAACGATCTCACGCCGACGACGCAGCCGGCGTTGGATGTGACGCCGCCGGGGACGCCGCAGGGGCATTGAGGCTATGACCTTCGGTTATTCGTCATCGAAACGTCGCGGGAGAGGCCTCTTCGGATGGGTGCTGTTCATTGGTCTGGTGATCATGCTGCTGGTCGTGTTGCAGCAGAATCGGGCCAACGTCGCGAGCGTCTCGTTGAATGAGTTCAACCAGCTGCTTGAGAACGGGAAACTTCATGAGATTGAGCTGTCGGATACTGAAGCGGTCGCGACGGTGCCGGGGGGCTACGCCACTCCATCGAATCAGTCACGATACGATCGAGTGCGTGTTGCACTGCCGACTGGTTTGAGCGGGAACTGGGAATTCGTTCAGCGGCTGATGGAGCACGCGGACGTTCGTGTGGACCAGGGCGGCAACCTGCTCATGAACCTGCTGCTGCCGCTGGTGCCGTGGCTGCTGATATTCGCATTCATCTGGTTTTTCGTATTTCGCCACATTCGACGACCGAACGCCCCTGCGGTATGAATGGAATCACGATGAGAGCATGGCAGGTCTTGATTCTTCTCCTCTGTGCGACGCTGGTCGGTTGCGGGTACAGCAACGGCACTTCCGGTGGCGGATATCACTGGCAGTCGCTTTATCGGCAGGACGTGCAGACGGTGGCGGTGCCGATCTTCAAGAATGTCGACTATCATCGCGGGGTTGAGTTCGCGCTGACCAAGGCGGTGATCAACAACCTCGAATCGCGCACGCCTTACAAAGTGGTGGATGAGAAGAAAGCGGATACGGTGCTCGAAGGGGAGATCGTGAGCATCAAAGCGCACGACGTCAGCAGCGAGTCGCGCTCGGCGGTGCCACAGGAAGAGCTTTACATCGTGACGTGTAACTTTGTGTGGAAGGATCTGCGCAACGGCCGCATCCTGGTGGAGCGGAAGAATTACGAGCAGACGAGCACGTATTATCCGACGCTCGGCGAGAGCCAGTGGGTGGGATCGCAGGCGGCCGTCGAACCGCTGGCGCAGGGCATCGTGCAGGAGTTGCAGCACGATTGGTGAGTTTGCTCGGTGCGTGTGGCACGTTGCACGTTGTTTAAACGGTACGGGTCGACGCCAACACACGACAGGCAACCCGCCACAGGCTACCGGCGACTTTTTGACGTGGAAATTCCCTCTTGTACAACCTTATCATTCAGCGGCCGTATTGCTCTTGACCGACTGCTATCTGATTGCAAAAAAACGCTCGTAACGATTTGAGGATGTCTTATGGCTGAGCAGCAGCGTCCTGACCGCCCACCTAATAATAAAAAGAATGGCCGGCCCCCCGCCGCCGGCACCGGCATGCGTTTCGGCCGTGGCGTGTTTGGGTGGGTGCTCTTCATTGGCCTGGTGATCATGCTGCTGGTGCTCCTGCAGCAGAATCGCGGGCAGTATCGCGCCGTTTCGTGGACCGACTTCCAGACCCAGCTCACCGAGGGCAAGGTTAAGACCTTGACCGTGGAAGGCGACGACATCACCGGTGAGTATGTCAGTCCTCAGGCGGGGACCGATTTCAAGTTCTTCAAGCTCTCCGCCCCCACCGGCGGATCGAGCCAGTGGCTCTTGCCGTGGTTGCTCGATAAAGGCGGAAAGCAGACCGAGATCAAGGTTGAGAACAACGGCAACCTGCTGATCAACCTGCTGCTGCCGCTGATTCCATGGTTGCTGATCTTCGGGTTCATCTGGTTCTTCGTCTTCCGCCAATTGCGCAACAGCGCGGGCGCCGGCGGAATGCTCGGGAACTTTGGTCGATCGCGGCACAAGATTACGAGTAAGGAACACACGAACGTCACCTTCGACGACGTGGCCGGCATCGAAGAGGCCAAGGACGAGGTGATGGAGATCGTCGAGTTCCTGAAGAACCCGAAGAAGTTCCAGCGCCTTGGTGGACGCATTCCGCGCGGCGTGCTGCTCGTCGGCGAGCCGGGCACCGGTAAAACGCTGCTCGCGAAAGCAATCGCGGGCGAAGCGGATGTGCCCTTCTTCTCGATCTCGGGTTCGGACTTCGTCGAGATGTTCGTCGGCGTTGGCGCTTCGCGCGTGCGCGACCTTTTCAAGCAGGCGAAGGACAATTCGCCGTGCATCATCTTCCTCGACGAAATCGACGCGGTCGGTCGTCGGCGTGGATCGGGTTTCAGCTCCGGTGGTCACGACGAACGCGAACAGACGCTGAATGCGATCCTCGTCGAGATGGACGGATTCGATACGAACGATCAGGTGATCGTGGTCGCATCGACGAACCGCGTGGATGTGCTCGATCCGGCGCTGACTCGTCCCGGTCGTTTCGATCGACAGGTGTACGTCCCGCTGCCCGATGTGAAGGGCCGCATGGAGATCCTGAAAGTTCACGCCCGCAAGGTGAAGCTTGGGCCGAATGTGGATCTGTTGAAGCTCGCGCGAGCGACGCCGGGATTCAGCGGTGCCGATCTCGCCGCGATCATCAATGAATCGGCGCTCGGCGCCACCCTCGCCGGCAAAGAGTTCATCGAACAGGATGACCTGGAAGAAGCCCGCGACAAGGTTCGATTCGGTCGCGCGAACAAGAGCCGCGTGATGGACGAGAAGGAAAAGATCGCGACCGCGTATCACGAAGCCGGCCACGCGGTCGTCCAGCACCTTCTGCGGCCGGATGCGGATCCGATCCACAAGGTGACGATCATCCCGCGCGGACGTGCGCTCGGCGCGACGATGACGCTGCCGGAAAAGGATCGCTACAACTATTCGAAGAAGTGGTGCATCGCGTTCATCAAGATGACATTCGGCGGACGCATCGCCGAGGAGATGTTCACCGGCGACACCAACAGCGGTGTGTTTGGCGACATCCGCCAAGCGACGAGCATCGCCCGCAAGATGATCACCGAATGGGGCATGAACGAACGCCTCGGCTTCGTCTTCTACGGCGAGGACGAGAACAAAAACGCCATGTTCGACATGGGCGGATCGAAGGATTACTCCGAGCAGACGCAGCAGATCATCGATGAAGAAGTGAAGAAGTTGATCGATCGGCTGTTCGACGAAACGCGGCAGATGCTCGAAGCTCATAAGGATCGGATTGAGGCGCTGGCCAAGGCGCTGATCCGGTACGAGACGCTCGACGCGAACGATGTCGATCGCATCATGCGTGGTGACACCTTGAGCAAGCCGACGGTGAGCGACCTGCTCGACCGGGAACAGGGCCGCCGGTCAACGACGATCGCCCCCAGTCAGGACAATGCCGATCCGGATATTCGGCTCGGACCCGGCACGCTGCCTGCACCCGGTTGATCCGCCACTCAAGCCTCAAGCTCAACGAAACCCACGTTCGCGTGGGTTTCTTTTTTTGCGCCATTTGGCTTTCGAAAATGCGTCAATGTGAAAATTTGTTGACGCAGCAATGCTCGGGTGGCGATACTTCGCAAACATTTCTTTATCGGCTTTGGGAGGAGGGAATCATGCGCGAGCATCTCGTTGCATTGATCGTTACGGCGGCCCTGACGGGCTCCGTGCTGGCGGACTACGTTGCCGATTTTGATTCGAGTGGTTCGGCGAGTGATTTTACGACCATTCGCAACCAGAACGGCACCAACCAGACAGTCACGGTGGTCAGCTCTGGCGACAACCAGTTGAACATCACAACGCAGCGAGGCGCCACCAGCACCGCTCAGCTCCAATATGCGATCGCACCGACGGCCGTTGAAGGCGCCGAAGTTGCGTTACCCATTGGCAACCAGGCCGATTCGAACCGCGTCGAAGCAAGGCTGAAATTCACGCTCGCAACAAACACACTCGGCAACATCACGCCATTCACCGCCTTTGGCTTTGCGGGCTTTGATTCTGCGACGAACACTCCGCATTTCGAAGATAAGGTGATCATCCAGCTGAATGACGCGCAAACGCAGTTTGTGATCCGCGCCGCCGCCGATGTGGCTGGGGTGCCGGGGAATACGATGCCGAATACCGCCTTGGCGGCGACCGTTACGCTACCATCGACGATCGAAGTCCAATTAACCGCCGACAAGATTCGCCTTCTGCTCAACGATACCGCACTGACAAGTGCGGATACGGACTCGAACGGTTGGTTTGTTCATGGTTTGACGCTCACGCCCAATTCCAACGTGACGGGGTTCACCGGCGATTCGCTGATTCCGTATTTCGGCATGGTCAAGGCGGGCTCGAATACCACCTGGACGAATCCTGCGACGGATATGGCGGGCATTGGCGTAGACGACGTCAGCGCTACCAGCCAAACCGTCCCTGAGCCGGCTTTCCTGTCGATGCTCGGTCTTCTGTCGATCGGATTACTGAAACGACCGAGCTCCAGCGACTGATACCACATCCGCAAATCCAGGGTCCGCGCCCATGTCTTTGGACGTGGGCTTTTTCTTTGTACAATCCACCTTTACCAACCTTGGAGGAGATCTTGAGCACGTCCCGTCGATCGTTTCTCAAAGCCGCGCTCGCCAGCGGCGCCGTGATGTCCGTCGGCGTCCCGGCCATTTTCGGCGAAGACAAAGCCGGGGCGAAAGCGCCCGTTTATGGCAAGGACAACCACACGTATGAGTTCGTCGATGGTTGGGCGAAGCATCCTGAAAACATGCCGTGGGGCGACACGCACATGGTGCAGGAAGTCGGCGACGGCCGAATCTTCATCTGCCAGAACGGCCCGCATTCGGTTCACATGTACGATCCCGACGGCAAGTTCATCGGCGCCTGGGGCGATGACATGAAAGGGACCGCCCACGGCATGGATCTGCGCAAGGAGGGAAACGAAGAGTTCCTGTACTTCGCGCCGACCGGCATGCACCGGGTCATCAAAACCGACCTTAAGGGCGAGATGGTTTTTGAACTCGGCTGTCCCAGGGATGCAAAGAACGCCAAGGGCGAACCGTGTTACGTCGATGAGAAGAAATACGTGCCCACGTTCATCGCCTTCGCGCCGGGTGAGAACGCGGACTTCTACGTCACCGACGGCTACGGCTCCAGCTACGTCCATCGGTACAACTTCAAGGGCGAATACATCTCGACTTTCGGCGGCAAGGGCAGCGGCGAAGGCCAGCTCGATTGCCCGCACGGCATCTACTGCGACACGCGCGATCCCGCCAACCCAATGATCGTCGTCGCCGATCGATCCAACCATCGGCTGCAGTGGTTCACGATGGATGGTAAGTTCATCAAGCTCGTCACCGACGAGCTCCGCGATCCGTGTCATTTCGATCAGCAGGGAACGGATCTGCTCATCCCGGACCTGCAGGGCCGCGTGACGATCTTCGACAAGGACAACAAGCTCATCACCCACCTTTGCGACAACCCGGATCCGAACATGCGCCGCAATCACGGCGCCAAGCGAGAGCAGTTGGTGCCCGGCGAGTTCTATACGCCGCACGGCGCGATCTGGGATCGGGCAGGAAACATCTTCGTCACCGAATGGCTCCCGTACGGCCGCGTGACAAAGCTGCGGAAGGTTTAAGCAGAAAAAACAAACCACTAAGACACGAAGGCACGAAGCGGTTTTCGAATGACGAGAACCGCTTCGCGTTTTGTGTCTTAGTGGTTCATATTTGTTTTGGACTGAGAACGCCCTGTAGGGGCCGCTTCAGCGGACCGGTTATGCGCCTTTCGGAAGAGTACCCGGTCCGCTGAAGCGGACCCTACATGTTTGTGCCTAATGATTCGGGAATCTGTGTGAGCTGGCCTTCGCGATCGACGCAGGCGATTGTCGTCGCGCCTTCCGCCAGCAACGTGCTCCCGCGCTTCAGCTCGTACGTGTGATCGTAGCGCACATGCGTCTGCTTCACGAGCTTCGTCGTGAGCGTCAGCTCATCGTCATACTTCGCGGGCGCTTTATATCTCACTTCCGCTTTCACGACGACGAAGAACACGCCGGCCTTCTCCAGATCCGCGTAGCTGTGCCCGAGCGACCGCAGCAGCTCCACGCGGCCCATCTCGAAGTATTGCAGGTAGCGGCTGTGATGAAGGTACCCCATCGCGTCCACTTCCGGATACCGCACGCGGATGTTGATCGTGTGTTCGTACATATTGCGAAACGGGAGGGCGAGGCTCCCGCCGAGCCGATGCGTGGTGATTGGTGATTGGTGCATGACAATCCTATCAATCACCAAT
>JAICIO010000088.1 GCA_025924315.1 Phycisphaerae bacterium
CATCCTTGGCCTCCTGTTCGAGTGAGTATTTGAGCACTCTCATTCTCGCAGGAGGCCTTGGCTTGCGCTAGTGTGCTAACGCGCGCCACGGCGCGGAGTTATGAACAAAGCGAATGGCATTCGGGACAGGACCCTTTAATTTAAAACGGGGAATCACCTGCGACGTTGCATGCCAAATCGCTTCCGACGTCGCTTGCGGTTTCGCAGAGATCGACCCGTTAATTACGACGTTGCGCCCTTCGACGCGACTTCTTGTTGCGCCTTCGCGATGAACTCTGCGATGCCAACGGCGCCCTTGTCGCCTTCCGTCCGATGCCGCACCGCCACCTTGTTCTCCGCGGCTTCTTTTTCGCCGACGACGAGCATGTACGGCACCTTGTCGAGCGTCGCCTGGCGAATCTTCGCGCCGATCTTGTCGGAGCTGGTGTTCAGCTCGGTGCGCAGTCCCGCGGCTTTGAGCTGCTGCTCCACCTTTTGCGCGTATTCGTTGAACTTGTCGCTGATCGGAAGAATCGCGACCTGTACCGGAGCGAGCCACAGCGGAAACGCCCCCGCGAAGTGCTCGATCAGCACGCCGATGAAACGCTCCATGCTCCCGAACGGCGCGCGGTGGATCATCACCGGCCGATGCGGCTTGTTGTCGGCGCCGACGTAGGTCAGATCGAAGCGCTCGGGGAGTTGGTAATCCACCTGCACTGTGCCGAGCTGCCACTCGCGGCCGATGACGTCTTTCACGACGAAATCGATCTTGGGTCCGTAGAACGCCGCCTCGCCGGGTTCTTTGGTAAACGAAACGCCGAGCGATTCCGCCGCGTCGAGACATGCTTTTTCGGCGCGGTCCCATTGCTCGGGCTTGCCGACATATTTCGCGCTGTCCGGATCGCGCAGGCCGACGCGCACGCGATAATCGTTCATCCCCAAAGTGCCGAGCACGATCTTCACGAGTTCCAGGCACCCTTTCACCTCCGCCGCCACTTGGTCTTCGGTGCAGAAAAGGTGCGCGTCGTCCTGGGTGAATCCGCGGACGCGGGTCATCCCGCCGAGCTCGCCGGACTTTTCCCAGCGATACACCGTGCCGAACTCCGCCAATCGGATCGGCAGATCACGATAGCTGTGCGGCTCGCTCGCGTAGATGCGAATGTGCATCGGGCAGTTCATCGGCTTCAGCAGATACCCTTCGATGTCACCCTTCTCCATGCGGTTGCTCAGCTCGGCGCAGCCGCAATTGTCCTTTGCAAGCTGATCGTAGAATTCGCGATCAATCAGCGGCGGAAACTGGCTCTCGCGGTAATACGGAAAGTGGCCGCTGGTCTTGTACAGATCCAGCCGTCCGATGTGCGGGGTGAAGACCTGCTTGTAGCCCTGCCGTCGCAAATGCTCGCTGATGAAGTTCTGCAGCTGCAAACGGATTTCGGCGCCCTTCGGTTTCCAGAGCACCAGACCCTGCCCGACTTTTTCGTCGATGGTGAATAGCCCCAGCTGCGGCCCGATCACGCGATGATCGCGTTTCTTCGCCTCCTCGAGCTGCTTCATCTGCTCGTCGAGTTGTTTCTTGTCGAAGTACGCGGTGCCGTAAACGCGCTGGAACTTGTCGGATGCGACATCGCCGTGCCAGTGCGACTGCGCGATGCTCATGATCTTGAACGCCTTCACGCGGCCGGTGCTCGGCACGTGCGGACCCATGCACAGGTCCTCAAAATTCTGCGGCCGACCATCTTCACTGAGCGGCCCAGTTACATACCACGAGAGCTTGTCCGCCCCACCGACGATCGCACGCTCGGCGTTGTCCACCTTGTACTTGTTGTTCTCTTCCTTCAGCCGCGAGATGCCTTTGTCGCACGGCAGCTCATAGCGAGTGAACGGCCGATTCTCCGCAACGATCTTTGCCATCTCCGCTTCGATCTTCGGAAAATCATTCGACGAGATTGGCGTATCCAGCGCAATGTCGTAATAGAAACCATTCTCCAGCGGTGGACCGTACGCGAGCTGCGCGTTCGGCCACAATCGCAAAATCGCCTCCGCCATCACGTGGGCGGCGCTGTGACGAAGCACGAGCAATCCTTCCGTATCCCGCTCGGTGACGATCGAGACGCGATGTTCGCCGGTGAGTTTGTGCGAAAGGTCGACGATTTTGTCGTCGACCTTGCCCACGACGGCGGCTTTCGCGAGCCCGCGGCCGATCGACTCCGCCAGCTGCATCACAGTGCTGCCGTCGGGGATTTCTTTTTTGCTTCCATCCGGAAGAATTGCGATTGCCATGAGTCTCTCGCTTGTTGCTCGTTGCTCGTTGCGTGTCGCAGGTTGCTCTACCAACAAGCAACTCGCGACAAGCAACAATCAAACCCATAAAAACAAAAACCGCCCGATTCTCATCGGGCGGCTTCAATTCGCATCGATATGGTCGACACGATCAGCGCCCGACGCAATGCGTCGTCGTGGTCGTTGTCGTCGTGAACCGCTTTGCGTTCATCGCTGGAACACTATATCGACCGAATAAACGGAATCAATTACCAGCGTTTTGCCAGGCGTCTTCCGTTAGCCCCGTCGCTTGCGACGGGACCCGGCCGCGAGCGGCCGGGCTAACGGGAAATCTTCACCGATTAGCACAGGTCCACAGGTATACTGGCCTGCGTGGCGGGCAATGGGAATTCCGAGCCTCTGCTGTCGCATCTCATCGAGCTGCTCGACGCGCTCAATTGCGGCGCTGCCCTGCTCGATCGATCCGGCGCTTTCGTTTATCTCAACCAGCGTCTGGGCGTGATGATGCAGCGCGATCCAAACGCTCTTCTTGGTCAGCATGTCATCGACTTTTACGATGACCCCTCCGATCACAAGATGCTCGCCGATCGGCTCAACCACTTTGGGTCGAGCCACGAGATGGAGTTTTACCTGCCGCTGCCCGATGGCACGCGCCTGCCGGTGATCACTTCCGCCCGTGCACTGCCCGGCGAGGCATATCGGCTCGTTACGCTCATCGACATCTCGAAACAGAAAGAGGCGGAGCAATCGCTGCGCGATCAGTACGAGTTCATTGTGAAGATGAGCGACACCGTGTTGAACCAGGCGCTCGACCTAAAACATTATTCGAGTGATCTCGAGATCCGCGTGCAGGAACGGACGGCCGAGTTGCACGCCGCCAACATGGACGCGATCTACATGCTGGCCGAGGCCGCGGAAGCGAAGGACCAGGACACCGGCCGGCATGTTCGCCGCATTCAGGCGTATTCGCGCGCTCTCGCGCTGCAATTGAAACTTCCCGAGCCGCAGGCGCAGGAGATCGGCTACTCGTCGATTCTCCACGACGTCGGGAAGCTGCACGTTCCCGATCGCATTCTCACCAAACCCGCGGCGCTCGATCCGCAAGAGCGGATCGAGATGCAGGGCCACACGATCGTCGGCGAAAAGATCCTCTCGCCGCGCGAGTTCTTCGCGATGTCGCGCGCGATCGCACGGTCGCATCACGAAAACTGGGATGGCTCAGGTTATCCCGATCGGCTGGCGGCTGAAAACATTCCCCTCGCCGCACGGATCGTGCACATCGTTGACGTCTACGACGCCCTCACCAATCAGCGCTGCTACAAAGACCCATGGGAAAACGACCGCGCGGTGGCGTTCATCGCCGACGAAGCCGGCCGAATGTTCGATCCCGAAATGACCCGCGCGTTTTGCGCGATGGTCGGCGAAGCGCATCTGCTGACACGATAACAGCGTAGGGTGCGCTTCGGCGCACCGGTTTTTCGCTTTTCGAACGAACGTAACCGGTGCGCTGAAGCGCACCCTACGAGAGTTTCCAATCAACTGTGAAAATCAGAACGGAATATCCGATTCGTTGAATTTCGCCCCCGCCGCGACGGTCGTTTTGCTTCGACCGCGGCCCTTCGATGGCGCGGGTTCCGGCGCTCGCGTCGCTTCCGGTTTGGCAGGGCGATCGAAGATCTCCGACTGAGATTGGTGATGCGCGCCGTCGTTGTGTGCCGAGCCTAAGAACTGAAAGTTCTCAACCACGACGCTCAACTTACTGCGCCGCCCCCCGCCGTTCTTGTCGTCCCAGGTGTCGTATTTCAACCGTCCTTCGATGAAGATCGGTTTCCCCTTCGTGCAATACTGCGCGATGACCTCGGCCTGTTTGCCGAAGGCCGTGCAATCGACGAAGCAGACCTCTTCCTTCTCTTCGCCGGCCTGCGTCTTGAACCGGCGGCTCATCGCTAGGCCAAATTCCACCAGCGTGGTGTTCGACGGCAGCTGTTTCGTCTGCGGATCGCGCGTGAGGTTGCCGATCAGCATGACCTTGTTGAGTGCGGGCATGATCCAATCCTTTCCGGACGGCGACGCGCGAGCTGTCTGCGTGTCTTCATCCCCTCTCCCTGGAAGGAAGAGGGCAAGGGTGAGGGTCGAGCGCGGTAGACGAGTTGCGTCATGTCGCAGAGACCCTTCGAGCGCGATCTCCGGGGAACTACACAACGCGCCGGCCACGCTTCAGCCTCACCCTAACCCTCTCCCCTTCAGGGAGAGGGGATCAGAGACAAACAGCGCGCGGGTCGCCATCCGTTGATGAAGTCAGAAGACAAAAAGTTAGAAACGAAAAGAGGCCGGACATGACTGCTTCTGACCCAGTAATGTCCGGCCCCAGAGAACTGTGTTGGGCTTGAGGCAAGCTCGCGCCTTATTCTTCTGACGGCGCGATCGATCCAGCCAACACACTTGATCCGCGCTTGCCTGCCCTACCTTCGCCTGTTCGACTTCCGCTTTACGCGGCCGCGTTCGTCGGAAGTCGGTTTTTCACGTACTCGATGCACTTGGCGATCGCGTCGGCGGGCATGTCTTCCCAGTCTTCGACACCCGCCTTCGCCAGCCACTTGTCGGTCGTGCCTTCCGGAAGACGCACGATCGCGAGCAACTCCGTCAGCTGCTTCACCTGCATTGGTGTCGCCAGCTTCAGGGCCGTCGCCTGCTTTTCGAGAATGTTCGTGTCGTACCGCTGCTTGATGGCGTCGTACGACCACTCGAACACGTCTTCATCCGGGAAACTTTCCAGTCGCGTTTTCACCACGCGGCCGAAACGCTTCTTGCCTTTCTTTCCAAGCTCGACCACGAGATCGAACCAGTAATCGAGCTGACGCCAGCCGTCGAAGGTCTGGCCGAGCACGCGCAGGTTGTCGCCGTACTCTTTCTTCGCGTGCGCGGTGATGATCACGTTCATGTCGAGCGCGAGGATGAGATTGGCGAGACGCTTCATCTCCTTGTTCGCTGCGGCGTAGTGTCGGCCGAAGTCGGCGCCGACTTTCAGCTCGCACTTTTCGAGCAGGTCGTTGTAGACCGGCGTGATCGGGTCGATCACCAGCGTGCGGAAGTCGTGCTTCTCGGTGAGAAGACTTTTCACTTCCGAGATCACCTCGTGCATGTCGGTCGTCTGGAACACGGCCGACCCGGAGGTCGTAATCAGCTTGTCGTAATTCTCGCTGCCGCGTTCGCAGTCGATGATGTAAGAGTTTGGAAATTGAATGGCCGCGGTGGTCTTACCGACGCCCGCCGGGCCGTACATGAACAACTTGAGGCGTTTGGCGACCGCCTCGGGTTTACGAGCACGTAACACGTCAACATCTCCGTCCGCCGGTGCAGGTGGTTTGTCTGGCGATGCGTTTCCACCGGCGAGAAAAAAGCAGCAATCGCCGCTTGGGTTTATTCGGAGGATGTTAGGTAAAGGTTCGGGGAAAGTGGAGCGGAAATTTAATAATTTTTAGACGGCGCAAACACAATTACTATAATGACTTATGATTTTTCATGATAAGTCGTATAGGGACCGTCTTGCACTTCGTAAAATGGCACCAGCTTCCCGCCGCTTTGCACAAGAACGAGCGGGCCCAGCATCGTTGCCACCAGCTTTGAATTGACATCGTCGATGGGGAGCGCACGTGTGTCTTCGAAGATGCCGAAATTGACGGCTTCGTCGCCCCGCCAGTTCCTGTTGATTGTGTAAAAACTGCCTGCGTCCTTCCGACTTGACCAACCAGGGATACGCAATCGGATTGCGCATTGCCCGGAACCTTTGATGCGTAGCGTCGTCCCAGTGAGCGACTCGGGATATTCGGTCTCCTGAGTGATTGTCAGCCCCTTCCACTTGACCTCCGACGGCACGAAGAGATTCACATAGATCCCGTCATCATCATGGAAGTAGGCGCTCACCAGATAATCCGCGACGACCTGCGGATAGGTGCCGGAGCAGCACGGCCAGGGATCGGGGAAATAATTCTTCTTCGCGTTGGCGGAGTAGTCGGAATAGTAAAACGTCTTTCCCTCCGGCCCCATCGGAAGCGCGGCGAGGATGCCGTTATAGAGAATGCGCTCCAGGCCGTCGCCGTAATGCGATTCGCCGGTCAGGCGCATGAGATAGCGTGCGAGCTTGAACTGCGCGTATGAACCGCAGGGCGTTTCGAAGTGGTTGTGCGTTTTCGTCAGGCTTTCGGCGAGCTTTCCTTTCCCCGGTTCGACGAACGCCTCGTTGGGTCCCCATCCGCCGCTGGCGAACCACTGCGTCTTCTCGAGCATGTCCCATGCGTTCTTGATCGCGCGCAGATATTTCTCATCGCGCAGCGTCATGTACGCCCGCGCGCCGGACGAGAGACAGTTCACGTGGCTGTAGGCATGCAGGCCCGGCAGGATGTTCTTGCCTTCCGAAAGCGGATCGAAGAACGGCTTGTCGTGCAGATATTTCTTCGCCAGCTCCAGATATCGCTCGTCGCCGAATATCTCGTAGGCGATGAACAGGTTTTCCGGCAGCGTGTAGAACTCATCCCACGTGTACGTCACATCCTTGTGCGGCCGCGCCGCCTGCTCTTCGCGCGTGAGCGCGTGATCCGGGAGCACTTTCACGGCCAGATCGACACACTTCGCCAGCGTCTTCTTCGCCTGCTCAACCTTGGCGAAGCGATACGCGTCGACGAGGCCGATGACGTGCTTGTCGAACGTGTACCCGGGAAAGCGATAGCTTGCGTAGAACGATTCTCGCCCGCGAGCGTCTGATCGAACCCTTCCACGAGCTTCGCAACCTTCGCCCGCGCTTCGTCGCTCCCGTTCATAGCAAACCGCGAAAGGGCGGACAGCCACTGGCCAAACGCGTGGCCTGGCGCGAAACCCTTGGCGTCGTACCATCCGCCCATGTCCTTGGCGGTCGTCGTGATGCCAGCCAGATCGCGATAGACCTTGAGAATGCGATCGTCATCGACGGCCAGGTAATAGTCGCGGGTTCGATCGAACTGTTCCTTCAGCGGCCCGCCGGTGAGTTTCACGTCGGCGTAGGAGAATTCGTTGAGCTTCGTCACCGATGAAGAAGGCTTGCTCGATTGAGCGAACAGATTCGATGAATTCCCAGTGGCCAGAAGCGCAAGCGCCCCACCCACGAACGTTCGACGAGAGATGTCAGTCATGCCGGGAGAATAACCGGTGCGCTGAAGCGCACCCTACAGGAAAACGGACGCGAAATCGCAAGCGGCAATCGGCGGTTGCTTGCGATTTCGCGTCTGTTTACTTCACGACCGGAATGTCCCCCGCGGTCGTCGCGATCTTGCCGGATTTGACGCGTTCGTATTCTTCCTTAACCCAGGGGATGTGGTCGGCGTTGCGCTCCATCCAGAGAGGAATTGGCGTGCGCTGGCCCTTCTTGTCGAGCTCAGTGAACTCGACGACGACATCTTCGCGGGAGTAGCTCGACAGATCGTGCAGCTTGCCCATGTGGATGCATTCGGTTGGGCAAGGTTCGGTGCAGAGCGCGCAGAAGAGACACTTGCTGTAGTCGATCGCGTAGCGGACCAGCTCGCCGCCCTTGGGGTCGACCTTGCCGGTTTTCTTGTCGATCTTCCGCGGGGCGGTTTTGTCGATGTAGATGCAATCGACGGGGCAGGCCTTGGCGCAGAGGTCGCAGGCGATGCAGCGGTCAAGCTCGAACTCATGAATGCCACGATAGCGCGGGGCGAAGCTGAGGCGCTGCTCGGGATATTGAACGGTGACGGTTTTCTGGAAGCAGTACTTGATCGTGATCTTCATCCCGATCGCGATCGACTTGACGTTGTCGTAGATGTTGGCGAAGTACTCGCGGGCGGTCATCGGCAGGTAATTATTGCCGGGTATTCGTGAGATGCAAAGGAATCTCACCGAATGGCCAATGACCAAGCCCCAATGACCAATCAAATCCTAATGTCCGAATGGCCAACGAGATCGCTTCGCGGGTCATTGGTTCGCTGGTCATTCATTGGTCATTGGGGCTTGATCGTTGGGATTTCTTTGATGCGAACGCATCAAAACAAAGAAGGCCCTGGCCTCACCCACGTTCCGTGACCAGGACCTTCCGAGATTTCGCTTGAGCGCACGCACGGCTTGCCCGCGGCTCAATATTCAGTCAAAAAAGTATGACGGGCGACACAGAAATGAACTTCCCTCGACGCCTGGCCCCGCTCAGGTCCGATAGTACAAATACCACTGAACCTGAACGGGTACGTTTTACCCAAATCGAGATCAAAATCTGCCTAAATGCACACTTTTTATCAAAAAGATCGTGTCTTATGCCACGAAAGCGTCAATCTGGGCAAACTGTGACGACGTTTCATGTTTTTCAGTTCCGCGACGTTATTGGCCGATGATCCGCTCAGTTGTGGGAGGTTGTTATGACTGATCGGATTGTCGAATTCGCCTGGCGAACGTCTATTCTGGGCCTCATCGGCCTCACCGGGATTGCCTCGCTGATCCTGACCTATCGCGCGCTGCTCGAGCTGGTCGCCGCCCAATGGCAGACGGCTGTCGTCCCGTCCGTCCTCGGCATCGTCCTCGGCGTCGCGTCCTATCTGCTTTGTCGGAATCGGAATGATTTGATCTACTGCTAGCGTCGTGTTGCGCGTGGCATGTTGCGCGTTGGAATCAACCTCCAACAATCAACGCGCAACAACCAACAAGCCTGTGCTCACTTCCCCGCCGTCCTCGGTGTCGTGCTGCCGACCAATCGCTGCATCAGTCTCGTCCGCGTTTCGATCGGATCGAACCGGCGCGTGAGCAGGTGAATCGCCTGCAGACCTCTGACCGTGCTGAGATAGATGCTCGATTCGCGGATCAGGTCGCCCCAGCGCTCGTCGTTGGTTTCATTGGTGTCGAGGAATGCGCTCACGAAACCGCTGGGGATCGAAAGCAGCCGCAGGCGCACCATGCGCTCCAGGCCGATGTTCATGTCATTGCAGAGCATCGTGAGCCGCGGATTTGTCAGGTGCAATCGCACGCTCACCGTCGGCGCGGGGGAAGATTCCTCCAGCCGCGATGCACTTGAGAACGCATATCGCCCGGCGCCATCGGGCTCGACGATATGCTCGAACGCGCCCACGATTTCGCCTTCCGCCAAGGGACCATCCAGCCGCGCGACAATCTCTTCGCCCGATTCTCGCAGCGCTTCCATCACATCGGGAATCAGCTGCCGCAGCTGCTTCCGTCGAAACGATTCGCTCAGCGCATGCTGCTGTTCGTCGCGATCGAGGATGAGCAACTCGAAGGCATGCGTCTCGCCCGGCCAGGTATACTTGATCGGCCCCGATAGACCGGTGGCCGACCAACCGGCGCTTGGCTCGGCGCGCGGCGGATCAAATTGATTGATGCGAACAATCATTCAGCCCGCCCCGGTCCAAGTGATTCGCACATCTACCACGGCCGCCCGGAGCTTCAGCGCACCTCGACAAGCTCGGTGCAGGCCGGGCGGTCCGTTTACTACGACTAACAACTCAGCAGGTCGATCTATCGCGCAACCGATTTCTCGGCGAGGTGAAACGTCGCGCCAGGCAGGACCACTGCGTTCACCAGCGAACCCACCGTGATCGGGCCATTGGTCAGGTCGATGGCCATGTCCGACAACGGCAGTTCGAGGGTAACGGGCGCTCCAGCCTGAATGACGAGCATTTTCTCGTCGGCGTATCGTACCCGGCCCTGGACGATGCGCGGCGGTCCAAAAATCGGGGAAATGAAGTTCCCGCCGCTCACCACCGTCCACATCTTCCGGGCGGTGCCCTTGATGACCACTTCCACCGGCTCATTTGTCGGGCCAGTGTAGCGCCCTTCTTCAGAAATCAGGTGAAGCTGATAATTTGTGTTATTTGGGCAAAAAACGACGAGATTGTCGCGAATCTCGGAGATCTTGCCCTTCGCCGCAAACTCGGTCGCGATGCTCATGACACTCCTTTAGCACATCCGACTGTACCGGGAGGGTTAGAAAAGGAAAAGCGGAGCCACGGGAATGACCAATGCTCAATTCAATGGCTGTCATTCTGAGCGAAGGGAAGAATCTGGCTCTTCCGCGAGCTCGGTCTCGGGTAACGCGTCTTCCGCACTTCGCATGAACCGCGCGAACCATCCGCCGTTGCGTTTCAATTCCACCGGCGAGCCCTGCTCCGTCACGCGGCCGTCTTCGATCACGTACACGACGTCCGCCTGGTTGATGAGCGACGGCCGATGGCTCGTCAGCACTGTCGTGCGCCCCTGCATCAGCCGATCGAGCGCCGCGATGATGGCGGCTTCGGAATCCGGCTCGACGCTGCTCGTCGGTTCATCCAAAAGCAAAACGGTTGGATTTGCTAGAAATGCCCTGGCGATGCTGATCCGCTGTTTCTGCCCGCCCGAAAGTCGCACACCGCGTTCGCCGACTCTTGTGTCATAACCCGCCGGCAAACCCCCGATGAACCCGTGCGCATTGGCCGCCTTCGCCGCCGCGATCACCTGCTCCATCGTCGCTTCCGGATGTCCGTAGCGGATATTGTCGATAATGCTGTCGTTAAAGAGAAACGTTTCCTGCTGCACCAGGGCGAAGTGCTGCCGCAGGCTGTCGCGCTCAATTGAGCGCACATCGCGGCCGTCGAGCGTCACGACGCCTCGTGCGGGATCATAGAAACGCAGCAACAGGTTCAGAATCGTCGATTTGCCCGATCCGCTCGGCCCGCACAGAGCGACCGTTTTTCCCGGTTCAATTCGGATCGAAACGTCGTGCAGGACTTCCGACTTGCCATCCAGTCCGCCGGTGCCCGCATACGAAAAGCTGACGTCGCGAAATTCCATCTCCCCGCGAATCTGATCGAGATGAACCGCGTCCGGCGCATCCGGCAATTCATCGGGCGCATCGAGAACTTCAAACAACCGTCGTCCCGCCGCCACCGCTCGCTGAACCATGTCATTCACCCGCGCCAGCGTGTTGATCGGCCCAAACAGCCGCCACCAATACGCCCGAAACGCCAGCAGCTTTCCGAGCGTGAAACTTCCACCGGTCAGGATCGAATATCCGCCCACGCCGATCATGAAAACGTTGCTCAGAAACCCGACCGCCTGCGTCCACGGGAAGAAAAGGCTGCGCGCGTTGATCGCCCGCAGCTGCTGATCATAAAACGCATCGGTCGTCTGCCGGAAGCGCCTCGCCTCTTCCCTTTCCCGACCGAAGATCTTGATGACGACCACGCCACTCAAGTTTTCCTGCAACCGCGTCGAGACATCGCCGGCCCGATCGCGCGCGGCCTTATAAATCGGCTGCACCTTTCGGTTGTACATTCGCAGCAGCACGTAAACGACAATCATCGGCGCCAGCGACGCGCTCGCCACGCGCCAATCCAGCGACATCACCAGCGCGACCGTCACCAGCCACATCACCCCGTCGCCGACGACGACGTCGATCCCGCTGACGATGAACTGCTGAATCTCATCCACGTCTCCCATCGCCCGGCTCATCAGGTCGCCCGTGCGCTGCCGCTGGAGATACCCGAGGCTTTGCGATTGAAGCTTGAGATAAACCCGATTGCGCAGCGACAGGATGAACTTCTGCGCGGCTCGGTTCATCAGGTTGGTGGAGAGCGTCCCCAGAACCAGCGAGAAAAGGTACACGCCATACATCCAGAAGATGACCGCCGAGACCAGCAGCTTCAGCGGGCCGACGACCCGACCGTTGAAGCTGATCCCCCGATGCATGAAGCGCGTCCAGAAGGTGTCGTCGTGGCGGATGAGATGATCCACGACGTACATCCACACCATCCCCGGGAAGAGTTCCCCCGGCATTGATAGCAGCAGCACCACCAGCGCCACCGCAATCATCCCCCAGTGCGGCCGCAGCATCTGCAGCAGGCGGACAAACACGCCTTTGGATTTCAAAGCCGGTTCGGGCATTCCCAATCATTGTACGTAGGCCCCGCACTTCCGTCGCCGTTCTCGCATTCGTAGGGTCCGCTTCAGCGGACCGGTTATTTCTTCGTTCGGAAAAGGCGAATAGCCGGTCCGCTCAAGCGAACCCTACAGGACTCACGTGATTTGATCCGATAACAGAAAGTGATCTCTCCCGAGACGACCGATCATTCCGCGCGCACGCGCCTTGGCGCGATGCTCCTCATCGCCTTCCTCGCGATCGCCGCAGGGGGCAAATCCATCCTCTTCGACACCCTCGATCCCGATTGCTTCTGGCACCTGCGCGTCGCGGATCAACTCACGCGTGACGGGATCCGCCCACTGATCGACACGCTCTCGTTCGCATCGCTCAAAGAGCCCTGGACGCCGTACTCGTGGCTCGCTGAGCTGACGATGAAGGCGATCTGGGACCACGCCGGCGTCCGCGCCGTTGTGCTGACCGAAGCGATCCTCGTCGCGACGTTCTTCACCTTCATCGCCCTGGCGGCCTTCGAGCGATCGAAGAACTATTTCACTTCGTGCGTTCTCACCTTCCTCGCGATCATCCTCTGCCTCCCCTACCTCAGCTTCCGTCCCGTCACGATGTGCCTCGCCCTCCTCGCCATCTGCTGGTGGCTCCTCATCTGCGACCAGCAAAACCACGAACCAGAAAAAGGTGACAGCCACCTTTTTCCCTTCGGCAGGGCCGATGCGGAATCCACTTTTCAGGATCGTAAAAAAAAGGTGGCTGTCACCTTTTTTCGGGCTTCATTCGGGGCAAGCCCCGCCGCTACGTGGGGAGTCTGGCTGATCGTTCCGATCACGGCGATCAACATCAATTTGCACTTCTTCGCCGCGTTTGTGCCGCTTTGGGTGGGATGCCTGATGATCTCGAATCGCCGGTATCTGCCCCTGTTCCTCGCGACGTCACTCGCGTGCCTGGCGACGCCGATGTTGCCGGGAATGATCGAAACGATTGTGCATTACCAGTTCGCCGATCCGATGCTTCATGCCGGCGTGATCGCGGAGTTTTCGCCGTTCTACGTCGGCGGATTGGGGATGTCGCTGGCGGTGATTATTGCGATTCTGCTCGGTTGCGCGATCCGCCGGCGAAATGAGTTGTCCCGTGGCGAGTGGATCGCCCTGCTCATCTCGACGGCATTGCTCATCAAACTCGGCCGTTTCGCGCCGCTCTTCGCGATCGTCGGCATTCCACTGCTGAGCGCGACCGCCCCGACCCTCCGTGATCGCGTGCTCGCCCGGCCGATCGTTCTCGCGGTGCTTTCGCTCTGCATCACGCTCGCGCTGGTAAAAATCACGCTGGCGCTTCCGTCGCGAAATGTCACCACCGACCAGTGGATCAATCGTCACGGCCCAGATGTCCCGGGTTATCCCGTCGAAGCCGCCGATTTCGTCACGACGCACATCACGCCCCAGACGCACCATCTGATCAACGAATTCAACTGGGGCGGATATCTCACGTGGAAACTCGGCGACGAATACCAGGTTTTAATGGATGGCCGCACGCAGCTGTATGCCCCAGCTTTTTGGCAAACAATTTACCTTCGTCCGAAAGAGGAGCTTGCGACGAGCCTTTCGCACGTCAAAGCCGATGCGGCAATCCTCCCTGCATCGCACAGTCGGCTTCACGATTCATTGATCGCGCTAGGTTGGCATAGCGCTTTTTCGGACGAGCGCGCTGAGGTGCTGGTTCCTCCGGATGCGAGTATGGTTAGCATCGACGAGCAAACCAAATAACAAACCCACGGCTAAAGCCGTGGGCTTGGTTGGATCTTCTGGGATTGCAAAAGTTACGACATATTTGCGGCGTACTGCGCGATGAAGTTCGGCACTGGATAGTGCTTCATCAGGAACTCGCGCAGTTGCTTTCGCTCTGCAATCAGGAAATAAACCGGCTCGTCGATCGAGCGCGACGAAAAGTTCACGGCGCGGACGAGGTCTTCGGCGCTGGTGGCGGCGTTAAGCTGCTGGCCGTCCGGTTCGTGGTTCATCGGCAGCACGTGGAACTGCCACGCCTGGCGGCGGTTCAGTACGCGGAGGCATTCCTCTTCGATCTTGTGATCGTCCAGATCGACGATCCCCGCGATCTGGATGTACTGTTTCACCCACGCGTCTTCGATCGCCTGCGGATCGATGCCGTAGAGCCGCTCGGCCAGATCACCGAACGGCCGATGCGATTGCTTCTGGACTTTGAGGATGTGCTGCACCTGCTTCTCGCTGAGCACGCCCTGCTCGACCAGCAATTGTCCGATCTGAATACCCTTCAAAGTCCGCTCCTTGGCAAAGATTCGTCTGAAAGAAGTATCGGCTCGAATGGAGCGCTGCTTAGGTTGGAAAGGACCAAAACGAAACCTTATCGGTCGTTCGCGTAGGGTCTGCGTAGGGTGTGCTTCAGCACACCGGTTTGGTCGCCCGGAATGGTGTGCTGAAGCACACCCTACGCGTTCAGTTGCTGCGACATGTAGCGTGCAACGGCCGATTCGGAAGCCGCTCGATCCCACCACTGCCGGGTTTCACGCGAAACGTCCGACAACCGCGCGGGATCGTCGAAAAGCTCCCGTAATTTCGCGGATAAATCGGACCATCCGCGGAACTGGATGGCGGGCGAGCCTTCGTAATACCATCGCTCGGGTAATGGTTCCGTAACGATCACGCACCCGCTTCGGGCCGCCTCAAAGAAACGAAACGTTTCGTCGAAATTGCCCCGCGGGCAGAGGACGACTTTCGCGTTCATCAGATTGCGCGAGTACTCCGCGGGCGTAAATTTCCCGCGCAGCGGTTGAAGCGAGCAGTCGAATTTCAGCTGCGGCAACTGGCGCTTCGCTTCTTCGATCGCCGCGAGCATCTGCTTTCGCGACGCGATCGACGGCCGAAGGTCGAGCTTCAACGGCGCCGCGAGCGAGCCCGCGAAGAAGACGTCCGTTGCGCGTTGATCAAATGGCACGTCTTCCACATCGACAAGCGTGTGATAGCCCAGCGGGATCTCATAGATCGGCGTCTTCCCATGATCCGCGCGGCGTTTCAGCGCCTTCAGATCATTCCGCAAATCGCGCAGCGCATTCCGCCACGCGATCGGCCACGGCAACGCGAACGTTCGCCCCAGCGAATTTCGCTTCACCCCGCCGGTTTTGAAAAGCGCGCGAACGCGCGCCGCGTACGACGGCGTCTGATACGACTCATCCCCAATCAGCAAAACCACCGCGTCGCGAAAACGCTCGTCGAATCGATCGAGATGCCAGGTGAGCAGAAATTTGAGCCCGCGATCGCGCAGCAACTCGTCGAGCGAATTCAAAATGCCGGCGTGATAGCGAATGTCGGATGGCTCGTTCGTCTGTGAAGCGTCTCGCGGAGAGAATTGCCTCGGTTGCTCCTCCGATAAGCGCCAGATGTAGAACTGGTTTTCCGCCATCAGATCAGCTTCGAATGGGCGAAGACGACTTCGATCGCGCAGAGCAATCCGTTCAGCATTGACGGACTGTACACGCCTTGCAGCCAATATCCGTGCCCGAACATCAACTTCGACACGCTCTGCAGATCCGCCTGCCCCGCGTAGAGATTCTGGAAATTCATCTCCATCTGCACGACCGAAATCCGCCCGTCACGAAGCAGTCGCTCCGCCCCCGCGAGCGCTTTCATCTCCGCCCCCTGAATGTCGAGCTTGAGCAGATCAACCTGCTCGACGCTTTCGGATGTGGCGAACGAATCCAGCCGCATCCCCTTCACCTCAATCGCCTGAGTCACGCCCGGCGCGATCCCTGAATTCCCGCTGGCGAGCATCGAATTCCACACACTGTCGCCACGCAGATTGAATGTGACGGGCGCATCCGCATCCGTAACAGCCCCGGAAACAATCTTCACCCGCGGATTGTTTGCATATCGACCATTGAGAATATTGAGAACCGCCGGCGTCGGCTCAAAGCAATACACGCGCGCATCAGGAAACAACTCCAAACACTGCGCCGCGTAGTCCCCCTGATTCGCCCCGACGTCGAAGATCGTTTTCGGTGCGATCTTTCGATCTGAAAGAAATGACCGAATGTTCAACAGCGGATCCTGCGCATCGATCTGCTCCTGAGTCGGATGCCGCCACCGCTTGATCTCATATCCCATCGAGCGGGAGAGGTTGGAGATGTAACGCTTGAGGGGATGAGGCATGGCAAATGATGTTGGAAACTGTCCGTTAGAGCGACGCGAGAAACTGTGCCGGGGTGTACACCTGAATCGGTGAAGCAGCGAAATCCGTTGGATCACGAGTGACAATGCCATGGAGAAAATCTGTGATCGCGCAGGCAATCTGCAAGTTGTCCTCGAAGTCTGGTCCGGGCATTCGTCGCGCCGCTAGGATGCACTCACGATAAAGGGCGCAAACCTCAAATGCGGCGAGGCACTCATCGACCGCGTTCTGAGCTGCGACCGCTCCACTTTGTCTGCCACAAATGTAATGGATGTTCGGAATGCTGAAGGTTGCGACGTAACCATCGAAGCGACCTTCGTCGGACGCTTGCCAGATCTGGCGCGATTCATCAACAAAGGGCTGCCGGTCGAGCAGCACATCAAGCACGACGTTCGTGTCGAGCAGAATGCGTTTCATCCGTATTTCTGCTGACGATGCTCCTCGAGCCACTTCTTAACCGTTTCATCGTCCGGCGGTGGGGTCGTCCCCCGCGCGATTCCGAGCGCGCGCTCGAGCGTCCCGCGCGGCGCGGACTCGCGTGTCTTCAGGCGCATGTTACGCAGGATCTGATACGCTAGCGCGACGCGATCCTCTTCAGGCCAAGGAGTCACCTGAGCGAGGATTGACTTGATTTCATCCTCGTGCCGCATGGCAGAATCATATCACGAAAAGTGTCACGGAACAGGCATATTAGGCCTCAGAGCGAAACGACTCGAATAATCGATCGAGTTCGCAGAAGTGATGCGCGTACGGCGAGGCGACGAGCGGCGAGCCAACATTCCGAGCGATGCGGATTCCGGCGTCGGTCATTTCGATTTGCTCGATGCGGGTCCAGGATAAGACGGGATGCGTGCGTCGTAGGTCTTGGACGCCCTCGGCGGTGATAATGAAACCGCCGCGAAGTCCGCGGGCGCACTGGCGGAGGCCGACGATCGCGCGATTGAACGTTCGAATGCCTTCGAACGTGCCGTGAATCGTCGGCAGCGCGCAGATGCCGAGCGCAAGCATTCCCAGATCGCGGATCGCGATGGGAATCGCGAGCGGCCCAAGATCACGGATGACGATCGGCCTCGGCTCGCGAATCTTCGCTTCGCTCCGCCGCACGAGGTTCGGGATCAGGATCGTATTGAGATGCGGCAGCACCCGGCCAGCCGGCGCAAAATCCATCGGCACGCGCACGCACTTTCCGGAGGTGAGGTCGACGCAGATCTGGCGGCCTTCCCGGCAGAGACGGATGCTGTCGATGGCGTCGACCGGCATCTCACGTCGGCGGCCGAAGACATACAACTCGAGCCGATCGGACGCGATGATGAGTTCAGCCGATGCATGCCGGCGAAAATCGCGGATCGCCCATGCGATCCCGCCAATCACGAAGAGTGCGCCAACGACGACAGCGCTCTTGGCTGAGATTTCGTCAGAGACTTTGAACACTCCTTGCAGCAGCGCCACCACGCCGACTGCCGCAAGCAACCCAAAGATCGCTCCAAGGAATGGGCCCGCAAGCAGGTACGTTGCGGCGCCGAGCGCTTTATTCCCTATCGATCGCCGGATCACCACGCGATCGGCGTGAACCTCTAGAGTGTGTTCATTGCGTTTGCCCGACTTCGCTTTTGCCCCCGTGGTAATCAATCGTCGCTCTCCAGAATCGCCATGAACGCTTCCTGCGGGATATCCACGCTGCCGACGCGCTTCATGCGCTTTTTGCCTTCTTTTTGTTTTTCGAGCAGCTTGCGCTTTCGCGTGACGTCGCCGCCGTAGCACTTGGCCGTCACGTTCTTGCCGACGGATTTGATTGTCTCGCGCGCGATGATTTTGCCACCGATCGCCGCCTGTAGCGGGATCTCGAAGAGGTGGCGGTCGATTTCTTCCTTCAGTCGAACGAGGAGCTTTCGGCCGCGCGCTTCGGCGTGGTCTCTGTGGACGATCACGCTCAGCGCGTCGACCTTGTCGCCGTTGACGAGGATGTCCATCTTCACGAGGTCGCCGTGGCGGAAGCCGATGAAGTCAAAGTCCATGGTGCCGTAACCTTTGGTCGCGCTCTTGAGGCGGTCGTAGAAATCGTAGATGACCTCCGCCAGCGGAAGCTCGTATTGCAGCATCACGCGCGTCGCGCCGATGTATTCGGTTTTCTTGTACGTGCCGCGGCGATCCTCGCAGAGCTTCATCAGATTGCCGACGCTGTCCGCGGGGAGGATGAGGTTCATCAGGATGAACGGCTCGCGAATTTCTTCGACCGTTGTGGGCTCGGGCAGTTCACTCGGGCTGTCGATGCGGAAGACCGATCCATCCGTTTGTTTCACTTCGTACGTGACCGTCGGGGCGGTCTGAATCATCTGGATGTTGAACTCGCGCTCGAGGCGCTCCTGGATGATTTCCATGTGGAGCAGACCGAGAAATCCGCAGCGGAATCCGAAGCCGAGCGCGTCGTTGCTCTCGGGCTCGAAGCTGAAGCTTGAATCATTCAGCGACAAGCGATCCATCGCGTCGCGGAGCTCGTCGTACTGCGTTTTCCCGCTCGGATAGAAATCGCAGTAGACCATCTGTTGGCTCGGCTTGTAGCCGGGCAGCGCTTCGGTCGCGGGATTCGCGAGGTCCGTGACCGTGTCGCCGATGCGCACGTCGTGCAGATCTTTGATGGCCGCGACGATGAAACCGACCTCGCCGGTGCCGATGCGTTCGACCTGCTTCGGCCGCGGCATCAGCTTGCCGAGATCCGTAATCTGATACTGCTTGTCCGTCCCCATGAAACGGATCTTCTGCCCCTTCCTGAGCTCCCCATCGACGACGCGGACGTAGGTGATGACTCCACGATAATCGTCGTAAATGGAATCAAAGATCAGAGCGCGCGTCGGGGCATCGGGCAGGCCCCTTGGCGGTGGAAGGATGTCGCAAAGTTTTTCGATGAGCTCGTCAATGCCTTCGCCCGTCTTGGCCGAGACGAGAATCGCATCTTCCGCCGGGAATCCGAGGACCTGCTCGATTTCCTCCGCGACGACTTCCGGCCGCGCGCCGGGCAGATCGATCTTGTTGATGACCGGGATGATCTCCAGCCCGACATCGACGGCGGCGTACGCATTCGCGACGGTCTGCGCCTGCACGCCCTGTGTGCTGTCGACCACAAGAATCGCCCCTTCGCAGGCCTGCAGGGCCTTTTGCACTTCGTAATGAAAGTCGACGTGCCCGGGCGTATCGATGAAGTTCAGCATGAACTTCTCGGCTTTGGTGCTCCCCGCAGGGGTATGCTCATGAAACACCGTGACCGCCGACGCCTTGATGGTAATCCCGCGTTCGCGTTCGAGATCCATGTCGTCGAGGATCTGTTCCTTGAATTCGCGTTCGGTGATGGCCCCGGCCCGCATGAGCAGCCGGTCGGAAAGCGTGCTCTTGCCGTGGTCAATGTGGGCGATGATCGAGAAGTTACGGATCTGCATTACAGTTCGGTTTCCAGCTAAATAAGAGAGTTCCCCATTGTACGGGGTGGGAGGGGATTGGTCGAACCTGTCGTACGGTGTGCTTCAGCACACCAGGACGAGGCAAACCAGGTCTGTCGCGAAGACGCAAGCGACTTCGATTGCCCATCGCCGCTCAGAAGTCGCCTGCGTCTTGGCGGGATCTCGTGCGCGCATGACCGGACGATGACCGCGGAATTAATCAGGAGGCTGGGCGTTCATTGTCGGGGCGAAGTTGTGAATCGCTGGGGTGCCGGCGGTTATAATGGAGTTGGTGCTGGCGTCTGAAATCCGAAACCGAATGGCGAGGCTTTACCGATCAACCCTGGCGCGATACGCGGCCGCGTTTGTCTGCGTCGGCATTGCGCTCGCGCTCAAGTTGATGCTGGTCCAGTACGTGACGCAGGAGGTGCCGTTCGTTCTGTTCTTCGGCGCGGTGATGGCCGCGGCGGCGTTCGGCGGGCTGGGGCCAGGGCTGCTCGCGACCGCGGTCGCGGCGGTCTGCGATCTGTACTTCTTCACCAAGCCTTACGGTCACTTTGAATTGTCCACGTTCAGCGAGCGCGTGCGTCTGGTGCTGTTCCTGGTCGAGGGCGTCTTCATCAGCCTGATCTGTGCGGGCCTGAAAAGCGCCAAGCGACGAGCCGACGAAAACGCCGTGGCCGCGCGACAGCTTGAGAAGCGCATTCTCGAGATTTCCGAAGCCGAACAACGGCGCATCGGCCACGATCTACACGACGGCCTCGGCCAGCATCTCACCGGCATCGCATTGATGATGCAGCGCCTCGGCAAGCGCCTCACCAGCGCGGGGCAGGAAGACGCGGAAGAGGCGATGAAGGTTTCAAAGATGGCGAAAACCGCGGTCGAATGGACCCACGATCTTTGCCGCACGCTCGCGACGCCGGCCTTGGAATCCGGCGGGCTGGCCGAAGCGCTTCGCGAGCTCGCCGCCAACGCGGAAAACATCTTCAGTATCGAATGCATTTTCGAACAAACCGGCGACGAGCACGACATCGACCTCAACGCCGGCGTGCATCTCTATCGCATCGCGCAGGAAGCGATCAGCAACGCGGTTCGCCACGGGCAGGCGAAGAAAGTGCAGATCGATCTGGTTGGAACGCCCAGGGCGATGGACATGCGAATAAGCGATGACGGCCGCGGAATTCGTGAAACTAATCCAAGCTTTGATGGTATGGGTCTTCAGATCATGCGCTACCGTGCCCGCATGATCGGAGCCAGCGTCGATGTTCAGGAAGGCAAACCGGCAGGCACGATCGTCGCGTGTCATTACAATTTGAAGGCAGGCTCAAATGGAAACGGCCACCATGGAAACTGAATCGAAATCGGGAACCAAGACGCGCGTGCTGATCGTGGAAGATCATCCGATCGTCCGCCACGGACTCGAGATGCTCATCAACGACGAGGCAGACCTGACCGTCTGCGGCGAAGCCGAATCCACCAAAGAGGCCGCCGATCAGATGCGCAAGACCAAACCCGACGTCGTGCTGGTCGATATCGCCCTTTCCGACGGCAGCGGACTCGACCTGATCAAAGAGCTTCACGCGGCTTATCCGGATATCCCGCTGCTCGCGGTTTCCATGCATGATGAATCGATCTACGCCGAGCGCGCCCTGCGCGCCGGCGCCAAGGGATACATCATGAAAAAGGCCGCGATGGACAGCCTCCTCGTCGCCATCCGCAAAGTGCTCTCCGGCGAGATCTACCTGAGCGAGGCCATGAGCTCGCGCCTGCTGAAGAAGCTGATGAACCCCGGCGACGTCACCAGTTCCCCCATCGATTCGCTGACGGACCGCGAATTCCAGGTCTTCCGCCTCATCGCCGAAGGCATCGGCCCCAGCGAAATCGCGAATCGTTTGCAGCTGAGCGTGAAGACAATCGAAACGCACAGAGAGCACATCAAAGAAAAGCTCGGCCTCAAGAGCGGCACAGAGCTCACGCGTTTCTCCCTCCAGTGGTCGATGGAGAATCGATAGTCGCGGACGGCGTCGTCTCTTGTAGGGTGCGCTTCAGCGCACCGGTTATTTATTCCGCGTGAAAGGCGAATAACCCGTGCGCTGAAGCGCACCCTACCAATCGCATTCGATCTCTCGCGTGTTGAGGCGAAATGTTGGTTCCTTGACCGTCTTTCCACGGCACGTGCAAAGCCAATCCTGCTCGTAGTCCTTCTTCCGCACCCATTTTTCAAACGACGAATGTCGCCACGCATGTGGGCACGTCGCGTAGCCGTGCTTGACCGGGTTG
Source organism: Phycisphaerae bacterium (assembly GCA_025924315.1). Classification (GTDB taxonomy): domain Bacteria; phylum Planctomycetota; class Phycisphaerae; order Tepidisphaerales; family Tepidisphaeraceae; genus JAICIO01. The sequence continues at coordinate 22,069 of JAICIO010000088.1, forward strand.
TAGTGCAAGTAATTCAGATGTTCGTGATAATCGCGGTCGTCTACGATCTGATGTTCCCAAAATCTTCGTTGCCACACTCCCCTGCGACCCGTGGAAGTCCGCGAGCCTGTAATCGGTTGCTCCGGCCCACCCGCCACCAACCATCGCCTCGTGAAATTCGCTTTGATGAATGCCCAGCGCGTTGAATAGTCCGCGTCGCCCGGCGGCAACGTCGACATCGCGTGTAGATGGTCGTGAAGAAGAACGATTGCGTCGGTCTCGAAGGGGCGCGTGATGGCGCACTCTCTCATCACGTCACCGAGAAGCTTGCGCGCGAATTCTGACTCAAAGATCGGTGCGCGATTCTCAGTCACGACGGTAAAGAAGAAGGTCCCGCCCGGTTGACGTGCGCGACGATAGTCCGCCATCGCCCCTCCAATTCCTTTGCGCCGTAGGGTGCGCTTCAGCGCACCGGTTATTTGCCTGCCGAGAGAATAACCGGTGCGCTGAAGCGCACCCTACAAAGCCAAATCGGCGCATCAGATCAGTGGATCACCCATGGGAGTATAAATCGACGCACTCACGCGCGTTTCTCTCACTGGCACTTCGTTTGATAAGCCCCTCGCGGGCTCGGCGTGTGCCATTGCTCTCGGGGGAACTCTTTTTTCAGAGGACGTGTTATGACCAAAGCGCGCGAGGAGACGAGACTTCGCTTATCAGAGAAGCTCGACAGGTTGCGATTGCGATTCAATGAACCCCAGTGGCGGAAGTATTTTCTGATCCTGCTCGCCGGCAAGGCCATCGCCGCCGTCATCATGGTCGGCTTGATCCTGTTCGGCGCGAAAACGCTGAGCGTGATCGTGAATGGCCAGACCGCGTATGCCCAGCAGGCCGCGGCGGCGGCCGCGACGCAGCCCAGCGCGCTCACGACTGCGGTTCAGCAGACGGATCCTTATGTCAATCCGATCAACACGATCTGGACGTTGCTCGGCGCGTTCCTGGTGTTCGGCATGCAGGCAGGTTTCACAATGCTCGAAGCCGGCTTCTGCCGCAGCCGTGAAACCGTGAACGTCCTCGTCGAGTGCGTCTTCGACACGTGTCTATGCGGCATTCTCTTCTGGGCCTGGGGCTACGCGTTTATGTTCGGCGCGGGCAACGGCTTCATCGGCTGGCACAATCCGAATCCGAATGCGGACGGCACCTTCGACAAGTGGTTCTTCCTGCAGAACATCAGCGCCACGACGCTTTACGGCGCGGCGGGCGTTCCGGTGCTGGCGCACTGGCTCTTCCAGTTCGCCTTCGCCGACTGCGCCTCGACCATCTGCTCGGGCACGATGATCGGCCGAACCGCCTTCTGGGGCGACATCCTCTACTCCATCTGCGTCTCCGGCTTCATCTATCCGATCATCGGCCACTGGGCCTGGGGTCCGGATGGCTTCCTCTACACGATGGGCTCCGCGGGCAAATTCCTTCCGAGCCTCGGCATGAACTTCCACGACTTCGCGGGCTCGACGGTCGTTC
>JAICIO010000089.1 GCA_025924315.1 Phycisphaerae bacterium
CGAAGTCCGATGGACACCGATGAAAGCTCAATCTATTTTTTCATCGGTGTGAATCGGACTTCGACGAGCTCAGTCGAGTCGTGCCCGATCGGCGGCAAATGTGGAATTAGATCTCCCTCCTGAAACATCCGAAGACCTCTTCTGCCCGCAGTGCGGTTACAACCTGCGGGGGCTTTCGAGCGCGAACTGTCCGGAATGCGGGCTCGCGCTCGATCGCGCGGACATGCTCTACTCGCGCTTGCCGTGGACGCATCGTCAGCGAATCGGTTACTTCCGCGCGTACTGGCGAACACTTATCCTCGGAACCTTCAAGACTCCCGACCTGGCCAACGAACTCTCCCGGCCGGTGAGTTTTCGCGATGCGCAGCTCTTTCGCTTCATCACCATCGCGGTCGGCTGGGTGCCGCTGGCGATTGCCTCGCTCATTCTCGCACTCGTCTTCCAGAAGCAGGGCACGTTCATCTGGAGCGGCATCGGCATGAATGCGATGTCGTCGTCGGTGAACATGTTCGCGCTCGACGTTCTCTGGCCGCTCGGGGCCGGCATTACAGTCCCCGGCGTGTTTCCCCTTTCGCTCTTGATGTTTCTCATTCTGCTCAGCGGTGTGTCGAGCTATTTCTTTCATCCGCGGTCGATGGCTCCGAAGCTGCAGAACCGAGGCGTTGCGATGAGCTACTACGCATGCGCCGCCATCGCATTTCTTCCCGTCATGCTGCTGATCGCAGGTGTCGCAACCGCGATCGCCAATACCGACTTCGCGGATACGAGTTTTGGATTCACGGTGACGGCGATTCTCGGAATGCTCGCGGGGTCCGCGCCGCTTGTGCTCCTGTTCATCTGGTGGGTGAACACGCTGCGTCTGTATCAGCGCGCGACGCACGCAACGTGGCCACGCACGACGATGGTCGCCGCACTCTTGCCGGTGCTCTGGGTATTCTGCGGAATTATCACGCTCACGTTCATCACCTGGGCCTGCGGATTCCTGTTACTGGTCGTCCAGAGTCTCCGGTGATTCGTCGCCGGGATTGACGTTCTGCGTCGACGCCTTGGGCTTGGGCGGAGGCGACCAGCTCGTCAGATCGCGCCACTGGTCGACGTCCTTTTGCTGCCATCCATTTCGCGGTTCCGTCGGCCAGGTCGTGGGCGTTGGCATCGTGTTGTCGGTGTAATCCTCGCCCACGCTGTAAACCATCGGATGCGGCATTTTCCCAGGCGGCGCATAACCGAGCTCGCGGGTTTGAGCGCTGAACGGATCCTCCGGCACGTTCGCCAGATACTTCGGCACGAGCGCGTCGAGATTCGGAGGAAACGCGCCATTGTGATCGAGCCGATACATCCGCACCGCGAGAATCGTCGCGGCCAGACGCGCGTCCGTGATTACTTTGAAGTCCGTCAGCCGCGCGCGATTCAGCGCCGGGATCACCATGCGGCTGAACACGTGCGCGAGGGTGTCCCCGGGGAGCGGTGTCGGTCGCAGTGCGACGACCGTCGCGGGCCACGTCGGCTGCGTCGTGCTGGCGATCCAATGATCGTTTGCGTGCATCGCCGCGACCGCATCCAGCTGAAACATCGGCCACATCCACTTGCTCGACTTCGGATAGTACAGAATCGAATCGACCTGAAATGTGCGTTCGCTCGCATACGCGTGGGCGGTCGCGCGCTGGGCCGCCTGTTCGTCCAGCAGCAGCGCCAGCAACTCCTTCACCTGCCGTCGCGTTGCGGGGCGATCGGTCGGCCGCGTGGTGGGGGAGACGCCTTCGATCGTCAAATCCCGCGCGATGATTTCCAGCCGATCGATCGCCAGCGCCCGAATTCCGATCGCGACGAGATGCGAGACGAGCAGAGGCGTTTTGTCGATCGCATCCGCCAGCGCCCAGATGTCCTTAATGCTATCCAGCGCCTCCGCGTCGTTGCCGGTGAAATGCAGGAGCAGCGCGTTGTCGCCGATGTGATTGGCAAGGTCACGCGCGCCGTTCAAATGCGGCAGGACCACGTTGATCAGCGGCGACGAATAGGTCGCCATCCACTGGACGCGCGGATGCTTTCGGGCCTCGCGCGCCAGATCGAACGCGCGCTGATTGGCTTTTTGCGAAGCGTCTGCAATGGCGAACCACTTGCGCGGGAAGGGCGGATAATCGTTGTAGATGTAGTTCGAAGCTGCCGGCGAGACGACGTTCGGATTCAGCTTCGCGATGGCTTGTCGGTAGTAATACGCGGCGTTGTCGGCATCCGGAAGGGTTGGCTCATTCATGTCCACCGCCAGCGCCGGCTCACCCGCGGCGCGGATGGCGGCCAGGTTCGTGTCGAGCTTCTTCTGCGCAAATTTCCCCCACCCGATTCGGATCCCGACGAGCAACGCGGCAAACAGCAGATAGACCACGACCAGCCGCTTGAGCCAGCGAAACCGCGGCGGATAGGGATAATCCACCTCATCAAACGTCGGCGGGGCGTGTGTCGTCATCTGCTGCGTATCCTATTCGGATTTCATTCGCGTCGCCTCAAAACGAGTCATGCAACAGCTCGCTTCGGATCGGTCGTAAGTTCTTGTCCCGCCTCGATCCGTTCTGGACGATTTTTTCACCTGCTACAATTTGTTGCATTTTGTTGCACCCTCTCATCGTGTGGCAGAGCCGCCCACAGCTGTGCTTCCCGTCCCGCACAGCCCAGGGCGGCTGTGCCACATGCCTCTACATTCTCTGGCGATGTTGCGCGATTCAGGCGACATTCGCGCAGCGCCGGCGGCGCAAGTCTTCGCGCCCGCCCGACATGAATTTTTACGAAGCGGGCATTTTTCACATTTGTGCCGTTGCGCGATTCGGGAGAATCCGCGCAACGCGCCCGTTCCGGATCCGCGCTCGGCGTCCGTATGACGATATGGTCTGAGATGCAGCGATTCAGGACAGCATGACCACGACTTCACCCGAAATCTCCACGCCGGACCTCCACTGCCCGCAGTGCGGATACAACCTTCGTGGGATCGAAAGCGAACTTTGCCCCGAGTGCGGACTCGCGATCGATCGCGCTGCCTTCGCGGAATCGCAACTGCCTTGGTCGCATCGAAAGCGCATCGGCTATGTCCGCGCGTACCTCCGCACGCTGGCAATGGGTTTGCTCGACTCGAAGAAACTCGCGATGGAAGTCGCCCGGCCGGTGAGCTTTCGCGATGCGCAAAAGTTTCGGTTTATTACGGTGCTGATCGCGTGGATTCCACTCGCGGCGCTCGCGATCTGGGGGCGATCGCAACTGCTACCGCCGTTTCAGAATTTTCTCAAACAGGGGCTGCTCAATATTCCGGAAGGATTTGCCTTCCTTTGGCCGTGGGAAGTCGGCGCGATGACGTTCGGTGTCGCGCCGCTTGCGATCGCGCTCTTCCTCATCTTCATGAGCGGCGTCGCCAGCTATCATTTTCATCCGAAAGCCGTGGCGACACAGTTACAGAACCGCGCGATCGCGCTGAGTTATTACACGTGCGGTCCGTTGCTCATCCTTTCGCTCGCCGTCGTCCTGCTTCTCACCATGAGCCGTATCGCCCAATCATTCCCGAATCTGCATGGTGGCGCCTGGAAGATCGCGGTGGCGACGGGCGTCATTTCGGCTGCTTTGCCCATCATCACGTTCCTCGGCTGGTGGCTGACGATGCTGCGGCTGCATCGCCGCGTCGTTCATGCAAGCGGCGGGGGATCGGTCGTACTCGCGATTACGCTGCCGGTCGCATGGATCATCTGCGCTGCATTTGCTCTGGTGGGGGTGGTCTGGGTGATCGGATTCATCGAGCTAATCATCCGCAGTTTCATTTGACTCCGCGGGCGCCGTTGTCGGTGGGGGACTCCAACGAAGAAGGTCGTGATACTCATCTTTCGTCATACCCGTCGGATCCCACCCATAGAACGGCTGATTTGGAATGGCCGCACCACCCGCGCTGTCATCGGTCTGGTCCATTCCCACGCTATAGACGATCGCGCGCGCGCCATTGTTGAGGATGACGTATTTCATCGCCTTGGCGCCCGGTGCTAACGGATCGGCCGGAACCTTTGGCAAATACGCCGGCACAAGCGCATCGAGCTTCGGCGGAAGCAAGCCTTCATGATCGATCCGGTAAAGCCTGATCGCGAGTGAAATCGCCGCAGCGGTGCATTCTTCTTCCGCTCGAAAATTCCCTTGAATGGCGCTGAGCTTTGTGTAAATCACAGCGCGGCTGACGATGCGCACCGGATTTTGCGGAGACTTGGGTCCATTCAGCATCGCCAGCGCCGCCGGAAGATCAGGCGCTTGAACGGCGGTCTCCATGATGCTCGGCGAATTCCCGGCGTGCGCAGCATCGAGCAACAGCATCGGCTGCAAGACGAACTCGCTCTTCGCTTTGTTCAAAACGAAGTCCATCTGCACGACGCGTTCGGTCGCAATGCTGTGAGGCGCGCGTTCCGTTCGTGGCGATTGATCGAGCAGCAGGGCGATCATCTTCATCACCTGCTGGCGCGATGCCTGCCGATCGAATGGACGCGTTGTCGGCGAAGATCCCGCGATTGACAAATCCGGCGCGATCATCTGCACACGCACGCTCACCAACACGCGAAGCCCGCCAGCGACGAGGTTCGAGATGATGAACGGCTCTTGATCGAGCGACTTTGACTGGTGCATTACGTCAAAAAGCATCTCCATCGCATCCGCGTCTTTACCATCGAAGTGGAGAAACATCGCGTAATCGGCCGCGTGAAATGCGAGTTCACGTGCGATGTTCAGATGCGGAAGGAGCACATTCGCCAGTGGCGAACTTAACGTCACCCATTTCGCTTTCGGGTGCTTCCGCGCTTCACGCAAATCCGCAAACGCGGGTTGATCCACGGCGGCGGCGGCGGATTCGATCGCCCACCATTTCGCGGGATATGGAAATCGATTGGCATTCCACGTGTAATTCGACGTCGAAGGCGAGTCGATCTTCGGATTCAGCTTCGTCGCCGCGCGTTTCAGAAAAAACGCAGCGTTGTCCGCGTCCGGAAGATCCGCCGGCTGAAGATCATCAACATTCGCCGGGCTCCCCGCGGAGTGAAGTTGTGCCACTGCGCGCTCGAGTCGCACGTGCGCCACATGCGCCCACCACACCTGCGCGACCACCAGCAACACGAGCACGATCGCACCTGTGCCCGAGATGCGCTTCAACCACCAATACCGCGGTGGATATTCGCCCGCTGGTTCGTCGAACGTGACTGAAGTCGCTTGCGTCATCGCGGACGCGATTCTAACCCCTCCACGCGCACAGGCGGAAGTCCGACGATCTCATACGTCCCCGAAGCGATCCCGATCCCCGCCGCGTCCAGTCCCTTCATGATCGCGCGACTCATTTCGTCCTTCAGGTCGCGCACGCCATAGTCACGCGAAACGAAGCGCACCGTCATCTCGATCCAGTTGTCAGTGATTCGCCAGTACACACGCGGATGGATGTCGCTGCGCTTGATCGAGTAACGTCGCTCCATCTCCTTGACGTGCTCCTCGCTCATCTCGGTGACCTTCACCGTGGAGCGCTCGGCCGCATCGAGCAGAATCTGTTCGGCCTTTGCGCGATCGTCCTTGAAGCTGATCGGCAGCGACAGCTCTTCCCAGATGAAAGGAAATTCGCGCGTGTAGTTGAACACAGGCGTGTCGAAGATCTTGTCGTTCGTCACCGTGACGACCCGTCCGGTGTATTGCCGCGATTTCACCCACATCGCGGGATCCGCATTTTGCACGGGCGGGGGCTGGCCCATTTCCATGATGGTCGTCTGCATGAAGCCCAGCGCGATGACGTCGCCGCGCACGCCGCCCATCACGATGCGGTCGCCGACGCTGAACGTATTCCCGCGCAGGATCACGAGGTACCCCGCGAACGATGTGATCACCTTCTGCAGGGCAAAGGCAACGCCCGCGGTCACCAGGCCGAGCGCTGTCGCGAGGCGCGCCGGATCGCTGAACCAGATCGACGCGATGCCGAAGAACAGCAGCACCGCCATCATGAGCCGAATCGCCTGACGCGTCCAGAACATCACGCGATCGTTCTTCAGTCCGCCGACGATGAGCCGCGCGATTCCACGCAGCGTGTAGTTCAGCAATACCACGAACGCGATGAAGACAATCGTAAAGAGCAGCTTTTTCGCGTTCGTTGGATTGGCGCCGACGAGTCGAACGTCGAACAACCTGACGGTGTGATCCGTCGGATCGGTCTCCAACCAGGCGGCGAGCAGCATCATCGGCGTAAACATTTCACTGCTCTACCGACGCGCCGTTCCCTCAACAACGTCAAAAACCGGTAACATGTCGGCGATGCGTTATTTCCTGATAGTCGGTTGGCTTCTGCTCGGGATAACCACGACTCGAGCTGCATCGAGCGATTCGATCGAGCTTTCCCAATTCAATCCCGCGACCGTGTGGCGCTGCGCCAACAGCCGCATTTCATCGCGCAAAGAGAATGGCGAAACGATTTGGCGGTGGGAAATCAACGGCGGCGGCGAGGCGTTTCTGTGGCTGAGCGAGGATCTGCCGTTTCACAATGATCTGCCCGAGTACGACCGTTTCATCTACGACGTGAAGATCGCCGAAGGCGAGATCGACCAGCTTTGGCCGCGAACAACCGGTCTCATTCCACAATTTCCGAAACTCAGCGGCGAGTGGAATCGCTTCTATCGCACCGATCCGACGAAAACATGGATCACCTTTCAACAGCGTTTCGACGATCCGACGTGGAACAACTCCGCGATGAGCGCGATCCCGGAGAACATCAAACTCGACCGAACGAAGCTGGTGAGCTTCGTCTGTCTGCCGAAAGGTGATTCGTGCGTCGTTGAATTTCGACGGTGCCGGCTCGTGCGCGATCGCGTCCGCGTCCTCAAGCCGTATCTGACAAATCCGCCGGGATGGCCCCTCGGCACAATGAGCGCAAACGAAGTCCGCTACCTGACGCCGTATTTCGTGAAGAACGTTTCAGCCAAACCGTCGAACGTCAAACCCGTTCTGCGATCGAAGCACGAGTTGTTTGACGTGTCGGTCGAGCCGGCGAGCGCGACGGTCGAGCCAGGCGCGACGCGGCAATTCAACGTCATCGCGAGGTTCGCGCCGAAGGGAAGTGGTGACAGCCCACTGCCGGAAGAAACCGCCGTCGTCGAGTTCGTTCCCGATGATGACGAACCGCTGGCATATCGCACCGAAACCTTCTGCACCGCGCCGATTCTCTCCCCGCGACGCGTCGTTGATGCAGCGGCGATTACTCCGGCGGATCCCGAACTGAAATTCTGGATAAATTTATCGCTGGCGGATCAGACGGAAATTCCGAATGCGGTGGGGCAGCGGGTGGTCTACACGGTGCCGTATCAATGTCCGAAGTGCAAACAGGGTACGATGAAGCCCGGCCCAAAGTGGCTCGACATCACCTGCGATCACTGCGGCAATACAGAGCATCACACCGTGATGGCGGACACGGTCTGGATCGCGACGTGGTCGCAGATTCATCAGTTCGGCCCATCGCCGCTGTGCCTCGGGCGCGCGTACCTTCAAACTCACGACGAGAAGTACGCCGCGAAGGCGATCGAACTGTTCACGCTCCTCGCGAAGCATTACGACCAGCTGCCGTGGCACAACGGGGGTTATCCGGATGGTTACGATCACGCTGAAGGACGCAATCCCGAAGCATGGGCGAACGGCGCGAGCGCGCGATGGGGACTCACGCCGAGCTATGGCACCGACTGGATGTTCCAGGGCCTCGCGATGCTGCACAACATGATCGTCGATTCCAAATCGTGGACCGACGACTCGCGGCGGTTGGTTTACCAGCACCTCTGGGTCCCGGTCGTGATGGAGATCAGCAAAATCACCCCCGGCATCAGCAATATGAACGACATCATCAATCGCGATTTGATGTTGATCGGATTCAGCACCGGCGACGCGAATATTCTGTATCGCGGGACGATGTATCCGACGGGCATTGTCGGACGCATGGGCGACATCAGCCCGGATGGGTTTTCGGATGAGGGAAGCGCGCTGAACTATCACTTTGGCGCCATGAATGAGTGGCTGCCGTCGATTCAGCTTTTGATGGCGAGCAAGATGGATTGGGGATCGATTACGGATCGCGCACTGGCGGCGCTGCGCATGCCGCTGGAGCGCGCGGCGCTCAGCGGCCAGGCTTATTGCACCGGAAATTCCGGCTCGGCGTATTACTCGGTGGCGCTCGATCACCCGGACTTCTTGCTCGCGGATAAAATCTTTACTGCGAAGCAATGGCCGCGCGATCGCGCGTACAGCACGCAGCCGAAGCTTTGGCCGGATGCCGGCTGGGCGATCTTGCGAACGGGCGCGCACGCCGATGATCAAATCGTCGTGAACCTCGACTGCGGCCGATCGCACGGCCACGGCGATCTCGATCGCATGAACCTCGGGCTGCAGGCATACGGCGTGCCGCTCGCGGCCGATCCAGGCAGCACCTACAACTACAATCAAAACGCGACCGAAGGCCCCGCGAGCAAGACGATGGATTCGCCGTTCGTTTCGAACACGATCATCGTCGATGCGAAACCTCAACTCCGCGGCGGTGGAAAGCTCGTCACCTGGCAACCCAATATAGCTAATCGCGCGCGTAGCGGTCGGCCCGAAGGGCCACCGGCGCAAGCCGTCGTCGCGGAGATCGACGGCATTTATCCCGGTGTACATTGGCGCCGAAGCGTAGCGCTAATCCATGATGCTGTGCTCATCGTCGACGATCTCTCCTCCGATCAGCAGCATCGCTATGAATGCGCGTGGCATCATCTCGGGAAACCGAAAACGGAAGGCGAGCCGATGCCGTCGTCCTTCTCGCAAGGTGAATACGCGAAGCTTTTGAACCCAAAGAAAATCGATGGGAATGAAATTCGGTTCGAGTGGAAATACCAGAATGTGTGGTTGCGCCTCTGGCAGCTCGCCCCGCAGCACACGCTCGCCTACTCCGCCGAGACCGGCATCTGCTGGGACAATATTCGCGGGCTGCCGATCGTTGGAGTTTATACGCGCACCGAAGGTCGCGCCGCGCGGTTCATCACCGTTCTCGATCCCTCCAAAGACGAACCGCGATTGCGATCGGTCAATGCGAACGGCGAGAAGATCGTCCTGCAATGGCTCAACGGAACCACGCGAACAATCGACGTGCGGAGCAACGCGAAGGGGAATGACGCGTTACAACTGGAGCCGTGAATGTCGCAAAGGAGAATTCAAACCACCAAGAGACAAAGTGCACGAAGCGGCTTTAGCCGCACATGCACGGGCTGGTAGCCCGTGCTACGGGATGCACTACGCCTTCGCGGCGGCAGCGGCTTTGTGCTTTGCCTTCGGATCTTCTTCCTTCGGTGGATTGATCCAGTCTTTGAGCTTCTTCACCGCGTCGGGCAGCACTTCTTCCGGCTCGGCGATGTTCGCCAGCCAGGCTTTTTCCCACTCGAAGGTGATCCAGCCGTTGTAACCAATGCCGAGCAGTCGCCAGATGAATTTCTCCACCGGCACTTCGCCTTCGCCGAGCTTGCAGTAGGTCGCGCCGAGCGCCCCAAGCGTCGCGTCCTGCACCTGCACGTACTGAATCTTACTGTTGAGCACCGGCACGGACGTGCTCGGCGCTTCGCCGATCAGCGCGGCGTTGAACACATCCCAGCACGCACCGATCGACGGATGCGAAATGCGGTCGAGGATGAGCCACATCTCCTTCGCGTCGCGAAACGAGAGCGTGTTTTCGACGACGATGGTCATGTCATGTTGGGCGGCGTAATCACCGAGGGGAACGAGCCAATCGCCGAACGCGATGCCCGCGGAGGCGCGGCTTTGGCCGGGATGAACTTCCGTGTCGAAGATTTTCACAAGCCCGCAATTGAGCTGCGCTGCGGCGTCGATGAAGCGCTTGCAGTCATCGGCCAATCGCTTGTCGCGCCGCTTGTTGCCGGTCATCGCGATGGAACTCGCGAGGCAGGCGATCTCGATGCCATGATAGTTGAAGAGGCTCTTCAGCTTGACCGGGTCAGTGAGAAAAACATTACTCGCGGTGAGGATCGATTCGTTGACGAACCCGCGGATCTCGACGCCTTCGTAGCCGTACTCCTTCGCCCTGGCCGCGATGGTGTCAAAGTCCCATTTCGGACAGGCGACGGTGCTGAAGGCGGTTCGAATCGGCATAGATCCTTTCGGCGAGGAGGGGCATTAGAAGCGTATTTGAACGGCCAATAGCGGGTCAAGACGTGGCGTGAGATCGAAGTAGAATGAACAGGCCTGTTCGAAATAACCGCTTCGTCATAAGTCGTTATAATTACTATGTTTGCGAGTCGAACATCTCATCTATGGATCTTGGAGTGCATTTCGAACACCAAAACAACACTTTTCGACGTGCTGTCGTATCTGCAGCTGTTTGCGTGATTTACGAACATTCTGGAAATGTTTTCCATCTGGCGCGCTGTTCGCTTTAGAGGTAACACGGAGACGAAAGCCAAGGCAGGGAACCCGAACAAACCGATTTAGCCAATCGGACTCAGGCAACCAGGCAAGACATCTCCAGCTAACCAGAAAGCGGCGACCTTTGAAGCCAGGTTGCCGCTTTTTTTATTTCCTGCGTTTTCTCTCCCGGCGCTATCGTTTGGAAGCCAAGTCGGTCGATGGCGTCTTTAGTGTTGATAGCACATCCAACGAAAAAGGGAGGCGCGCTTGATCGAGTCACTTGAACAGCGGCAACATCTTTCCGTGACGTTGACGGACAAGCTTCTTCGGATTGATGGAACGAGCGGCGATGACACCATCACGATCGGCATCGGGCCGCATATGCAACCGAACGGTCGCACGCGCAGCGTGTTGGTGCTGCAGATCAATGGCTCGCCGGATCAGCAGTTCGACTTTCGCGACGTTGGGTCGATTCAGGTGACCACATTTGCAGGAAACGACGACGTCGAAATCACTGGCACGAACATCGTTGGGCTGAACACGATCGGAGGGATCGATTACAACGCAACGCTCGACGGCGGGGCGGGAAACGACACGCTTCGCAGTGCCGACGGCAATGACGTGATCTCCGGCGGGAAGGGCGACGATCTCATCGATGGTGGAAAAGGCAACGATCTTCTCTCCGGGGGCGATGGGAAAGACAAGCTGCACGGACAAGACGGGAACGACACGCTCTTCGGTTGCGCCGGAAACGACGGGCTTTCCGGCGGACTCGGCGCCGATCAATTCTCCGGCGGGCGCGGAAGTGACACGGCGGATTACTCCGACCGCAGCGAAGATCTGCTGGTGATCATTGGCGATTTTACTCGGCCCGATCCCTGGCCATTGCACGGACCAGATGGACGGGAGACGGGCGAGACCGTCAAGCCCTATCCGCAGGACATCCAGGTCGACACGCTCGCGGGATCGGGATGGGCGGAGGGTGACGTCATCAACACCGACGTCGAGAACGTGATCGGTGGCTCGGGAAATGACGTGATCATCGGCAGCGCAGTGAGCAACGTCCTTGTCGGCAACAAGGGGAACGATTCAATCTACGGCGGATTCGGTCGCGACACGATGTACGGCGACAATGGCGACGACGCATTTTTCTCCGCCGATCAGCGCGACGGAATGCCATCAGTCAACCAATCCAACAACGACAGCATGCAAGGCGGTGGCGGACATGATTCGGCGATCACGGATCCGCTCGACTCAACCCTTCACGTTGAGCACTTGCAGCCGCTTCCGTTCCTCTCTGTGTGAAATCCTGCAACGTAATCGGCGGGACGTACTCGCGGACGAAATCGCGTTTCCACCAGTTACCGCTTTGCTTGCGCGCTTCGGGCGTCGTGAAGTGGTAGTCGTAAATCTGCGCGCGCAGATACTTCGGCGGATGATCGGGAAACGGATTCGTCTTTAAGAGATCGAGCACCGGCGGAGAACCTTCGAGCAATCGTTGGAAGAACCCGATCACCCACGGATCGATCCGGCCCTGTTCCCCATCGAGCGCCGCGAACCACATTTGCCAATCGAGTCGCGGCATATGCGGGGTGCAGAACGCGGGGGGTCGATCGAGCGGCCCGGCTTTCCATTTGAACTCGTACGGTTTCCACGTCACGCCGTCGTCGCTGCCTTCGACGATGATCTCGGGACGCGTTCGCGTCATGACGCGAAAGAGACCGTAGCTGTTCACGCTGCGAATCGGTTCAATCTCGCGATCGAGCCATGCGAGCGGGGCGGGCCAATCCACCGGAGCCGCCTTGAACGCCTCGACGATCTGCATCGACGTGATAATAAGAATGATGGCGGTGATGACGGGCATCACGCGATGGCGAAAGAACCAGCGGCCGCAAACTGCTTCGCAAAATTGTTCGATGGTGAAGTTGAGACACCAGCGGCGCGGCCAGATCGAATCGTCCAGCAGAGAGAAGCACAGCACGATTGCCAGCAGGTTGAAGAAGCCGTAGTTCCCCGTCGCCGCGATCAGGATCTGCAGTAAGACGATGATCGTAAATCCAAGCATTCGAATGCGGCGCGGGAAGAAGATGAAGAACGGCGCAACGATCTCCGCGAGGTACATGAAGGCAAGCGAGCACCACTGAAACCAGATGGGAAAGTGCTGGAAATACCAGCTAGTCCACGTCGGGATCGGCTGGGTTTCGTAGTGGTATTTGAACACTTCCCAGCTGCGCCAGGTGACGTCGCCGAAGGTCAATTTCACCAGTCCGGAGAGAAACATCAGGCGAAAGAGCAGCCAGCGAATGAGGAAGAGCGTGAGGTGCGAGGGCAGGCGAAGCCGCGACAGCTTCAGGCCAATGCGCCACGGCGCAAAGAAAATCGAGAGAAGGCCGGCTTCGAGAAGCAGCATGTCCCATTGAAAGCTCAGAAACTCCTGCCCCGCGACGGTGAGCGAGAGGTAGCTGATCCACAGAACGATGAGCGCGGGAATCGGCACAAGGCCGATGATGAGCGCGATGGCGGCGATGATTCCGCTGATGCACAGGCCGTGCAGGAATGGGTCGCTGGAATTGATCCACGCGAGCGTCGGCAGTTGCCACCAGACAACGCCGACCTGCTCGCGCACTTCCTTGAGATATGTCGCGATCGGCAAAATCCCGCGGTTGCCGATCAGGCCGTCGATCTGGTGGTAGTAGGAAAGAAACGCGATGAGATAAATCACGCCGAGCAACCGCAGGAACACTTCGCGGGTGATGACGTATGTTGTCGGCGTGGTTTTCGTGCCGAGCGCCCAGCGGTCGAGCTTGTCGAGGCCGTTGCGATGATTTGCGATGAAGCGATAAACGCCTTCCGTAATCAGCGCGAACGGCCAGATGTTTTCGTACAACCAGAGCAACCACCGCTTGCGCTTCGCGAGATGGAAGGATTTGAAAACGGCTTTCGCGTTCTTGGTGACGCGGCCGTCGGGCTCAACCAGCTGCACGCCGCGATGAAAATTCTCGATCGGGATCGCGGGGAAGTTGGACGAAGCGGTTTGATACGGCTCGAAATCGATGTCGCCGAGGGTGAGCCATTTCCAGCGTTCGACCCATCGCTTGCAAAATGAGCAATCGCCATCAAAGACCATCAGCGGGCGAGGCGGGGGATTTGTCACGGTGATGGGCGCGGCATTGTGCATGTGCAGGGTGTGCTTCAGCGCACCGATTGATGCTTATCGTGTGCTGAAGCACACCCTACGGGAAGGGTGAATTGTTCGTGGTTAAGTTGTCATTAGCGTCTGATTCTACCCGCTAAGCCGCAAGCGGCTCGGGTTCGGCATCGGGATTGCAATGTCGGGCGGCGGAGGTTGGGTCATGACGCGTTTTGCTTGCGCCATCGCGATTTTGAATGCATTTGCTCTGTCGGTCTGCGCGCAAGTTGGCGAGGCGAGGGACGAAATGGTCAAGGATCGGCCGGAGCAGACGTTCATGCCGAAGCAGGTTCCGATGACGGACGAGCTGGTGAAGCAGCTCAAAGTGCCGGCGGGGTTTCATGTGAATGTGTTCGCGAAAGGGCTCGGCAAACCGCGGATGATGGCCGTCGGTTCCGACGGGACGGTTTACTTTACGCGGCGGGAGGAGGGCGATGTCGTCGCGCTGCGTGATACGAATCACGATGGCGTCGCGGACGAAGTGAAGAGCGTCGTCACTGGTTATCCGGAGATGCACGGGATCACGATCCACGGGGACCAGATGTTTCTCGCGACGATCAAACAGGTGTTCGTGGCGTCGCTGTCGCCGGATGGAAAAGTCGGTCAGCCAAAAGTGATCGTCGATCACTTGCCCGAAGCGATTCGGCACAAGAACCGGACGCTCGGCGTGGGTCCGGACAACAAGCTCTACATCACCATCGGCAGCACGGGGAATTGCAATCTCGAGCCGGATTCGCGCAATGCGGGGATGCTGCGGTGCGATCTGGATGGCAATAACATCGAGATTTTCTGCAGCGGATTGCGCAACACGCTTGGCTTTGATTGGCATCCTGTTACGCACGAGATGTGGGGCGTCGACAACGGCATCGATTATCTCGGCGAGGATCAACCACCCGAAGAGCTGAACAAGCTGGAGAAGGGGAAGAACTACGGTTGGCCGTATTGTTACGGGAAGAATCAGCCGACGCCGCTCGACGTCGTTCCGCCGAATTTGGATCAGAAGAAATGGATCGCGGGTGCGACGCCGTCAGTGCTCGAATTCACCCCGCACGTCGCGCCGTTGCAGGCGGTGTTTTATGTGGCACAGCCGCCCTCGGCTGTGCTCGCGAGCAGCTCAAATAAGCCGAGGGCTACCTCACATCCGTTTCCCGACGAGTACACGAACAACCTCTACGTCTGCATCCACGGCAGCGGTAATCGCCATCACCCCGCAGGCTATGAGATCGATCGCGTCATCTTCGACACGAAAGGGCACGCGACGAAGATCGAGCCGTTCCTGACGGGGTTCCTCCAAGGGAAGGATGAGTCGTCGACCTTCTTCGGTCGACCTTGCGGGATTGCGGAAGCTCCGGACGGCTCGCTGTTCTTCAGCGACGACTACAACGGCGTCGTTTATCGCATAACCCACGACTAGCTCCTCTCTTGTAGGGTCCGCTTCAGCGGACCGGTTACTCGTCTTTTCGAAGTGGAAGAAATAACCGGTCCGCTGAAGCAGACCCTACAAATTCGCAGAAATATTTGACTCACCCCTTCGAACTCCTCCCTTGGAGCCGAGCGGTCGGCTCGGTCGGTCTTAACCTTGGGAGCCTGTCATGATCTGGAAAGTCTTCAAAGTCGCGGCCGCTTCGACCGCGGCGGCGTTGCTGGTGGGTGGTCTGGTCTTTGGTCGCGACCTCTCGAGCTACATTCACAGCTCGGCGCGGGTGATGCGCACCTCGGTCACGGACAACGTGCCGATTGAGTTTCAGTTGCAGCGGGCACGAGATCTCGTGGATGACATCGTCCCCGAGATCCAGGCGAACGTGAAGCAGATCGCCACGCAGGAAGTGGAGATCGAATCGCTTCGCCACGACATCACGACGAGCCAGCAGAACATCTCGGACGAGAAGAAGCGCATCGCCAAGCTTCGCGATTGCCTCGCGTCCAGCGACACGAGCTTCACCATCTCCAACTGCATCTACACCCGCGATCAGCTGAAGGAAGACCTCGGCCGGCGGTTCGACTACGCCAAGGAGGCCGAAGTCGTGCTGACGGGCAAGCAGCGTCTGCTCGACAACCGCGAAAAGTCTCTGACGAGCGCGATGCAGGCGCTGGATCATGCGCGATCGCAGAAGTCGATGCTCGAAAGCCAGATCGCGGCGCTGGAAGGGCAGAACCAGTTGGTCAAAGCGTCGTCGGTCGGCTCGAACTTCGTCGTCGATAACAGCAAGCTCGCCCAGAGCCAGAAGCTGATTGACGACATCAAAAAGCAGCTCGATGTGGCCGAGCGTGTGCTGGCTCACCAGAGCCGGTTCGTCGATCCGATCCGCATCGATGTGGTGTCGGATAAGGACCTCGTCAGCCAGGTGGATGACTTCTTGAAGGATGGGAAGTCGACCGGACCTCAGACCGCGCTGGCGAAATAGGGGCAGAGAATGGTGATTGGTGATTGATGCGTGATCAGGCGCAGTCAATCACCAATCACCAATCACCATCGAAGTGGCTTCTCGTCACCTTACGGTACTGTTATGCTCATCCTTCGCATACGACAAGCTGAAGTGGCGCTGGGCGATGGGCGGCTGGATGAGGCGTTTGAGCTGATTCGGCCGGAAGCGGCGCGAAGCCATCGCCGCGGGCAGCGCGTGATGGGAAAGCTCGTGCGGGCGCTGATCGAGCGCGGGCAGTCGCACCTCGCGGATGGTCGATATCTGGCTGCGCTTGCCGATTGCGAGAAGGCGCAACAGCTCGCAGGAAATGTGCCGGAGATTGTGGAACTGCGGCACGATGCGAGCGCCGCGATGCTCGATCAGCAGAAGGTCGCTCGGCGATCGGCGCAGGTGATCGCGGCGGCCCAGCAGCACATCGATCGCGGGGAGCTGTCGCGCGGCGCGCAGTTGCTCAAAGGCGCCGCTCACGAATCGCGGGCGGTTTTTCTCATGAACGAAATTGACGCCAAACGCGATCGATTGGAACGTGCGCCGGAGCTGCGGAAGGAGTTGCAGCAGCAGATCGAGGCGGGGCGATTGGATCTGGCGGAATTGAACGCGAGCGAATTGCGATCGATCGATGGGCAGAACCTGGAATCGCAAGCCTTGCTCTCGGCGCTGGATCAATGCCGTCAGGCGTGGCGGATGATTGAGAGTGGCGAGCTGCGACGGGCGGAAGAGGTTGTGCGACGGCTGGCGAATTTGTTTCCGAAGGCAAAGTGGGTGGAGGAGACGGCGCGGCAGCTCTCGGAAGTTGCGCGGATGATGGAAGAGATGCGGTCGGGGCCTTTGAGTTTGATGGGGGCGTCATCGCGCGAGACGACGGTTCCGATGCCTGCTCCAAAGCCGATGCCGCCCGGCGCTGCGCTCTGGGCGGCCGTGAAGGCGAATGGTGCGAATGGGGGTTCGGGTGGGGGATTGCCAACGAAATTCATTTTGCGCGTGGATGGCGCGGGAAGTTTCCTCGTACTGCGTGAGGCCTCGGTGACGATCGGGCCGGTGAGCTCCTCGCGCGTGCCGGATGTGGGCGTGATGGCCGAGCCGGGCCTGCCTGTGGCGACGATCGATCGGGTGGAGGACGACTATTTCCTTCGTGGCGCGATGGGGAGCAAGCTGCTGGCAAGTGGTGACTCAATCGCGCTTTCACCGCGCTGCAAGATGACGTTCGTGCTTCCCCACGTCGCAAGCACGACCGCGGTCATCGATCTGACGGCCGCCCGTCATCCGCGATCGGAGATCAGGCGAATCATCCTGCTGGATCGGGATTTGGTGATCGGCCCAGGGTCGAATTCGCACGTTCGCGTTGATCACCTGAGCCAGCCGATCGTGCTGAAGGTGAAGGGCGATCGGCTCGTCAGCGACCTGGGAGAGGTTCCGGTCGGCCAAACCGTGCAATCCGGAAATGTTTCGTTTGTCATCTCGAATGCGTGAGCAATTATCCCCTCTCCCTGAAAGGGAGAGGGTTAGGGTGAGGGTGAACCGTGGTAGTCGAACCCATTCATTTCGCGAAACAACACGTATCGACTCTCGCGCTCGACCCTCACCCCCACCCTCTCCCTTTCAGGGAGAGGGAGTAAAAGAATCGGGCAGTTTTTGTAACTGACAACAAGCAACGCGCAACGGACAACTCTCCGCCATGTGGACCTTCCAATACAAACACGGCGATCGCCCGCTTGAGGGGTACACGATTCAGCGTGCGGCGGGCCGCGGTGGATTCGGCGAGGTGTACTACGCCGTCTCCGACTCCGGCCGCGAAGTGGCGCTAAAGGTCATCTCCGGCTACGAGCAGATCGAGCTGCGCGGCATCAGCCAGTGCATGAACCTCAAGTCGCCGCACCTGGTCACGATCTTCGACGTGCGCCAGAACGCGGAAGGACGCTGGTTCGTGATCATGGAGTTCGTCTCCGGTGCGAACCTGCGCCAGCTGCTCGACGAAGCGCCGGCGGGGCTCGGCACCCAGAAGACCGCGTTCTTCCTGCGCGAGATCGCCAAGGGTCTCACGTTCCTGCATGAGTGCGGCATCGTTCATCGCGACCTGAAGCCGGCGAACATCTTCTATGAAAACGGCTACGTGAAGATTGGCGACTATGGGCTCAGCAAAGCCATCGCGCCCGATCAGCACAGCGGGCAGACCGTTACCGTCGGCACCGTGCATTACATGGCGCCGGAAATCGGCGCTGGCAAATACGACCGCAGCGTCGACATCTACGCGCTGGGCGCGCTCGTGTACGAGATGCTGACCGGCACCGTGCCGCACGTTGGCGCGAGCCCGACCGAAGTGTTGATGAAGCATCTCTCGGCCGAGCCGGATTACACGAACGTCCCCGAACCGTTCAATCGTGTCGTTCGCAAGGCGATGGCGAAGGATCCCGCCGCGCGATACCAGAGCGTGCAGGAGATGGTGGAAGACGTCTTCGGCGCCGAGCACATTCGCCAGAGCGTGAGTGTGTTTTCCCCGCAGGACCTGTCGATGATCGCCGAGCACGCCGCGAAGCGAATTGGCGGCGGCGCGGGAAGCGGTGGGGGCGTCGGCGTTGCGACCGGATCAAGCGCTGCGACGCGCGAAACACCCGGCGCGAAACCGCAAGCCGGCTTTCGCTTCGGCAACGACATGTTTGATCAGGTTTTCCAGGGGGCATTTGGAGGGTTCAATCCATGGGGAAGGGCAGCCGATCCAAACGCCGCGACCAACCCAGCCGCAGTTCCACCACCAGCGCCGTTGCCCGATGTCGATCCGCTTTCTTCAGGCCAGCGTCGCACGCTCGCGGCGCTGTTGTCGATTGCGGCTGCGGTGGTGGCGGCGGCGCTCGGCGATAATTACGTCGGCGCGGAAGGGGCGCTTTTCTTCATCTTCCCTTGCGTGTGGGGGCTGACCTACGGATCGTTGCTCGCGGCGCGACGTATTCTGCCGGCGATGGAACACGAGTCGAAGATGGTCCGCCGACTCGTGCTCGGCTTGTTCGCCGGTGGATTGGCATTCGTCTTCACACTGCCGTTTTTCGCCATGGCGGGCAGCAAGACGTTCTGGGTGGGAGACCATTGGAACTTCACGCTCGGCCAGATGTATCTCATGGCGCTCCTGTCGATGCTTGCGACGTGGATCATCCTGCCGATCGACCGCATCCTGCGAAGCGATCGCAACAGCCGCATCAATCTCGGCTATGCCGTCGCCGCCGGTTTCATCGCGTTCATCGCGGCGCAAATGCTGGGTAACCGTGATGAAGTCGCATACATCGCCGCGACGTGCAGTGCGGCGGCGATCGTCATGCTGCAGATGCTCGCGTCGTGGAGCCCGGCGAAGGCGCAGGCGAACAAGTCGCGCTTCGATTCGATCAAGGACGCGACGGCACGGCACAACTGGGCGGCGCAGTTCGGGCGGATCGGCACGGAGGCGGGACGCATTGGCGAACAGGCCGGACGGATCGGCGCCGAAGCTGGGCGCGTCGGCGCTCAAGCGGGCCAGGCGGTTGCCACGGTGGCGAACGAACTCTTCGGCACAAAACGTCCGCCGACCGTGCCACCCATGCCACCGATGCCAGCTGCTGGGCCATCAACATCGCCGGCGCAGGCATCTTCGACTCAGTATTGGTGGCGGCCGACGTGGCAGGTTGCTCGCTGGGGGTGGGGCATCCTGATGGTGCTCACCTTCGCCGCGAGCATCGCATTCTGGGTCGCGGCCGGTTGCAGCCGGAATGACAGCGAACTGGGCGCGTTCACCACGCTTGGCTTCGTTGCGTTTTTCTTCAGCGTCCTCTCGCTCGTGCGCGCCTGCACGAAGCGCTTCTACGGCTGGTGGGGTTACTTGATCAAGCCGTTGTTGATCGTCGCGTGCGCGACCGGTTGCGTCGCGATGTTCGCGGTCATGGGGACTTCTGCCCATCTCAATGGCACCGAATGGGCGTTCACCTGGTTCTTCCTCATGATGTTCTTCGGCGCTGGAATCGTCCTGCTCTGCATTCCAGGACGTTATCGCCTCGCGAGTGGTCCGCCGCCGATTCCGGGGACGAATCCTTCGAGCGCACCGGCGACGAATCTGGACTGGCAGGGCGCTCCGCCGATCGAAGCTGCCCGCGCGCATTACGGCGGAACGTTCATCGGCCTCATCGCGGGCCTGTTTCTCTTGGCGATGCTCGCCGTCGGGCTTGGCTATGCCGTGAACATTCCCGCGTTTCTTGCATCCGGTCTGCCCGACCGCTCGCTTCCGATGCATCTTCAGCGCGATGTGTTCGGAACCGATCGCTGGCCGGAGGTCGTCGAGCAATTGCTTTTTGCGACTGTCTTTGTGCTGATGCTCATTTCGACGAGCTTTATGACGTTCGCGCGACGATCGCGCGGGGGATCGCACATTTTGCGTGGCATTGTCGCGGTCCTGGCGATGTTTCTCTCGATCGCAATGCTGCACGACGCGTTCAGCCAGAGTACGTGGGCCGACCTCGGCGCGCAGGGCCACGTGCTGCCCGGACAGGCACTGATGACCCTCATCGATCGGATGAAGGTCGGCTTGGCGAGCGTTTCGGCAATCGTCTTCATGTTTGGGGTGCTGCTCATCGGCTGGCCCGCGCGCGAGAAGAAGGAACAGAGAAAGAAATTAAGTGCGCTCACTGTCCTCGCGATGCTGGTCGTCGGCGGAATCGTTGTGATGACGCTGCTTGGCATCGTCGCATCCGTCGGCTATCGCCGCGTCGAGTATCAGCCGGCGAAGATCGAGAGTCCGAATCTTTTCGTGCCGCCGGTGAATCGGATCAACGGACAGCATTTTCCGGATCAGAAACAGTTTCATTTCGGCGGCGGAGGCAGTCGCGCGACGATGCCGAATCTTCCACCCAAACCGCCGGCGCCGTCACGAAAGAATTCGCCGACCACGCGAAATACCCCCACGACCGTGCCCGACGGCGTGTTTGAAGATCAATGAGGCTGACCATGCGCGCCTTAATGCCAATCGTTCTCGTCGTTCTCACCAGCGGCATCGCGATGGCGGACGAAGCCTGGCCGCCGAGGGCCGACGCGCCGTTTCTCGCCGATGTGTATCCGTCGCACGATCAGGCGCTTCGCGCCGTTCGGGCGCAGCTCGGTGATGACGCAAAAATCGCAGAATCGAACGGCAAGATCACCGCCACCCGCGCCAGCGCCGACGGAAAACGCGAGCTGTCCGTCTCCTTCGTCGAGAAACCATGGATCGCGAGTTGGAGCACGTTCCGCAATTCGACCCGCGGCGATATGCTGCTGGCGCAGTCAACTTCACCTTGTACGTCCGCAGCTGAAGCAGAAACCCACGCTAAACAATCTGCGATCAATGCGCTGCTCCCCATCGTCCGCGAGCGCATCACGCATGCTTACAGCGGTCGGCGTATGCTGAACGAGAAGGTTCTCACCGAAGTGATCCAAGCCAACCTCGCCGCCCGTGGAATGATCGCGGACCGCTTCGTCCAACGGTTCACCCGACCCTACGGCGACGTCTATTACGAGGCGCTGCTCATCGATGCCTCGCCGCGCAACGTCGATTCAATCGTCGCCAGCGCCACGCACCTCGCCGAACGACGCGTGCAGCGAGCCGTCGGCATCATCCTCGCGTTTCTTCTTCTCTTGGGCATCACCACAGTTCTGTACGTTCTGATAAACTGGCTCACGAAAGGATATTTCCTCTGGCGCCTGAGATTTGCGGCGATGACCATGCTCATCATCTGCGCGATGACCGCATTAGCACTGATATGAGGCCCGGCCGCTTTAGCGGCAGGGAGAAACAGGACGCATCAAGGCCCGAATGCCCGAACTCTCTCAAGCCGATCAGTACCTGATCGAGCAGATTCGCAACAAGAACTCCGCCGGCTGGTCGCAGCTCGTCGAGCGCTACCAGGGCCGGCTGCTCGCCTTTGCGCGCGGCAAGATCAATCGTCGCGAAGATGCCGAAGATCTCGTGCAGGATACGTTCATCGGCTTCCTGCAAAGCCTCCCGAGATTCCGCGCCGAGCTCAGCCTCGAAACCTTCCTCTTCATGATCCTCCGCAGAAAGATCATCGATCATTTTCGCGGAAAGAATTCGCGCGCCTGCTCGTTGCAGGATCTCGGTCAATCCAATTCGGACGACAGCAGCCGAAGCGGCATCGACATCGCCAGCGACGATCCCACCGCCAGCGTCTACGTCTCGCGCGATGAGCAGGGCGAGGCGGTGCGAACGCTGCTCGCCAAGGCGCTCGATGAAGTCGTCGGCGAAATGCAGCGAAACGAAAACCTTCGCGACCTGCAGATCATCGAGATGCTCTTCTACGCGAACCTCCGCAACAAAGACGCCGCGAAGATCGCCGGCATCGACGAAAAGCACGTCGCGTTGATCAAGCACCGCGTGCTGAACCAGCTCAAAGATGCCGTCACCCGCAACCGCGGCGGATCAAAAATTGGGGCGGGAGCTCATTTCTTTCTCGACGAGTCCGCGGGGACTGATTCGATGATCAGCGCTGTGTGGGAAGACCGCCGGCCGACGTGTCCGAAGCGCAGCACGATCGGCCGGTTTGAGTTGAAAACCCTCGATTCGCCGTGGCGGGAATATGTGGACTTCCACCTCAACCGCCTCGGGTGTCATTTCTGCCAGGCGAACCTCGAAGACCTCCGCAAACAAAGCGAAGCGCCGCCGCCGGATATGCAGCAGAAAATCATGCAGTCCACGATTGGCTTCTTCCGCCCGCAAAACGCCTGAGTTCGCCAGAGGCACAGAGTACACAGAGAGAAAATCAGAAAATGCTTTCCGCTGTGCTCTCTGTGCCTCTGTGGCTAATCTTTCTTCAATGTCACAAACGTTTTTCCTCTTCGACGTAGACAACACGCTGCTCGACAACGACCGCATCCTCTCCGATCTCCGCACGCATCTGGAACAGGAGTTCGGCTCAGATCGATGCAAACAGTACTTCGCGACCTTGGAACGATTGCGGACGGAATTGGGCTACGTCGATTATCTCGGCGCGCTTCAGCGCTATCGTCTCGAAAACCCTCGCGATCCCAAGCTGCTCGCGATCAGCGCGTGGTTCATCGAGTATCCATTTCCGGATCGGTTGTATCCGGGCGCGCTGCAGGCGGTCGCACATTGCAGAAAGAAAGGACTGACGGCGGTACTGTCGGACGGCGACGTCGTCTTTCAGCCATGGAAAGTTCGCCGCAGCGGAATCTGGGACGCGATGGAAAACCGCGTGCTGATTTACATCCACAAGGAAGAGATGCTCGACGATGTCGAGCGGCGATATCCGGCCGATCATTACGTCATGGTCGACGACAAGCTACGACTCCTCAGCGCCATCAAATCGATCTGGAAAGACCGCGTGACCACCGTCTTTCCAAAGCAGGGCCACTACGCGCTCGACACACAAGCCGTCGCGAAATATCCCCCGGCGGATATCACAATCGATTGCATCGGCGATTTGCCAAACGTCGTGTAGGGTGCGCTTCAGCGCACCGGTTACTCATCCTCGAACAGA
>JAICIO010000090.1 GCA_025924315.1 Phycisphaerae bacterium
ATCAGGCTGAAGCGGACCCTACCTGTGCTGCACGAGGACATCTGCGAGCTGCGGGAAGTTTTTCTTGAGAATGTCGAGCGCGGTTCGGCCGTCTTTCGTCCGGGCGTTGATCAGGTGCGGATCGCGCGTGAGCAGATTCTTGGCGGAGTCGAGCAGGCCCCAATCCGCCGCGCAAAGGATTGCGAAGTTCCAGGGCGTTGCGCCGAAGACCTGATCCGTGAGTGTTTCATCTCCGCCGGCGGATTTGATCAAATCGTAGAGCGCGGTGTTATTGCTCCAACCCGAATTCCATGCCGCCCAGTGCAGCGGGGCGGCGCCCATGTAGGCGCGGAAATTCACATCCGCGCCGCGATCGATCAAAAACTTCGCGACGTCGAGATGGCCGTTGCGCGTCGCGATGTAGAGCGCATCGCCGAGAATTTCCGGGTCGCTCGTCGGCGGCTTAGGAAGTTGTTTCTTGTCGTCTGTGTAGCGCGTCGCGCCGATCCGCGAAGGATTCGGCTTCAATGTCCCGCTTGCATCCCAGAAAGTCTTCACGACGTCGAGCTGGCCGAGGCCCGCGGCGCACCACAGGTCGAGTGGCACGCCGCGCGCGACGAGCAAATTCGCTGCGCGCGCGTGGTTCAGCGTCACCGCCCACGACAGCGGCGTGTGCGACCAGCCGTGCGGTTCGAGCTCTGCACCGGCGGCAATGAGCATCTCGACGGCTTCCAACTGGTTTTTCTCGACCGCCTGGTGCAGCGGGCGAAATTCGCCGTTGAGTTTCGCATTCGCGAGACTCGGGTCGTCCTGGAGCATGCGGCGAAGCTTCTCGACCTCGCCACGGGAAATTGCGTCGCTGAGCATCGTGACGCGCTCGGAAAACGCCGCCGGTAATTTGAACTCGTTGAACACTTCTGCCACCATCGGTGAGATATCGGGCGCGTAAGCGGTCAGCGCCGGTTTGAGCATCTTCTTCGCGTGATGAATGAGCGACTTGGCCGTCCCGAGCGGCACATCGAGAAACTCCGCCACCTTCTCGTACGACAGCCCGTCGAGATGGAACATCATCAGTGGCAATCGATATTTTTGCGGTAAACGTTTCACCGCCTCGAGCACCGTCTCCGCCATCTCCAGCTTCTCGACCTGCTCGATTGGTGGTGGCGCGTCCTCAAGTTTCTTGTTGAGGGCATCTTCGGAGGCGGGTTCACCCAGCGATCGCCACAATTCCGGCCGAAACGTCTTCAGCCAGTCCATGCACGTCCCGAACGCGACGCGTCTGAGCCACGACGGAAACTTCGCCGGCTCGCGAAGCTGCCCGAGATTCACATACGCTCGGACAAACGTCTCCTGCGCCATGTCCTGCGCTTCCGCCCAATCCCCGAGCATCGAATATGCCAGCCCATAGACATGCCCCTGATACCGCCGCACGAGCTCGCCATACGCATTCGCGTCGCCCGAATCGAGCACGCGCTGCACCAGTTCCGCGTCAGTCGGTTGCCCCATAGCGCTCCCTTCAACAGCTTAGTCGAAACTCGCGGCTCGAAGGTTGAGAATTCTTTGACGCGCGCGACATGGATATTTGCCCTCCAATCGCACGTCCCTACAATTCTCGCGACGACACGGACGAAACCGGGAGTCAGGGATGTCGATTCCAAAATGGCTGGGCAGTGAGTTTTCAAGCGCCGTTCGCATCAAGGGGGAGAAGTACTTCCGTGATGGCGCCGTCTTCCAACTCCGGCGGAAAGAAGACCTGATCATTGCGAAAGTCTCTGGCAGTTACGACTACGACGTCGAAATCGAAGCGAATGGCGCTGACTTCGATTGCACCTGCCCGTACTTCAGCGATGAAGGTTTTCCCTGTAAACACATCTGGGCCGTGATTCTCGCGGCCAACGCGGCCGGTCTCCTCGTCCCCGGCAACGGTGACGTCTTTCCAATCAGCTCGGCATTTGCGAAATCTGCCGAACCGGCAGCGAAGCCGCGGAAGAAAAGTTCAACCCCGCCTCCCTGGAAGGGTGTGCTCGATTCCGCCCACCAGGCGAGCTACTCGTACAACCCGAGATCGACATCTGCGGTTTTCCCCAGCGATCGACGCATCCTGTATGTGATCAACCTTGACGAGAGCGACCACGCCGGAAACGTCGTCGTCGAGCCATACACGCAAAAACTCCTCCGGAACGGCACCTGGGATCGCCCCAAGCGGTTCGGCTTCAGCAACGAGCAGTGGGCCAGCGCCCCCGAGGAATCAGATCGGCTGCTGTCCCAAATGCTCAACGGCGCTGCACACACCTATGGTTATGGCAACACCTACTCGTCGCAGCATCGGGTGTTTGTCATTACTCCGCCCGCCTATGAAACGACACTGGCGACGATGTGCCGCACCGGGCGCTGCGGAATTCTTAACGACGACAGGCCGGATGGATTCGCACCGCTTTCGTGGGATGACGGCCCGCCGTGGGAGTTCGCCCTGCGGATCGTGCCGAGTCCTGATTCAAAAGATCACACGCGCCTCGAAGGAATCCTGCGGCGAGGTGACCTCCGTCAGCCGATCGATGTTCTGTTTGCCGTCGAAGGCGGGTTGATGGTGCACGACGGCGGGATCTCCCGGTTCGATCACCGCGGCGCGTGGCCTTTGATGCAGAGCATGTCCGACAAGCCGTCGATGCAGTTTCCGATCAGCCAGCTCGACGCCATGCTGGCGTCGATGTGCAAGCTCTCTGCGCTGCCACCGATAGAGATTGCGCCCGAGTTGGGGATCGAGACGATCGCGCATTCGCCGGCGAAGCATCTTGCAATCAAGAAGTCGAACGGCGCAAGAATCGCAGGCAAGCAGGACTTCGTCGCCAAGCTGGAGTTCGATTACGGCGGGACGCGCATCCCTCTCATGCAAAAAAACGCGGCACTATTCGACCCGGCAACTCGACGGTTGGTCCTGCGCGATTGCCCGGCGGAAATCGAAGCCTGGTCGCGCATCGATCGTGTGCGGCAGAAAAGTGGCTGGACCGTGGTTGAGGGTGATGCGCTTCTGCACCCCGATCGCCTGCCGGAGATCGTGTTCCCGCTGCTGGCCGAAGGTTGGCATGTCGAGGGCGAAGCGGCGCCTTATCGCCGATCAGTCGATTGGAACGTTTCAGTCACTTCCGGCATTGATTGGTTTGAATTAGACGCGCAGATCGATTTCGGGGGAACGAAAGTCGGGCTGCCGAAACTTCTCGAAGCGCTGGAACGCGGAGAGAAGTGGATCGAACTGGATGACAAGTCGATCGGATTGCTTTCCGAAGAGTTGGTTGCGCAGTTCACGGGCCTATCTGGACTCGGGAAGCAGAAGGGCGACGCACTCACTTTCACCGCGGCGCAGGTCGGCTTCCTCGACGCGCTTCTCGCGTCAATGCCGAAGGTTTCGGTCGATGAAAAGCTGAAGCGCGTACGAGAGGAGCTCGCGCAGTTCGAATGTATAGAGCCGATCAATTCGCCGAAGGGTTTTACCGGCGCGCTGCGCGAATATCAGCGCGAAGGACTCGGCTGGCTGATGTTTCTCCAGCGATTCGGGTTCGGTGGATGCCTCGCGGATGACATGGGGCTCGGCAAGACGATTCAGGCGCTGGCGCTGCTCGAATCGCGAAAGAAGCAGAAGGCCGGGACGTCTCTCGTCGTCGTTCCGCGGTCGCTCATCTTCAACTGGAAATCCGAAGCGGCGAAGTTCGCGCCGAAGCTCCGCGTCCTCGATCACAGCGGCGTGGGCCGCAAGCGCGATCCGGAGGCGCTGCGCGAGTGTGATGTCGTGCTCACGACCTATGGCACGCTCCGTCGCGACGCCGGTTACTTCAAGGATGTCGAGTTCGATTACGTCATTCTCGACGAAGCGCAGGCGATCAAGAATGCGTCAAGCGACGCCGCAAAGGCCGCTCGATTGCTCCGCGGACGGCACCGCCTGGCGATGACCGGCACACCGGTTGAGAATCATCTCGGCGAATTGTGGAGCTTGTTTGAATTCCTGAATCCCGGAATGCTCGGCAATCTTTCGGTGTTCAAGCGTTTGATCGGCTCATCAAAGAATCCCGACGCGAATGGAAGGCAGTTGCTGGCGCGGGCGCTCAAACCGTTCATCCTTCGTCGTACCAAGCAACAGGTCGCGAAGGACCTGCCCGAGAAACTCGAGCAAACCATTTACTGCGAGCTCGATGCGCCGCAGCGGAAACTCTACAACGAGCTACGCGATCATTACCGCAAGCTGCTGCTGCATCGCGTCGAGGAAGTCGGGCTCGGGAAGGCGAAGTTTCAAATTCTGGAAGCGCTGCTTCGCCTCCGGCAGGCAGCGTGCCATCCGGCCTTGATCGATAAATCGCAACACGATTATGAAAGCGCAAAGCTCGCGGTGCTCGCGGAGAATATCGCGTCGGTTATCGATGAAGATCACAAGGCCCTGGTCTTCTCGCAGTTCACGTCGATGCTCGATCTCGTGCGAAAGCGACTCGATGCGCAGGGTACGCCGTACGAGTACCTCGACGGCCAGACGCGCGATCGGCAGGAGCGCGTAAACCGATTTCAAAACGATCCGAACTGCAAACTGTTCCTCGTGAGCCTCAAGGCCGGCGGAGTCGGTTTGAATCTCACCGCTGCCGATTATGTGTTCCTTCTCGATCCGTGGTGGAACCCCGCGGTCGAAGCCCAGGCCATCGATCGCACGCACCGCATCGGCCAGACGCGAAATGTCTTCGCCTATCGTCTGATTGCTCGTGACACGGTCGAAGAAAAAGTCCTGCAGCTTCAGCAGTCGAAGCGCGATCTCGCGAACGCGATTATCAACGAAGACAACAGCGTGATCAGCTCGCTGAAGCGCGAAGATCTGGAATTGCTGCTCTCGTAACGAGAACCCGCGGTCCTTCGGACGGCCGCTAAATAATTAGCGGCGGGAGCGCAGCTCCGCGGGTTTCGTTACAGTCTGCCGCAAACCCAAAGCAAGCCACGTCCGAGAAGCTTTTGATAATCCGCGTCGGTCGCGGTCTTGTCGTCGTGGCCGAGCGTAGTGCCGAAGACGCGGGCCTTTCCGATTTCGTTCGTCCACGCCACGACATGCTCGCGGCCGTCGCGCGGGCTTTTCACCTTGAGCAGCGGATGCGCGTCAGGCCGCATCTTGTCCGTGTTGTAAAGCTCGTCTCCCGCGGTGTGCCAGTTCGCGGGCCAGTCTTTTGTGATTGGATGATCCGCATCCAGTTTGATTGTAGTAAACGCGGTGTAAGGGTCGTGCACGTGACTCCACATGCCGAGCATTTCGCTCCACGCATCTGTCACCTGAAACGTGTGCAGCGTGGCATGAATTGCAACGGCCGGTTTGCCTTCTTTCACAATGCGAACGAGATTGTCGTACTCCGCCGGGTCGTGGCCGTTGTAGCAGATGTCGAAGATGATCGCGTCGTATCCGTCCGCCAAGTGCGGATCCTTCAATGCCTCACGCCCGAAGCGCGATGTCACCTCGGCGCCGGAATACTTGTGAATGGCGCCGGAAACGATCGGCTCGAGATGCTTGTAATCGTGCGCCTCTCCGCCAATGAGAAGGATCACCTTAAGAGGGCGGGTTGTAGGCTCGCTTGCGCGGGCTGAATAAACGGCAATGACGCACGATAACGCGATTATCAGGCCTCGTGTCATCCGGGCAATATAACGTTGACACCGCGCCGCCGAATGGTAGATTTGCTTGGCAATGAGTCAGTTCGAAGCGGGCTTTGGATTTTGGTTTAAGGGATACTTTTATCCCGCCGGAGATTCCGCGTTCTGAGCTGCCTCACTAGATGAAACACTAAAGAGCCTCAGGACGCGGTCCTGGGGCTTTTTTGTTTTTGGCATATTGCGTGTGGCTTGTTGCGTATTGCTTGTCGCATGTCGTTGTTTTCCAACATGCAACGAGCAACAAACAACGCGCATTGAGTGGAGCGAAAAAATGAACTTTTGGCGTTTAAACACCGGATCGGAGGCCCGCGATGATCGTTGTCATGAAACCTGGCTCGACGCCGCAGCAGATCGAGCATGTCGTCAACCTGGTGCGCGAAATGGGACTGAAAGATCACGTAATTCAAGGAACCGAACGAACGGTGGTTGCGGTCATCGGAGACGATCGTCACAAGGACCGCTCGCGGTTTGAGACGGTCCCGGGAGTGGAGAAGGTGGTGCCGATTCTCGCGCCGTACAAGATGGCATCGGTCGAGATGAAGAAAGAGCGGACCGAGGTGCCGATAGGCAAGGCCGGTTCGCTCGGCGGAAAGAAGATCGGCGTGATCGCGGGGCCGTGTAGCGTGGAGGATCGCACGCAGATTCTCGAAGTTGCGCACGCCGTGAAAGAAGCGGGCGCGATCGGCCTTCGCGGCGGGGCGTTCAAACCGCGAACGAGTCCGTACGCGTTCCAGGGCCTGGCGGAAGAAGGATTGAAGTATCTGGCGGAAGCGCGCGACAAGACGGGCCTCGCGATCGTCACGGAAGTGATGAGCATCGAGCAGATTCCCGCGTGCGTGGAATACGCGGACGTATTGCAGATCGGCGCGCGGAACATGCAGAACTTCAACCTGCTCAGCGCCGTCGGCGAAACGCGCAAGCCGGTGCTGCTGAAACGCGGCATGAGCGCGACGCTGGAAGAGTTCTTGTTGGCGGCGGAGTACATCCTGGCGCGTGGAAATCAGCAGGTGATGCTCTGCGAACGCGGGATTCGAACGTTCGAAGACTACGTGCGCAATACGTTGCCGCTGGCGATTGTGCCCGAACTGCATCGCCGCAGTCATCTGCCGGTGGTCGTCGATCCGAGTCACGGCACGGGCAAGACGCATCTTGTGGACGGAATGTGCAGAGCAGCGGTGGCCTGTGGTGCGGACGGGCTAATCATCGAAGTGCACAACGATCCCGAGCACGCGATGACGGACGGTGCTCAGTCGATGACGCCGAAAATGTTCAAGGACATGATGACCGCGATCAAGCGGATCGCGCTCGCCGTTGATCGTGAAGTGTGAAAAGCTTTCCCGTGACATCGGCTTTTAGCCCATGCTGAGTGCTCGCACGGGCTCAAACCCCGTGTCACGGGGTGGGAGTTCCCAGATGATCGAGAAGCCGATCCTGCTGGATGTTCCGGAGCGCATCGAAACCGAGCGGCTCGAACTGCGCGCGGTGACGAGCGGCAGCGGCGCGCGCACGAACGCCGCCGTCGTCGCGTCGATCAACGAGATCGCCAAGTACATGCCGTGGGCGAATCCGACACCTTCCGTGAACGACACCGAAGAATGGTGCCGCGGAGCGCACGCGAGCTTCATCAAGCGCGAGCACTTTCAGTACCACTTTTTTCTGAAGAGCACCGACACGTTTGTCGGCAGCGTGGGACTCTTCAACATTCACTGGGACGTGCCGAAGGGCGAGATCGGCTACTGGCTTCACACCGATCACAGCGGCAAGGGCTTCATGACGGAAGCGGTGCGGGCGCTGGTTGCGATGTGTTTCGAGACGCTGAAGTTTGAGCGGCTCGAGATCCGCTGCGAAAGCGGGAACGAGCGAAGCGCGAAAGTCGCGCAGCGGTGCAGGTTCACGCTTGAGGCAACGCTTCGGAATTACGCGCGAGCAACGGACGGGTCGCTGCGCGATGACTTACTCTATTCGCTCCTCCCGATTGATCTCTCGTAGGGTCCGCTGAAGCGACGCTGAAGCGGACCCTACCGGAAATGCGTCCCAATGAACTGCACGATCAACAACATCTATCCGTGGGGACGCTCGTTCGAAGAATATCGTCGGATGTTCTTGCTGAGCGATGATGATTTGAACGGTCGCATCATCGGCTGTGCGGATGGACCGGCGGCTTTTAATGCGGCGATGCATCGGATGGGACGCCGGGTGGTTTCGGTCGATCCGCTGTATCAGTTCACCGCTGACGAAATCCGCTCGCGGATTGAAGCGACGTACGCAATTCAGTTGAAACATGTCGAGGAGAATCGCGAGCGATTCGTTTGGAATGACATCAAGTCCGCCCAAGCGCTTGGCGAGCGGCGGATGTCGGCTATGAATGAATTTTTGGCGGATTACGAAGCGGGGCGGCGCGAAGGACGTTATCGCGTCGGCTCGCTGCCGTCGATTGATCTGCCGGATGAAGGCTTCGATGTGGCGCTTTGCTCGCATTATCTGTTTCTCTACTCCAGCGAAGTTTCCTTCGATGAACACCTCGCAAGCATTCGAGAGATGTGTCGGGTGGCGCGCGAGGTTCGCATCTTTCCGCTGCTCAATATGGAAGCGGAGCGGTCGGATCATCTCGATCCGATCGTTACTCAGCTCCGTCGCGATGAATTTGCGGCGACGATCGAACGCGTGCCGTATGAATTTCTCCGCGGGGCGAATGAGATGCTGCGAATTACTCCAGCTTGATCAGTGCGCCCTGACCGGCGGTGAGCCAGAGTGAGCCATCTTTTTCGAGCGGAAGCAGTGAGCCGTCCACGGGTGAGATGTATCCGACCGCTTTGTGCGTCTGCGTTGGTTTGAGAAGAACCTTCGACGATGCCGCAAGGCTCAGGTTGACCAGGAGCACGTATTTCTCGCCCGCGGAACCGGAGAACTCGCTGACCATCACCTGCGTTTCGGATTGCACGTCGTCAGTGAACTGGCCCGGCAGGGTCGGCAGACTCTCGGCGGGCGCGGGCTTCGTGAAGTACACGCCAGTGCTCTTGAGCTTCTGCGTGATCTTTCCAATCACGCGCACCTGATCGTTCACCATCTTCAGATACGACCACGTCGGCGTGCGATTCTTGTTGTCATCGATCGGCGCGTAGAAGTAGTTGCAGGCGTAGTAAGTGTACCAGGTGATGCCATCGGCACCGGCGGCCAAGCTCGTGTAGGCCTGCAACTGGAAGTTTGCCGGCGAGGGGACCGGCATCTGCGGCAGCTGCTGATTGCACGAGACGATATTCCAGAAGGGGAGATTGTGCTTCAGCGCGACACCCCGAACGGCGACCAGATTGCGGTAATAGCTTGCGGCGGTATTCGCATCCTGCTGATCGTTCGAGTACTGGATCTGATAGTTATCGTAACTGATCAGCTGCGGTTTCACTTCGGCGACATAGCGCTCGAGATATTCTTCGTAACTGTTCGTCCCGAGCTGCGAAAGATTGGGCGCGCCGAGCGTCGCGTATTCCGGAAAGAGATTGATATACGCGAGTTTCCCCGGCGCATATTTCTTCACCGCCGCGACGGCCTTCGCCAGGGCCGGAAAGCTTTCGGCGCCAGGCTCGTCGAAGATGAAATAGCCGATCACCGCGCTGCTCCCGTGCGACTTTGTCACGACATCGCGAATGCGCTGGTCAATCTGCGCGTTCGAGAGCGACTTCCAGTCAATCGGGCTGGGATGGGCCGCGACGATTGCCTTGATGCCGAGCTTTTCGCACAGTGGCAACTGATCCGGGCGAACAAATCCCGCGCGGGTGAAGCCGCATTCAACAAGGCTCGCCAGTCCATTTCGCGAATCGGAAAACCGATCCGATCGGGGGCCGGTCTCCCATGACATGATGGGATAATCGTCATCCGCCCGCGCGACAGGGCCCATCAGGAGCGCGACCAGCATCATCGCGGCGAATCCACATAGCTTCTTCAAGTTCTTTTCTCCGTGGACAATTACTTCAGCTCGATCAGCGCGCCACCACCGGCAACGAGCCAGAGCGAATCGTCCTTATCCAGCGGAAGGAGTGTGCCATCGACCGGCGAGATGTAGCCCGCCGGCTTCTGCTTGGTTTCGAGCTTCACCTTCGCCGATTGCTGCAAACTCAGATTCACGACCATGATGTACTTCGCGTTCGATGAGCCTGTGAATTCACCGATCATCAACGGCGTTTCGCATTGGGCGGACTGCGTCAACTGCCCGGGCAGCGCGGGCAGATTCGCAGCCGGCGCGGGAGCCGAAAAATACACGCCGGTGTTCTTCAGCTTCCGCATCATCGGACCGATCACGCGCACCTGCTCGTTCACCATCCGCAGATATGACCACGTCGGGGTGCGGTGGTTGTCTTTGTCGACCGGCGCGTAGCCGTACGCGTTGCTGCCGTAGTACGTGTACCACGTCACGCCTTGACCACCGGCGGCGAGCGTCGTGTAGGCGTGCATCAGCAAATTCGCCGGCGAAGGGGGTGTCGAGAACGCCCGGATCTGGTTTGACTCGGTGATCTGCCAGAACGGAATATTGTGCTTGAACGCCACCTTTCGCGCCGCCAGGAGATTCGTGAAGTAACTCTCCGCCTGCGTCGCCTTCTTCAGATCGAGCGAAGTTTCGATGCGATAGTTGTCCCAGCTGATAAACTGCGGTTCCACTTCGGTGACATACTTTTCGAGATACTCTTCGTAGTTCTTCGTGCCGAGCTGCGAAAGATTCGGCGCACCGAGCGTCGCATAGTTGGGATAAAGATTGATGTATGCGATTTTTCCCGGCGCGTACTTCTTCACCGCTGCGACGCATTTCGCGAGCTTGGGGAATTTCTGTACGCCGGGCTCGTCGGTGATGAAGTATCCGATCACCGCCGAGCTGTTCTTCGTTTTTGAGATGAGATCCTTGTAATAGGTGTCGATCTGCTCGTCCGTCTTGTCCATCCATTCGACCGGCGCATCGTCGCCGCGAACGATCGCCTTGATGCGCAGCTTTTCGCATAGCGGAAGCTGATTTGCGGTCACAAAACCCGCGACGTTGTATCCGCAGTCGATCAGGCTCTGCAGGCCGTTGGTCTTGTCGGAAAAATGATCGCTGCGATCGCGAACTTCCCAGGACATGATCGGAAAATCGACCGCGCTGAACGGATCACCGGGCGCGTTTGTCGCGGCGGCGGTCTTGCAACCGGTGAAACATGAAAGGGTGATGACAGCAGTCAGGCAAAGCGAAAATAGGCGGTTCATTGGAGTTCCTTGTGACGATCGCACCTAGCCGGGATACAAAGACGTGTGATAATGCAGCACACGATGACGTCCGCGAGCATTTCTCGTCGATGGATGGGGCAGGCGTCAAGCGCCTGGCGCTGGCTGCGCGACCACAAGCACTTCGCGGTGATGGTCGCGATGCTGATTGTCGTCGCGGGGGTGTGGGCGTTTATCGGCCTCGCGGACGAGGTGATCGAAGGCGACACTCAGCATTTCGATAACCGCGTGATGCATCTGCTGCAACAACCGGCGCCCCCGGTTGATGTGAATGCGGCGCCGGCGACGTTGCCGATCGGCCCGGCCTGGCTTCGCGAGGTGGGGCGCGATCTGACAGCGCTCGGCGGCGTGGCGGTGCTTACCCTGGTGACTTTCGCCGTCGCCGGGTTTTTACTGATCAGTGGAAAATACCGCGCGATGGTGCTGATGCTCGTCGCGACGTTCGGCGGATTGATCCTGAGCAGCATGCTCAAACACTTCGTCGATCGCCCGCGCCCGGATGTGTCGCATTTCTCCTACGTCTACACCTCGAGCTTCCCGAGCGGGCATTCGATGCTCTCGGCGGTCGTGTATCTGACCCTCGGCAGCATGCTCACGCGGCTTGTGCCCAGTCGCCGGGAAAAGTTTTATTTTCTCTCGGTCGCGATGCTGCTGACATTTCTGGTCGGCATAAGTCGAGTCTACATGGGGGTGCACTATCCCACCGATGTGCTCGCCGGTTGGACGGCAGGGCTGGTCTGGGCGGTTTTTTGCTGGCTGCTGACGCGCGCGTTGCAGCAAAAAGGGCAGGTCGAGCGCGACACCGATGCGCCGCCGGGGGAATCCGCAGGAAAATTGTAAATTTCTACCCGCCCCCAACTTATTGCGGCGCCGGTGGATAAGTCATTCCGCGCGATCCTGAACGATAAAAAACGTTGGGCACCCATCTAAACGCCGTTGCCTTCCCGCCGATACTGATTTATATGGGGAACCATACGAAGTATATGGGCAGCCATATAATGGATCACGTCCGACATCATCTAATCTGATCGGAGACCGTCATGAGACCCTTCCACAAGTCTTCACGGCGGCGCGCATTCACGCTCGTCGAATTGCTCGTCGTCATCGCCATTATCGCCGTGCTGATCTCGATGCTCCTGCCGACGCTCAGCAAGGCGCGCGAGCAGGCGAAGAGCGTGCAGTGCCTCGCGCAGTTGCGACAGTGTGGCCAGGTGCTGTATCTCTATGCCAACCAGAACCACGGCTATTTCCCAACCATGGAAAACCAGAGTCCCGACAAACTTCCCGATGGTGGATACATCGGCGCGTTCAACGACCCTCCAGGCACGCCCGACACCACCTCGCATCTCATCACGTTTTCGTACACGCGCTCGGCGCTCAATCGCCTGGTCAATCCAAAAGGTGAGGATCTGCGCCTCCCCGGCGGCGGCAGCAACCCCGAATGGGACCCGGGAAATATCGTAATCTTTTATTGCCCGTCGAACACGATTTACGAAAAGGAGCGCCCGGGCTCCAGCACGTCCAGACGCCCCGAGGATTTCGCCGGCGCATCCGGTCGAATCCTTTACCAATACCTCGGCGATGTGAATCCGTACTATCCGCAGTTCCACTGGCGGCAGCCTGTTCCCGCCAGCGGCGCCAGTGGATCGGTCGGCGGACAAAACGCGAAAGACACGCTCGATTGGCGCTTCTGGGACGTGAACAAGAACGGCGACAATTCCGACGACTACGTTCGCAAGCTCGGTGATAAACGCATGAGCGAGATCTGCATCATGTGCGACTCGATCCGCTATCTGCACAGCGCCGACACCAACAACTTCGGCGTATTTATGACGCACGGCAAGGGGCCGAGCGCCTTGTCGGGTTGGATGAATGAGCTCATGGCCGACGGTCACGCGGAATCCAAGCGCCCGAAGCTTAGCTCGTGGGGCCACAAGGGGAATGGACCGTTCGGCAGCGAGTACCTCGGGCCCAACGGCGCCGGCCCCGCCTTTGTCAATCCCGCGCCCGATCCCAATGAAGTTCAACCGCGGTGGGGCGCTGGCAATTTGGTGACCGGTCAGTGGGTGATTTGGTAAAAGTGTTTCGATTCGCGACGCGCGACACACAGGAGCACGAAGCATTTGTTCCGCTTCGTGCTCTTTGTGCTGTTCGAGACCTCGCATCTACAGCTGAACCGTTTTCATTCCCGCTTCCGGATAACGTCCCCCAGCGGCTTTACCCGGCGGGAGGATCTGGTCGATCTTCTTGAGATCATCCGGCGTCAGCTTCACGTTCACCGCGCCGCCATTTTCATCGACGTATTTGATCCGCTTCGTGCCCGGGATCGGAACGATGTCGCCGCCCTGCGCCAGCACCCACGCCAGCGCGAGCTGCGACGCGGTGCAACCTTTTTCCTTCGCCATTGATTCAATCGCGCGCACGAGCTCGAGGTTCTTGTAAAAGTTATCGCCCTGAAACCGCGGATTGTGTCGCCGCCAGTCGTCTTGCTCGAAATCATCCGGCGTCTTGTATTGCCCGGAGAGAAACCCGCGCCCCAGCGGGCTGTACGCGACGAAGCCGATCCCCAACTCACGACACACCGGCAGCGAATCTTCACCCGGCTCGCGACTCCACAGCGAAAACTCCGTCTGCAGCGCCGCGATCTTGTGAATCTTGGCGGCGCGACGAATCGTAT
The DNA here is from genome assembly GCA_025924315.1 of Phycisphaerae bacterium. Taxonomy (GTDB): domain Bacteria; phylum Planctomycetota; class Phycisphaerae; order Tepidisphaerales; family Tepidisphaeraceae; genus JAICIO01. Next base: position 13,571 of record JAICIO010000090.1, read on the forward strand.
CCGGCGCGGCCTCCGACATGCCGAGATGCCGCACCTTTCCTTGTTTCACGAGCTCCGCCATCGCTCCAATCGTCTCTTCGATCGGCGTTTTTGGATCGACGCGGTGCTGGTAGTACAGATCGATCACGTCGATTCCGAGGCGCTTGAGACTCGCATCGCACGCTTCGCGGACATAATCCGCCGAGCCGTTCACGCCGAGGAATTCGCCCTTCGATCCGCGCACATTTCCGAACTTCGTCGCCAGGATGACCTTGTCGCGCCGGTGTTTGATCGCGCGGCCGACAAGTTGTTCGTTGTGTCCGACGCCGTACATATCGGCCGTGTCGAGAAAGTTCATGCCGATGTCGATCGCATGATCAATCGTCTTGATGGACTCGTTGTCATCACGAGCGCCATAAAACTCGCTCATGCCCATGCAGCCGAGGCCGATCGCCGAAACTTCGAGCCCGCCGAGTTTTCGTCGAGGTAATTTGTTCGCCATTGAAATGCTCCTTCCAAAGGATGCATTGTAGGCGATGGAAATGACCAATGACGAAAGGCCGATGACCAGTCAATGCCTCAATGCCCAATGCCCGGGAAGGGTTGGCTTGTCATCCTGAGCGAAGCTGTTCAATGAAGAGACATAGGTAACAGTTGTTGAAGAGACATGGGTAACACTTTAGATCACTTTATCTTTGAGCAGTTGATCGGTCGAGAGGGAGCGGAGCTCGTGATGGCAATAGAAGATCTTCAGTTCCTTTGCGTGGTCTTCGATGCGGACGAATTGCGATGAGATTCCGCGGCCGACGAGGAAGCGGTAGCCGCTGTAGCGGACGATGCCTTCCTGGCAGACCTTGCGAGTGAGTGAACCGCTGGGATAGTTTGGCTCGGGAAGTTGATCCGGTCGTTTGCGGTTGCTCGGTCGCCAGCGGGTGACGGGTGGATGATCGCCCAATGCTTCGTGGGGTCGGAGATTGTTGTAAGTGGTTCGCCAGGCGTGAGCATCGGCGATGAAGTGCGAGGTCGAGTCGCGTCGGGCGTTGAAGTAGAGCAGTTCGCGATCGACTGAGCCGTGCATGCGCTCGACCTTGCCCTGCGTTTGCGGGTGATACGGCCGTCCGTGAATGGGCCGGATGCCCAGGCGGATCAGGCGCGCGTCGAACCAGCTGAGTCCGACCGGCCGATCGATGCCCATGGTGTTGAAGGCATTGTCGGTGAGGATGGAGCCGGGCAGCCCGACGTCGCCAAAGACGTTCCAGAGCACGTTCCAGGCCCGCGCCATGGTGCGATCGACCAGCGGCTCGAAGGCAAGGCAGTAGCGGGAGTGATCGTCGAGGATGCTGAGCGGCACGAGCTTTTGCCGCTCGACTTCGATCGGTCCTTTGTGATCGATCTGCCAGAGATCGTTGGGCACGGGTCGCTCAAAGCGCTGCAGATCAGGTGGCGGCGCGGGTGGCGGATCGATGCAGCCGCTGCGTTTGAGAATGCTTGCGATGGTGCGGATGGAAGGCAGCGTGTGCTGGGGTGACTGAAGATACGCGTGGATCTTGCGTGGTCCCCAGTTGAAGCGCTGGCGGATGTCGACGACGAGTTGCTCAAGCGTGTCGTCGGTTTTTGCCGGCGAATGGATCGGCCGGCGCGAGCGATCGAGAAGTGGCTGCTGGGGCTGATCATCGTAAACCGTCAGCCACTTGTGAGCGGTCTTGCGACTGACGCCAAACTCGCGAGCGGCGTCGGCGACGGTGTGGTGTTGAGTTCGAACGTAGTGAATGAGCGCGATGCGAAGTTCGGACACGGGTGCGACCTTCCAGGGCATGGGATGCTCCTCCGGGCCTACGGCCCTGCGGAGCATCCCATGCCCGAAAAAAGTGTCACCTATGTCCCTTCATCAAGTGTCACCCATGTGGGTGCAACGGACACGAAGCGAAGGATCTCGGGATCGGAAGACGCGCCTCGTATCGAGATTCTTCGCTGCGCTCAGAATGACAGAGAGCGCGATTCTCAACTGGTCATTGGAGCTTGGTCAGTGATTGGTCAATGGGATTTGGCCCTCGGCCATTTCATCCCTGGTAGGTCATGCTCACCGCGCGCACGGTCGGCACCGGCGGCGGCTGGGCGATCCACTTGCTCGGCTTTCCGAGCAACGGCCAGGCGTGTTTGCCGAGGAGGACCGACATAATATCTCCGCCGCGGGTGTTGAACTGCCGCGTGAGCAAGAGCACGATCGCGACGCTCGCGCCGACCACGAATCCGCCGATGTGTGCCCAGTGCGCCGTTCCGCCACCGAAGCTGTTGCGCGTCAGCAGGCCAATCGACAGGTCAAATGCGAAATATAGCAGCAGGATCCAGAATCCCCGGAGCGCGAAGACCTTCAGGCTCAGCGAAATGCTTCCCCACACCCACCACCGGATCCAGCACGCGCAGTACACGCGATGGATTGGGAAGAAGATGAGGTACATGCCAGCCATGCCCATGATCGCGCCCGATGCGCCCAGCGACGGCACAGGAAATCCGCCGCTTGGAGTCATCGCCATCTGACTCAGGCCGGCGACGACGCCGAGCAGAAGATAGAGAATCACCGTCGCCGCGTTGCCGATGAGCGAATTCACGCGCGTTCCAAACACGAGCAGAAACAGTAGGTTTCCGCCGAGATGCGAAATCAGCGCGAGCGGCCCCGCCGGATTATGCAGGAACATGTGCGTGATGAGCTGATACCAGTGAAACTGCCCGAAGTCCGGCAGATCGCCGAACGCATCTTCAAACGCCGCCTTCGCGAGCTTGTCGGGCGGAACTTCGCTCTTGAGATCGCGCTTCGACGCTTCGAACGCGTGGACCGCTCGGCGGCCCATCATCGCCACCATGCGCTCGATGTCGCTGTCTTTCAGCGTTTCGGTCGACGGCGCACCGATGGGCCAGAGCATCAGATCGCGTCCGGCCTCGCCGTTGGTGGACGACTGCGCGATGAAGAAAACGATGCTGACGAACGTTGTGAGCGCCGCGATAGCCCAGATCGCCCACGGCTTGCGCTCGCTGAGCGCTTCGGACGCGATCGGAATTGGGATCGGATTGAAGCGAAAGAGAAAACTCACCCATTGCAGGACGGAACGCGCTTTCTCTTCGATTTCTTCCTGATCGATGTTGCCGGTGGTGAAGAGCGGGCGTCCGCTGTGCAGATGGATTCCGCAGGCGACGCAGATCTTGGCGCTGGGCGCGAGAGACTTTTCGCAGCTCGGGCAGATCGGCCCGCCAGTCGCTGGCACCGCCACGCCCTGCGCGACGCGCGCAAGCGGCGGCGGGGGAGGAACCGCGGCGATCAGCGCGTTGAACATCGAGCGATAGATCAGCTCGTAGTCGCCGATCGTGATGCGATCGCCGTCGATCAGTGGATGCGATGTAATCCGATGGCCATTGACGAAAATGCCGTTGGTGCTCTTGTTATCCTCGAGTTGCCAGTTGGATGGCCCGAAATCGATGCGCTGGAAAAAGCCGTGATTCCGTGAGACCTGCGAGCTCTCCAGCAGGATGTGCTTGCCTGCGAGCTTGCCGAATTCGATGTTGGGAACCCCGCCGAGGAAGAAGACTTCGCCGACATGCTTCGGGCCGGCGGTGACGATGAGCAACGCATCAAAGTCCGCGGAGCCGGCGCCTTCGGCGAGTTGCTCGGCGCAAACCGGCATCAGCAGCTGGCCGCAATTGCGGCAGCGCTGCGCGAAGTTGATCTGGGACTCAGCGGACTTGAAATCCGCGCCGCAGACGCACCGGGTCTCGATCATCGTTCACCCCAACAGCCGCGTTCCCCAAAGTCTGAAAGCCGCCGTATTTTAACACGGCACCGCATCGCGCCTACCACTGCCGCACCTCCGTGAGTCCCGTCACGTAACTTCAATCCTGGGCAAAAGTTTTGGCGAAAAATTGGGAACTCCAGAAAATCATCACGACTTCATCACGAGTTTCTGATAAAAGACTCGCCCGCCGACGGCATCTGCCGTCGCGCGCGAAGGTCCAAGGGGCGCGGAGTTTCCGTTCATGATCTCGATTCGGTCGATCTGCAGCAGTGGAATCCTTGCGCTTGCATTGCTTGCGCCCCCGGCGCTGGCGGCGCAGGGAACGCTTCGCGTCGTCGAGTACAACCTCGACGCCGATACCGGCGTGAATCAGTTCGATTCAACCGCGGGCATTCCGCCGGCGAATTATCTTTCCACCGTTTTGCAGGCGATCGGAAATCAGCAACTCGGTGCGACCGGCAGTAAGAATGCGCAGCCGATCGATGTACTCGCGCTCACCGAGCTTTCCGGCACGAAGAATTCTAAGGGGTACTCGATCACGCTCGATGCGGTCGTGAGCGACCTCAATGCGATCTACGGCGCGAACACGTATGCGTACGATCCGCACGTCTTCAGCAACAGCACGACGACCGGAAACGGACCGAGCGGATTGATCTACAACACCAAAACCGTGAGTGTGACGAGCGTGGCCGGCATCGGCGCCCCCAACAGCGACGGCGAAGCGCGCGTGCCGGTGCGGTATCAGCTGCAACCGCTGGCGTATGGAACGGCGGCGTCGTTTTATCTTTACGTCGAGCACGCCAAGGCGGATCACGGCGTGACCGAGGCAGCTCGGCGGACAAATGAAATGCTGCTTGTTCGACAAGACGCGGATTCGCTCGCGACGAATTCGCACATCATTTACAGCGGCGATTTCAACATGGCCGGCAGCACGGACAGCACGACGACCAGCGGCAGCGCCGAGCAATCCTACAAGAATCTAACGGCCGCGCCGGGCGCGTCGCTCTTCTCTGCCAACACCACGAGCGGCGCGCTCACGAACGAAGGCTCCGCCGGGAGTGGTCGAGCGAACGATCCGCTCGCCACGAGTTTTCAGGCGAACAGCAGCACCGCCGCGAATGTGAAGCTGTACACCGAGTCGGCCACAGATTTGACGGCGCGATTTGACATGCAGCTGATCAGCGACGCGATGCTGTCGACGAGTTCGCAGCCCGGCATGCACATCGTTCCCGACAGCCAGATCGCGCTCGGCAGCGATTACTACGACAGCACGAACACGCTCAAGTCGACGAACACGCTTCACGGCGACGTGAGCGATTCAACGAACACCGGTCCCCAACTGAGCAGCAGCATTCTTACCGCCCTCGACAACACGACCGACCATCTGCCGATCATTAGCGACTATCAGATAGTTGGAATGAGCCCGGTGCCCGAACCCGCGGTCTCGCTCGCGCTGGCTTGCTTTACATCAATCGTGATGAAGCGACGACGCCGACCGTAGTTTTGTAGGGGCCGCTTCAGCGGACCGGTTATTCATTGTCGCGCATCGAGGAAGTAACCGGTCCGCTGAAGCCGACCCTACAAGAGCATCGACGTCTTCCAGATCGTCGATTCATCTTTCACGGATCGATCGCGGTAGGTTGAGATCATCGACCATCGGTCCGTGCCCGCCGAGTTCGGATGCGAACTGTGGACGGCGAGGTCGCTGAAGAAAACCGCTCCGCCGCGCTTCACCGGAATCGTTTCGACCTTCATCCCTTCGAGCACCGAATCTTCGATGCGGTTGTCGAATCCTTCTTCGACCTGCACGACTTTCTTCGGCAGTTCTTTTTTGTGTGTCCCCGGAATGAACTTGAGGCAACCGTTCTCCGGCGTCGCATCGTCCAGCGCAATCCAGATTGAAACCTTCTCACTTCCGCCCCAGTAAAACCGGTCCTGGTGCCAGGGCGAGCTGAACGTCGTCGTGCTGTTCTTGAACACCGTTTTCACGCTCAAAAACTCAACCTGCGGCCTGCCCTGAGCTTCGTCGAAGGGACCGATGATCTGGTGCAGGATCGCGGCGACATTCGGGTCGGCCATCTTCGGACGGAAGTATTCGGGGAGATGTTCGTTCATCCACACCCGCACGCCGTGCGTGGCGGAAAATTTTTCCTTCAGCAGCAGGTCCTTGATGTGTGCCTTCCACTCGAGCATCTCGTCGCCCGAATAGAGATCCGGCACGAGCAAATACCCATCGCGGCGGTAAGCCGCGAGCTGATCGGATGTGAGCGGTCGCACTGAAGCTGAAGTCGTCACGAATGCCTCCCGTGCCTAATTACCGTGATGATTGTATAGTGTTGGGCTCGAATTTGTGAGGAACCGCAGATGCACGCAGATGAACGCAGATAAAAGCGCGTTCAAATCTGCGTTCATCTGCGTTTATCTGCGGTTACAAAACGAAAGTTTGGATCATGGCCTTGGAAGTCGGAATTGTCGGTCTGCCGAACGTCGGCAAAAGCACGATTTTTAACGCGCTGACCGCGGCGGGGGCGCTGGCGGCGAATTATCCGTTTGCGACCATCGAGCCAAATGTGGGCGTCGTGGATGTGCCGGATGAGCGGCTGGCGACGATCAATCAGTATCAGAAAACGGAAAAGATCATCCCCGCCCAGGTGCGCATCGTCGACATCGCCGGAATTGTTCGCGGGGCGAGTACCGGTGAAGGGCTCGGCAATAAGTTCCTCTCGCACATCCGCGAAGTCGATGCGATTCTGCAGGTCGTGCGCTGTTTTGAAGGCGGGGACATTACGCACGTCGAGGGCACCGTCGATCCGATTCGCGACATCGATACGATCGATACGGAGTTGGCATTGGCGGACCTCGAAACGGTCACAAGCTCGCTCGACAAGGCCGAGCGCCTCGCGCGCAGCGGCGACAAGGACGCGATCGCCAAAGCGGAAGTTCTGAAGAAGTGCAAAGCGCAGCTGAACGAAGGCAAACCCGTCCGCGGAATTGAATTCTCGCCAGACGAATTGAAGCTGGTCAAAGGTCTCGGCCTGATCACCGCGAAGAAAGTTCTCTATGTGGCGAATGTCGCGGAGGACGATCTGCACGGCGAAAGTCCGCTCGTGCAGCGCGTCCGCGATCGCGCCAAGGCCGAAGACGGGGCGGTCGTGCCCGTCTGCGGAAAGCTCGAATCCGAACTCGCGGAGCTGGGGCCCGAAGATCGCAAGGAGATGCTCGAGAGCATGGGCTTAAAGGAGCCGGCGCTCGCGACGCTCGCGCGCGAGGCGTATCGATTGCTCGGTCTTCAGTCCTACTTCACGAGCGGGCCGAAAGAGATCCGCGCCTGGACGATTCCGGTCGGCGCGACCGCGCCACAGGCGGCGGGCGTGATCCACACCGATTTCGAAAAGGGCTTCATCCGCGCGGAGATTTACACACTCGAGGACCTCAAGCAATACAAGACCGAGCCGGCCATCAAGGCCGCCGGAAAGATGCGCGCGGAAGGCAAGAGCTACGTGATGAAGGACGGCGACATCACGCACTTCCTGTTTAACGTCTAGCGTACGAGATGGAATAGTTAGCGGCGGAGCGCAGCTCCGCGGGCTAATTCATCTGATGCGTAAGAACCCGCGGAGCTCCGCTCCGCCGCTAACTAGAAGATCGGTCACCTGCGCGGATACCGTCGATCGCGGAAACCACCGCCGCCGCCACTACCGCCGCCACCACCACCGCCCCCGAATCCGCCTCCACCCCCTCCGTCTCGACGACCAAATCCACCACCACCGCCGCCGCCACCACGCCGAGGCGGACCCGGTCGTCGCGGTGCGGGCGGACGAGCGCTCGCCGCCGAGCCCGGCGGGTTGTGCTTCACGCGCTCGGCGCGCGTTTCGCCGTGCGCGAGCTGCGGGATCGGCGTCTTGAGTTCGCCATTGCGCTGCATCGTCCGGCCTTGTTCCCACAACTGCCGCAGCTTTGGATTGTCATACGGATTCTGAACTTCGCTGTTGGCGCTTCGACGCCCCTCGTCGAACGCCTTCCGCAGGCGAGCCTTCGATATATTGGACGGCACGTGTCCCACTCCGATCACATTGAGTTAGCCCCGCTACATTGTACGCAAAGTTCGCCGCGATGTTAGTCCCGCGTTTTACCGCGCCAGCCCTTTGGCATAAGATGACCGCGGAGTGATCGCGGCAATTTCATAAGACCCCGTAGCTCAATTGGAAGAGCAGCGGCCTTCTAAGCCGCAGGTTACAGGTTCGAGCCCTGTCGGGGTTATTCATCTCAATCCGTGTCGAAACGATTCGCCACCGATGGGGCACCGATAGACACCGATTAAAGAGTTTGAAAGCGTCGACGAGCGAAGCGATTTGTTCGATCCTCCATTCTCAATCCTCTCTTTTTAAATCGGTGCAAATCGGTGCCCCATCGGTGGCAAAGATTTCTTCTTCAATTGCTCCGCTTCCCGCACCGCATTACCCTCGCCGTCCATGCGAATCCAATTTTGTGGCGCCGATCGGACGGTCACTGGGTCATGTCATCTGCTCGAAATCAATGGCGTGCGCGTTCTCCTCGACTGTGGGATGTATCAGGGGCAGCGCGATAAGGCTCGGGAACTGAACAATTGGCTGCCGCTCGATCCGCAGGCATTCGATGCCGTGATTCTTTCGCACGGCCATCTCGATCACTGCGGAAAGCTTCCGGTGCTGAGCAAGGCGGGCTACGCCGGGCCGATCTACACGACGCCTGCGAGCGCGGAGGTTTCGCGGATCGTCCTCGAAGACGCGGGGGAAATTCAGGAAGAAGACGCGCAGTATCTCAACCAGCGCCAGCGTTCGCCGAGCGATCCGCAGGTCGAGCCGCTCTTTCGTCGCGCGGATGTGCATGACGTGCTCAAACTGCTTCGCCGTGTGAAATATGGCGAGCGCACCGTCATTCAGAAGAACGGCGCGGAAGGTTTCGCGTTCACGTTCTTCGACGCTGGCCACATTCTCGGCTCCGCCTATGTGCTAATTGAATTCAACGAAAAGGGCCAGAAGAGAACGCTGCTCTTCACCGGCGACATCGGACGCTACAACTCGCCGATCATTCGCGACCCACAACCGCCGCCGGGGCCCGCTGATTTTGTCATCACCGAGAGCACGTACGGCAACAAGCAGCACGGCCCCATTGCAGACGTCGAGCCCCAACTGCTCGACCTCGTGAAGGGCTGCATTGACCGCAAGAGCCGACTGCTCGTCCCCGCGTTCGCGGTGGGGCGCACGCAGACGATGCTCTGGTATTTCCAGAAGTTCATCCACGAGAACAAAATCCCGCCGATCCCGATCTACGTTGACAGCCCGATGGGCGTTGAAGTCAGCCAGGTTCACATCAACTACCCGGAAAACTACGACGAACAAACGCGCGCGATGCTGGGGAAGCAGGATCTGTTCGGCCTGTCGCGCGTGACGTTCGCATCCAGCACGCAACAAAGCCGCGAGATTAATCGCGACCGCGGGCCTTGCGTGATCATCGCGTCGAGCCCCACGTGCGAGTTTGGCCGAATCCTGCATCACCTCAAGCAGAGCGTGGAGAACCCGAACGACGTCGTCGTTTTCTGCGGATGGATTCCGCCCGCGACGCTGGGCCGTCGCCTGCAGGACGGCGAACCGCGCGTGAAGATTTTCGATCGCTGGTACAACGTCCGGTGCCAGGTGAAGACGATTCACGGCCTCAGCGCGCACGGGGATGGGGACGAGCTGCTGAAATTTCTCGCTCCCGCACTCTCGCCGCAGACGAGCGCGTTCGTCGTGCATGGTGAAGAAGATCAGGCGGAGTTTTTCGCGAGGCGGTTATTGGGGAAGGGAATCATGAGGGCCGAAGTCCCCGCGATGGAAGGGGCGGTCGTGACATCGACCGAAGGCTTGTACACGCCGATGCCGGAGGCGGATGACAAAGGTCGCCGGAATGCGACCGATGGCGATTGAGGGACCATGCATGTGGCAGTCCAGTTAGCGGCGGGGCGGACCGACCCGGGGTGGTTGGCCCCCCCAGGGACCCCCGGGGCATGCCACCCCCGCGAAAAAT
>JAICIO010000091.1 GCA_025924315.1 Phycisphaerae bacterium
GATCTCAGTTAGTTGGGCACGATCGGACTCGACAACGAAGTCGATCGCAAGGCCGTCCGAGGGCCGCGCCACAGCCGGCCCGACGACACTCACCAATGTTCCTCCGGCTCGAATCAGGCCCGCGGACCGCTTCTGGATGTCGCCACCAATAACGTCGAGCACCAGATCAACTTTGCCGACGTCTTCCAGCCTGTCGCTGGCGAGATCGACAAATTCCTGCGCGCCGAAGTCGAGCGCCTTCTGACGGTCGGCGGCCCGTCCCGTGCCGATCACGTGGGCGCCGGCCTCACGCGCGAGTTGCGTCACCGTCGACCCGACGGCGCCGGCGGCGCCGTGCGCGAGGACGCTCTGTCCCGTCCGAAGGCGGCCGTGCTCGAAAAGTCCCTGCCACGCAGTGAGGCCGGAGATGGGCAAGCTCGCGCCCACCGTGAAGTCAACGTCGTCCGGCAGCGGCGCGAGGTTGCGCGCCTCGATCGCCAAATACTCGGCCAGGCTGCCATCGCGATACCAGTCGGCGAGGCCGAACACGCGCTGTCCTACGGACAGTCCCGTCGTACCGTAGCCAAGGGCGGTGACCACTCCCGCCAGCTCGTGACCGGGGATCGACGGTGTTCGATCCTGACCCAGGCGATCGGTCCAGGTCGAGGGCCACTCCAGTTCAGTCGGTACGAATCCCGACGCATGAATCTGAACGATCACGTCGTTGATCGCGGCCGCGGGCTCGGGCCGGTCGGTCAGCTTCATCCCGGCGGTTCCCGCCGCCTGATCCGTGACGACGATTGCTTTCATGGAGTTGTCTCCTCGGTTCATTCGTCTCGAACGCATCCAGAATGCGAGCGCCGGTCGCGTGAGCCCCTCCCGATAGCCAGTCGCGACAATTTCCGATTATACCCCGGCGAAAAGCGGCGGACGTTGATCCGCGGCGCGACGAACTGTGGGCTGCCAGACGATCCGCCAGGTCCTCCAGCATCAACTTCTGCGCCGGAGCGACGGTCGGTGCCACGTCGCAATCGCGCTGCGCATCTTCGATCGGATTGAACTCTTTGCTCTTCTCGGCTACCATTTTCGCGCCTTCGTTAATGATGGTTTGCGGTTGATCGCGCATAAACTGAATAGCCAGATGTTTTTGTCGCCGAAGTAGCTCAATGGCAGAGCACCGCTTTCGTAAAGCGGGGGTTGAGGGTTCAAATCCCTCCTTCGGCTTTGATCGTTTTTCGCTTCACACTCATTTCCCAAAACTCAATATGCCCCGACCAATCAGCAAAGTCGCTCCGGAATGGTGGGATTACACGACGGTTGATTCGCAGATTCTGGAGGACGCGGCGAGACTCTCGGAGCACGATCTGCTGCAGCTTTCGCGGCCGGGGTTTGCGGTTCATTTCTACGAAACGCTGGAAGATTTTTATCTTGCCGAAGCGCTCGAATACATCACCTGCTGGAAGCAGAGCACGCCCGCGAAACCTTGTGGCATCTGTGGGCCGATCGGTCCGACCGAGCAGTTGCCGCTCGTCGCGCGGCTCGTCAACGCGCTTGAACTCGATTTGAAGAAGCTCGACGCGCACTTCTGGGGGATGGATGAATGGGTTGAGAAGGGCAAGCCGGTTTCGATGGATCATCCGCTGTCGTTCGCAAAGGCGGACATGGAGATGTGTTTCAACCGCATCGACAAGCGCTTCGCCATGCCGACGCAGAACATTCATTTCCCGACGGGCGATCTCGAGGCATACAGCAACGCGTACGACGACGTGCAGTGCCTGATCATGCAAGGCGGGCAGGGCGAAGTGAAGCACTGGGCCTTCAACGATCCGCCGCGGCGCGAGGGCGCTTACAAGGACAACCCGCCGCCGCCGAGCGAGTACCGCAAACTCAAGACGCGCGTGGTCGATCTGCATCCGATGACGGTGATTCAAAACGCGCGCACGAGCGGCGGGGGATACGTCGCGGGCGTGCCGACGCAGGCGTGCTCGGTGGGTCCGGTGGAAACGTGGAAGGCGAAGCAAGTCAGCATCTGGCACGCGGGGATGCACGACAATCCGTTCGGCATGCGCCTCACCGCGCTGATGATCAGCAAACGTTTGCCAGATAGCGCCGTGCCGATGAGCCTCCTCGCGGAGCATCCGAACGTTCACTTCCACTACTACCGCCCCGCGATCGGCACCGTCGCGGCGGAAATGCATTAAGTGGTGGACCGCGTCGTCGACCCTGTTTTGTAGGGTCCGCTTCAGCGGACCGGTTATTCGCTTTTCGAACGGAGTAGCCGGTCCGCTGAAGCGGACCCTACGCGATCGCCCGGACGGTTCAAGAGTTTGCTTCTCGCGGAAATTGATCCGGGTTGTTCGTGAAGAGCGCATCTGCTCCCAGGTCGTACAGATAATGCCGCATCTCGTTCGCAACGGAGCCGTACTGGCTCGGCTCCCTCGACGAGAACGTCCACGTCACGACCGACAAACCCTTCGCGTGCGCCTTCTGCACAAGCGCTGCGGTCACGTCGTTCTTCGCGGGGCCGATCGCGGTGGCGTATTGTTTTGTCTCGTCCATCATTTCGTCGGTGAACGGTTTTCCCACCAGCGCCAGCTGCAGCTTCGGCCAGCGCGAACCGATCAGCGCGTTCACGCGCTCCAGACTCGGACGGCTGAAGGATTGGATGAACACCGGCGTCGCGTGATTGGATTTATCGTTCAGCCCATTTCGGTTGAGCACATCGACGACCATCTGTTCCATGTTGAAGCCGAGTTTGCCATAAAGCTCTGGGCCTTTGGTCTCGGGAAAGAGGCCGGCTCTTCCACGAATCAAATCGATCGCTTCCTGCCACGTCGGAATCTGCGTGCCTTTGAATTTCGGATCGAGGTGCGAGCCGAAGTCGAGCTGTTTCAGCTCGGCGACGGTGAAGTTGTAGATCCACCATTTGCGAACGGTTTTGCCTTTGACCTTCGCCTCCGTGAAGCGATCGGGAAAGACGTCTGCGATGTTGGAGACGCGCGTGAGTTCCACATCGTGGCCGCACATCAGCACGCCGTCCTTGGAGATCTGCAGATCCTGCTCCACGTAATCCGCCCCCTGTTTGATCGCGAGGTCGTACGCGGGGAGCGTGTTCTCAGGCGCGTAGGCGCTCGCGCCGCGGTGCGCGATAAGGATTTTGCGCCCACCGGGTTTCGGCGTGATCAGCGCATCGCGCGGCGGATGTTGCTGCGAGCGGCAACCCATCGCGGCGGCGAGTGCAGCCGACGACATCAGTGCTAAGAATTCGCGTCGATTCATCAGGTTGGTTACTCCGTCATTCGCTCGCCGGCGTTGTGCGTTACACTTGGCGCGCATGGAACCCAGCCGCCCGGTCGCGTTCGTGAGCGATGAAAGTTACTCGGCCTTGTGCGATGTTGCCATCGAGTTTGTGCGCGATGGGAAATGCGTCGCGATCGCGACCTCCTCGCCACGTGGCGCCGTGTATGCGGATCTGCCGGCGGGGGAATATCAGGTCACTCTCGCCAAAGACGGGTTTGGATCGAAGCGCGTCGTGGCGAGGATCGATCCAGAGCAACCGTATCAGTTTCGATTACTGTCGGACAATCTTTACGGATACGCCTGGCCGAAGTGGGTCCGCTCGGGCGGGGCGAGCGAATTTCGCGTGCACTCGCCGAACGAGTCCTATCACCTTTCTCTGTGGCGTTACGGGAAGACGAAAGAGCTCGTGCGACCGATCGGCTGGTTCGACGAGCACGGCCCGCGGGCGAATCAGCAGATCCTGCCGGATGGGGATTTCACACGGGTCGGAGTCGGCTGGAACCGGGAGGGATATAACCCGAATGCGTTTCGCGTGACGGCGCCCGAGCGCTCAGGTCTCTATTATTTTCATGTTGAGACAACATCGGGAAAGTTTCTCAGTTTCCCGTGGGTGGTTGTACCTGCGAAACCGCAAGCGAAGGTTGCAGTCATCGCTTCGACGAACACGTGGAACGCGTACAACAATTTTGGTGGGCGAAGCAACTACATCAACTCGACCTCGCTCCCGCCGGAGCCGACGGTGAATGCTCGTCAGGATTTGTCTCGTTATCAAAATCGCGAGATCACCGTGTGGCATGCGCCGGATGACCAATACGCGCCGTTGTCGTTCGACCGGCCGGAGCCGTTCAACCATATTCCGAAAGAAGTGCAGCTGACCGATCCGATCCGCGGGCGGCAGGCGTGTCACCTGGCGGAGACGGAGTGGCGCCTGCTCGGATGGCTGGAGCGCGAGGGATTCGAGTACGACCTCTACGCGGACTATCAACTGCACGCCGGCGAGTGCGATCTCGATGCGTACGATGCGCTGATCCTCAGCACGCATCCGGAGTATTGGTCGCGCGACGCGTACGTCCGCGTGAAGACTTGGGTGCACGATCGCGGCGGAAAACTCCTTTATCTCGGCGGAAACGGGATCGATTGCGAAGTCGAGCTGCCCGACGAGAAGACCATGCGTTGCCGCACGTGGCTGAGTACGCCCGCCGGCGTGCCGATGCGGAACGAAGCGAGCGGCGAAGTGTACGATTGCCGTTTTCATCGCACCGTCGAATCGCCCGCCAAATTGCTCGGCGTTGTTTTCACCGAAGCGGGTGCAACGACAGGCGCGCCGTATCGCGTGATCGATGCGAATCACTGGATCTTTCGCGAGACGGGCCTCAAGAACGGCGACCTCTTCGGCGCCGCCAGCCTGCACGAGCGCTGCCCCGGCGGGGCGAGCGGGCATGAGACGGATAAACGAACATCCTCGTCACCTTCGGATGCGCAACTCCTCGCGCGCGGCATGAATCCGAACGACGGCGGGGCGGAGATCGTTTTTTTTGAAACGGCAAGCGGCGGGTCGGTTTTTTCGGTCGGGTCGATCAACTGGCCGTCGTCGATTGTCGTCGATGAGCACGTCTCGACGATCACGAGGAACGTACTTGCGCGTTTCCTCCGCTCGTAGGGTGCGCTTCAGCGCACCGGTTATTTCGCCTGTTTAAACAAATAACCGCTGCGCTGAAGCGCACCCTGCAAGACGTCACAAGACCTTGAACTCGTTGAACACATCGCGGAGCGAACGCCCTTTGAGCAACTCGCGGCGAGTGGAGTTTTCGGCGCTGACCTTCGCGCTTGCGAGCTCGATGGCCTTCTCTTCGACTTCGCGCGGGACGACGACGATGCCGTCGAAGTCGGCCACGATCAATTTACCCGGGGTGACGGTCACACCGCCGCATTCGATGGGCACGTCGTACGCGGTCACACGCGCGCGGCCCTTGCTGTCGAGCGGGCGAATGCCGGCGTAAAAAACGGGGAAACCCATCGCCATGATCTTCCTGCAGTCGCGCACGAGCGCATCGCAGATGCAGCCCGCGACGCGCTTGTGATGGCAAATCGTGCTCATGAGTTCACCCCACGGCGCGATCGTGCCGGTCGCGTCGGTCGAATGCACGATGACATCACCCGCCTTCAGCGAATCGACCGCGTCGATCTCAAGGCCGTACGGATCTTTCTCGTCGATCTCATTCGTCGCGATCCACTGAATCGTCCTTGCTCGGCCGACGATCGTACAGTTTTCACCATCGAGCGGACGCAGCCGCTGATGCATCGCCTGTTCGCGATAGCCGAGGCTGTCGAGCACATCGCAAAGCACCGGAACATAAAGATGCTCGCGAATCCAGGCGAAGTGATCGGATTCTGATTGATGAGTCATATTTTCTTTCAGCGACGATGTCATCCTGAGCGAAGCGAAGGATCTCGATAGGGTGAGTTGCGTCTGATTCCGAGATTCTTCGCTTCGCTCAGAATGACAAGACGCGTCTACCGCTTACGGAGAATCTTTGCGAGCGTCATGCGGAGCCACTCTTCGCTCTTCGGAAAGTCCGCGTAAGTTTTGCATGCGGCGAGCATCGCGTCGTCAGGTTTGATGCCAGCGGTCTGTAGGATCGCGTAGTCTTGTAGCGCATCTGAAAACACTTCCCAGCGGAGCGAATCGATCGGGCCGTCTGGTCCCGGATAAATCATAAACGGATCGCCGTAAGGGATTCCGGGCCAATCGCCGTTCGATGCGTCGTGCCACGGATCGCCGATCTCTTCCTTCTCCATCTTGTGCCAGTAGTTGAAGCCCCAGTGCAGAAACCCTTCGGCGCGGAAGCGATAGAAGAGAATCCCCGCCATACGAATCTTCGGCAGCGGAGTGTCCATGAACCGGTTCAGCCACGGCCCCTTCGGCGAGCAGCAGTAGTAAACCCAGTGCGGGATTTTTTCGTCCACATACGCCTTTGCCGAGCTGACCATCGGAATGGGGATGTCGGTTAGTCTCTGCCGGCCGTAATTGATGTCGCTCAGCGCATCCATCACCTTCATCCATGGCGCGAGATCGCGCAGGATTGCGCGGGCGCGCTTGTAGTTTTCAATGTGCTGTCCGCTACCCGGTTCGTCGGACAAATGAAAGTACGATGCGTCGGTGATTCCTTCGTCGTCGAGAAACTTTTTAAACTCCGGCAGGAACTGTCTCAGGAAATTCACGTAGATCGGTCCCGTCGCCTTTTCCTCCGGCGACCAGAGCATCACGTATTTCCCGTCGACCTTCTTATAGACGCGGATCGGATTTTCCACGCCCCAATAAATCCACAAGTGCGACCACTCGAAGCGCGTGAACCCGATCTGCTTGCACATCGCGACGAACTTCTTCACTTCGGACCAGTCGAACTGATATTGCCCGATCTCCGGTTCATTCACGATGAGCAACTGGCACGGCCGCTGAAATGTTTCGCGGCGGTTGAAGAAGATCGGGACGTAGACCACGTCCGAGCCGTGATCGAGCATGTCCTGCAGCTGTGCTTTCGTCAGCTCGTACCAACGATCGTCGAACATGCCGGTGTGATAGTAATCCCACGTCGCTTCGCCGCGCCACCAGTGGATGACGTGAAAATCGTGGCGTGGCTGGATGACGAACGGGCTGATCTCGAGTTTCACCTGCAGGTCTTCGCTCGACTTCCCGCCGTCGAAGGTCAGCTTGATTTTCAATTCACGCGTGCGCGGTTTGGCATCAGCCGGGATGTTCAGCGTGATCCAGAACGAGCGGCTTTCGTTCATCCCGATGGTCGCTTTGGTCACGGGAAGCAGCGGATCGGGAACAAGGCCGGGCAGCATGCCCGCGCCGTCGAGTTCCTTTGCGTCGGTGTTTGCCGTGAGATGCGGCATGGGCACGAGCCCGACAAACCGCACCCGCGGTTTGAGATCGTCCACGTCGGCGATCGAGCATTCAACAGCCAAAGGATGCGTCCGGCCATTGCGAACACACGCCTGAAACGCGATCCTTCCATTGCGCGCCGCGAGCAGGCTGAGCGACTTTTCGCCCGGCGCGCTCGCGGGAAAGACGCGATGCAGCGACGTCTCGAGCCACGTCGCGATTTCTGTTGGCTTATCGGCCGCCAGGATGTTGCTCGTCAACGCGATGGCGGCGAAGACCAACAAGTGCTGCAGTTGCCGCATGAGACCCTCGCGTGTTTGTCATCCTGAGCGAAGCGAAGGATCCCGGTCCCCGGCGCGATGTTCGATCCGAGATCCTTCGCTTCGCTCAGGATGACAATGTCAGACTATCTGTTTGCTGTCGTGGAAGTACTATGAGAATCACAGACGTTCGAATTCACTGCATTCACCTTCAGATCAAGCCCGAGTTCGTGATCGTTTCGTCGGCCGGCAAACATGCCGAATCGCGTTACGTGATCGTGCAGATTGTAACGGACAACGGCCTGCAAGGGTGGGGCGAGGCGACCGTCGTTCCGAATTGGAGCGGCGAAACGCAGGGCGGATCGTTCGCGGCGCTCAGCGATTACATGAAGCCTGTGCTCATCGGCCGCGATCCCGAAGACGTGACCGGGCTGATGCGCGACATCGACGCGACGATGCTCGACAACTGGTTCAGCAAGGCCGCCGTCGAAATGGCATTGCTCGACATTGCCGCTCAGGCAAAGAAGCAACCGGTGTATGAGTATCTGGGCGGCGCGAAGAATCCGCTGCGGATTCCGATCAAGTTCAGCATCGGTCTTCGCGAGCCCGAGAACGCGCGGCAGATCGCGATCGAGAAAGTCGCGCAAGGATTTACGGCGCTGAAGTTCAAGGTTGGACCGGATCCGGAAAAGGATCTGCTCCGCGTGAAGCTCGTGCGCGAAGCCGTCGGGCCGAACATTCGCCTCAACATCGACACGAACGGCGGATGGACGGTCGCGGAGGCGATTCGCGAGATTCCGCGCTATCTGCCGTTCAATCTCGAGTATGTCGAGCAACCGGTTCCGCGCTGGAACATCGATGGCCTCGCCAAAGTGCGGGCGAATTCGCCATTGCCGATCATGGCGGACGAGGCGGTGTTCGACCTGTGGCAGGCGGACGAAGTGCTCGCGAAAAAGGCCGCGGACTGCATCAGTATTTATCCCGGGAAAAACGGCGGAATCTTGAAGTCGATGGAGATCGCAAAGCGCGCCGAATCCGCGGGCGTGGCATGTCACATCGGTTCGAATCTCGAGTGGCACCTCGGAACCGCGGCGATGTGCCAGCTCGCGGCGGCGTGCGCGAATGTGCAGGTTGCGCGCTTTCCGGTCGATATTCTGGGGCCCCTGTATTACGCTCGTGCGCCGAGACGCGGCGCGATTGAGTTCGATCACGGACACGTGCACGTTCCCAAAGGCGCGGGACTGGGTATGCAACTCACCGAAGACGAAATCAAAGAACTAGGGGCGGCATGAGACAGCGAGTCAAAGATCGCATCGCGATCGTGACCGGCGCCGCGTCCGGCATCGGCGAGGCGATCGCCATGCGCCTCGCGGAGGAAGGCGCGTGGGTGCTCGTCACCGACATCAACGGTGAAGGCGCATTCAAAGTCGCGGAGGAAATTCGCAATCGTGACGGGCAGGCGGATTCGCTCACGGTAGACATCGGCAAGCCGGATCAGATCGAGTTGGCGGTGCGGAAGGTCACGGATCAGTTCGGCCGCGTCGACATCTTCTGCAACAACGCCGCGTACATCAGCAAATGGCATGAAGTGATGGAAGCGACGGACGAAGAATGGCGCGGCTGTCTCGATACGACGCTTCTCGGCACGCAGAATTTCACGCGCGCCGTATTGCCGTGGATGATCAAGCAAAAGCGCGGGTCGATCATCGTCACGGGGTCGGTGATGGGTCACGTCGCGTTTCCGCATTCGGTTAGCTACAGCACGGTGAAGGCGGGGCTCGCGGGGTTCGTCCGCAGCGCGGCCTACGATTACGGCAAGCACAACATCCGCGTGAATCTGCTCAGCCCCGGCGCGATCCGCGTGCACTATTCGCCGAAGCCGGGCAATCCGGTACACGATTGGCAGGTGAAGAACACCTTCCTCGGTCGACAAGGCGAACCGATCGAGATCGCGAACACCGCGGTGTTTCTCGCGTCGGATGATGCTTCCTACATCACCGGCGCGATCATTCCGGTCGACGGCGGGTGGTCTGCGATGTGACCGTTGTCGTGACACGGGCTTTCCAGCCCGTGCGCATCCCGCACGGGCTGGAAAGCCCGTGTCACGTTAGCAGTTTCAGTTGAAATCGGCGGCCACTTCGCGGGTAATACGTGGATGAACCGACGAACATTTCTCAAAGCGGCGGCGATTACGGTTGGTACATCAGCGCTCGCGAAAGCAGATCGAAAAGAGGACATCGATCTCATCGACACGCGCGCGCCGCAGAAGGCGGAACAGAAGTTGAGCAGCCAGGAATCGCGGATCCCGGGCCGCACGATGGAAGAGAAGATCGAGAATCTGATCAAGTACGGCGGAGTCGGTTACGAGTTGCCGGCGAAGTTCGATCCGGAAAAAGTCCTGAAGGCGATCAAGGGCACGCCGGTGAAGATCAGCGCGGTTTGCGCCGCCGACGGCCCGTACATCGTCTCGGATAAAGCGCAGCGGCGCAAAGCGATCGACAATGCGAAAGAAATCCTCACCCGCGCCGGTGCGGTCGGTTCGACTGGCGTCATCATGGTGCCGGCGTTCAACGGCGCGAAGGGCGAACTGTGCGGTCGCGAAGGGCACGTCGTGCTGATCGACATCCTCAAAGAGCTCGGCGAACATGCGGAGAAATCGAAATGCCGCATGATGATGGAGCCCCTCGATCGAAACGAGGCATGGTTCCTGATTCAACTTTCGTACGCCGCCCGAATCTGCAAGGAAGTGAACAGCCCCGGCATCGCGATGATGGGCGACATGTATCACATGAACATCGAAGAAACGAGCGACCGCGGGGCGTTCATCAGCGGCGGGCAGTACGTGCATCACGTGCATCTCGCGAGCACGAAACGCAACCTCCCCGGCCAGGATGAGCGCAGCTTCGTCGACGGCTTCCGCGGACTCAAGGAGATCGGATTCCACGACTACATGAGCCTCGAGTGCGGCTGCATCGGCGATCCGACGGTGGAGATTCCGAAGTCGTTTAAGTTTTTGAAAGACCAGTGGGATCAGGCGGTGGTTTAAGGGTGATCTTGTCTTTTAGGGTCCGCTGAAGCGGACCCTACAACTGGGAGAATGTCGTGCTCTCTCTCACGAGCGATCATTGGAATGCGTTTCAAACTGAGGGGTGGCTCCGCCTTGGCAAGGTCCTTTCCGGTGACGATCTCGCAGCGCTTCAACGTCGCATCGACGACATCATGCTCGGCAAGGCCGACGTCGATTATTCGCGGATGCTGATGCAGCTCGATCGCGCGAGCGACAGCTCAGACGAGCCGGGCCCGCAGACGAAAGGGCACAAGGGCGCGACACTCGACTATCGCAAGATCCAGGATCTCGAGTTCGATCCGTTGTTCCTCGCGTACATGCAGCGGCCGATCTTTCGCGATATCTGCCGGCGGATGTATGGCGACGTTCCGATCGCGTGCTTTCGCGCGATGTTCATGAACAAGCCGGCTCAGAAGGGCACCTTTCTGGCGTGGCATCAGGACCGTTGGACGATGCTCGATCGCGATCCGAAGGTGAGTATCTGGACGGCGCTGGATCCTACCACCGTCGCGAACGGCTGCGTGCAGATCGTTCCGCGGTCGCATCACACGCTGGTCAATCCGAGTCACGATTCGGGATTTCTCACGCCCGAGCAGGCGGCGACGCATGCGCCGGAAAAAGATCGCGTGTTTCTCGAGCTCAAGCCCGGCGAAGCGGTGCTGCTGCACAACTGGCTGTTGCACGGCTCCGACATCAATCACACCAACATTCCGCGGCGGGCGTTCAGCGTGTGTTACATGGATGCGCGAACGCGGGCGAAGACCGGAGAGAAGTTCTCTGTGATTTTCGGCGATGGTGCGCTGGCTTAATGGTGGCACCGACATTCCTGTCGGTGATCGGACGCCGTACGCGGCGGCCGACATGCGTCGATGAGTACCTCGCCGCATCACAGACAAGAATGTCTGTGCCACCATTACCAGAAGGTCATAAGTCGTTCTGATCCGGGCCGCTTTTTTTCGCCTTCTTCGGCGGCTTCTTTTGCTTCGCCGCATCGCTTTCCGTGCTGAGCCATTCTTCGAGGCCGGCCTTCATCTCCTTAACTTGTTTTGCATATTGCTCAGAACGATCGATTCGCTCGGCGGGATCCGCGACGACGTCGTACATCTCCGGTTTATTGTCGCCGCTGATGATCATCTTCAGATTCCCTCGCATGGCGGCGAGGTATTTCGCGCCGCCTTCGTCCCATTCCCAATACAGCGTGCGATCGGGCGCCTTTTCTTTTCCGGTGATGACATCGAGCATGTTGCGGCCATCGACGTGCCACGCGGGATCGGGTTGCGCTCCAATTGCTGCGAGGAGCGTGGGGAATAGATCGCACATGTGAATGAGGTCGCTCGATTCGACGCCACTCGGCACATGCCCCGGCCAGCGGATCACGCCGGGCACGCGCATTCCGCCTTCCCACAACGTGCGCTTCTGTCCGCGGAAGGGATAGTTCGAGTCGTGATAGATCGGCGCGTATTCGCTGAGCTTTTCGAACGTCGCGCCGTGATCGCTCGTGAAGATCACGATCGTGTTGTCGGCCAATTTCAGGTCATCCAGCGTCTTGAGCACTCGAGCAACTTCTTTATCGAGCCGCTCGACTTCCGCGGCGTAGATCGTGTTGACCGGATGCTGAGTGTCCGCCTCTTTGAACTTGCCTTCGAGCTTTTTGATGTCCTCTTCCGGCGCCTGCACCACGCCGTGGCTCGTGATGTACGGCACGTAGACGAAGAACGGCTCGTCCTTGTGGCGATTGATGAAATCGATCGTGTGATCGGTGAAAAGGGTGTCGGCGTAGCCCTGCGACGGCTTTTCTTCGCGGCCATTCCAAAGCTTCTTCGGGAACTTTTGCCACGCGGCGACCGCACTGGTGAATCCGAAGAATTCGTCAAACCCGCGATCCATCGGATGCGTGAAATGGTCCGTCCCCGGCCGCGGGGCGCCCGCGTGCCATTTGCCGAAGAGTCCCGTCGCATAGCCGTGCTGCTTGAGGGCCGCCGCGATGGTGACTTCGCTCGCGGGCAGATCGTACGAGCCATTTCCGACCACGCCGTTGTGAATCGAATATCGCCCGGTCATGAGCGCCGCGCGGCTCGGCGCGCAGACGACAGCGGCGGTGTAAAAGCGGTTGAATTTCGTGCCGGATTTCGCGAAGGCATCAAGGTTCGGCGTGTCCCATGTCTTGCGGCCGTTGAAGCCAACATCGCCCCAGCCGAGGTCATCGCACAGGATGAGCACAATGTTCGGCGGCCGATCGGCGCCGCGGGCGGGCAGCACCAACGCGAGACTCAATACTGACAACAGCACCACCACCCAAATACGCTGCATCATTTATATCCTGCTTCCCAAGAACATGTCATCCTGAGCGAAGCGAAGGATCTCGACTTCGAGAACCGCTCTGGATCCCGAGATCCTTCGCTTCGCTCAGGATGACAATTCCGACGCGGGTGCAAGTGAATGCAAATTCAACAATCGCTACTTATCCTTCACACACCGAAACCCGAGATGATTCAGCCCCGTATCCGGCGTCGAGTGCCCGCGGCCTGCCGCGCGGTAATTCGAGCAATAATTCTCGCTGCACAACCACGATCCGCCGCGCTGGACGCGTTCGGTGCCTTTTTCGGGGCCTTGCGGATTCTCCTTCGGACTGTGCTCGTAGTAGTCCTCGCTCCACCAGTCGCTGCACCATTCCCACACGTTGCCGGTCATGTCGTAAAGGCCGAAACCGTTCGGAGGGAATTTGCAAACCGGGGCTCGACCGGAATATCCGTCTTCGCCGGTGTCGAAATCCGGGAATGTTCCCTGCCACCAGTTCGCGACGGGTTTTCCGCCGGGGCGAAGTTCGTCGCCCCATGCATAACGTTTGCCGACTAACCCACCCCTTAGCGCGTATTCAAACTCGGCTTCTGTGGGTAATCGCTTCCCCGCCCATTTCGCGTATTCGACTGCATCGTTCCATGAGACTTGCACCACCGGCTCGTCCGGCTTCGCTTCCGACTTCGGCCCGTCCGGGTGTCGCCAGTCTGCTCCGTCGACCTTCGTCCAATCGTGTGCGTCCTTGCTGAACACGCCGGACCATCCCCATTTCTCCGCCTCGGTCTTGTAACCCGTCGCCTTCACGAACTTCGCGAACTGCGCCACCGTGAGCTCGTGCTTGTCGATCCAGAACGGTTTGAGCGTGACATCATGCGCGGGGGCTTCGTATGGGTACCCATCGTTCGTGCCCATCTGAAACGTCCCGCCGGGGAGGGAAACCATGTCTTCAAAGCCCGTCGGCTGCGACGTCGCCGCGGGCTGAGTCGAAGGCGTGCCCGCGCGTACCGTGAGGCCAATCAGGGCAAACAGGATCAAACAAAGACTTCGCATGACTGACTCATTCTTTCATTCGCGCGAGGTTTCGTCCACCGCTTGAAAGTTTCTGTGGTCTGCCCCACGATCTGCACGTCAAATGGCCGAAAAACCGCTCAACATTTTGCTCATCACCAGCGACCAGCAGCATTTCAGCACGCTGGGCAGCGTGAATCCCAAAATCAAAACGCCGGCGCTCGATCGGCTCGCCTCAGAAGGAACGCGATTCGACCGGGCTTATTGTAACAACCCGCTCTGCTCGCCGTCGCGATCGACCATCGTCACCGGGCTTTACCCCTCGTGGCACGGATGCTGGACAATCGGCGTGAAACTCGCGGAGGACGTGCCGACGGTGGGGGAGATGTTGTCGAGAAGCGGGTATCGTACATCGCTTGTCGGCAAGGCGCACTTTCAACCGCTCGCCTGCGCGCCGGGACAGGATTCGCTCGAATGCCAGCCGACGATGCGCGACCTCGACCTCTGGCGAAACTTTCACGGGCCCTGGTACGGCTTCGATCACATCGAGATTGCCCGGATGCACGCGGACGAAGCGCACGTCGGGCAGCATTATGCGATCTGGATGGAAGAGAAGGGGCTGAAGAACTGGCGAGATTATTTCCAGAAATGGCCGCCCGAGCCGCGCGCTAGTGAGCCGAAGCGGTATTGGGAGGCGGGCCGTCGCCACAAGTGGGACTTGCCCGAGGAATTTCATTACACGACCTGGACTGGCGAGCGAACGATCGCCAACATCGAGGAGAGCGTGCGGGAGAACAAGCCGTTTTTTGTCTGGTCGAGTTTTCATGATCCGCATCCGCCGTATTTGGTGCCGGAGCCATGGGCGTCGATGTACGACCCGGAGGACATGAAGATCGGCACGATGATCCCCGGCGAGCTCGACCGCATGCCGCCGCACCATCAGCTCACGCAGGAAGAATCGCCGGACTTTTCCGCGTGGCGCGAAACTCCGCATCCAAATCACGGCTTTCACACCCACACGTTTGAAACGGAAGCGCTCAAGAAGGACGTCGCAATTTATTACGCGATGGTCAGCTTCATGGACCAGCAGATCGGCCGGATCCTGAAGCGGTTGGACGAGCTTGGCGTGGCGGACAACACGCTCGTCGTGTTTAGCACGGATCACGGCCACTTCTTTGGCCACCATGGGTTGATCGCGAAGGGCGCGTTTCATTATGAGGACCTGCTGCGCGTGCCGTTCATCGTGCGATGTCCGGGAGCGAAGTCTCATGGGCAATCGAGTGAGCCGATGCAGGCGCTGATTGATCTGGCGCCGAGTTTTCTATCGGCCGCGAATGTTCCCATTCCGGGATCGATGCAGGGCGTGAATCAGTTGCCGGTTTGGCGCGGAGAGGCGAAGCAGGCGCGGGACGAAGTGATCGTCGAGAATCGACATCAGCCGAGTGCTGTTCATCTGCGGACGTACATCACCGATCGATACAAGATCACCCTGTATCGTGATCGCGAGTATGGCGAGTTGTTCGATCTCCAAAATGATCCGGAAGAGCGGCGGAATCTGTGGGATGAGCCTTCAGCGGCGCAGATCAAGTGCGATTTGATGAAGCGCTTTATGAACGCCGAACTCCGCCGCGAACCGACGAGGTTCGCTCGAATAGCCGGGGCGTGACTTTGTAGCACGGGCTACCAGCCCGTGCCGAATCCGGGCACGGACTGGTAGCCCGTGCTACATGAATGCGAAACACGCGTCACAATCTTCTCTTTGTCTTCATCCTGGTGCTGTTCGGGGTTTTCCTGCTTTGGCCGATCATGCGCGTGTTGCGGGTCGCCTTCTTTGGCATCCCGGAGATGCCGACTGGCTTTTCGCTGCTTTACATCAAAGCGATCTTCCTCGACCCCGAGCTCCGCGGTGGGCTCATCAACGCATCGCTCATCGCGATTCTCGTCACGCTCGCGTGCACGGTGATCAGCGTGCCGCTCGCGATTCTTTCCTCGCGCTACGAGTTTCGCGGCAAGTCGGTGATGAGCGGATTGCTGCTCGTTCCGCTGATTCTTCCGCCGTTTGTTGGGGCGATTGGGATGAAGCAGTTCATCGGGCGATTTGGGGCGCTCACGGGACTCGCGCAGGCGCTGCACCTCATTCCGCCGAACACGCCGATCGACTGGTTCGGCTCGGCCAAGCTCATCGGCATCGTGCTGATCGAATCGCTGAGCCTTTATCCGATCATTTACCTCAACATCTCGGCCGCTTTAGCGAACATCGATCCCGCGATGGAGCAGGCCGCGGCGAATCTGGGGGCGTCGAAGTGGACGATTTTTCGGAAGATCACGCTGCCGCTCATGCGGCCAGGTTTATTCGCCGGCGCAACGATCGTGCTGATCTGGAGTTTCACCGAGCTTGGCACGCCGCTGATGTTTGAATTCAATCGCGTGACGTCCGTTCAGATCTTTCGCCGAATCACACAAGTCAGCGGCAGTCCGATGCCGTATGCGCTGGTCGTGATGATGCTCGTCGTCAGCACGCTGCTTTACGTGATCGGAAAGAGCGTGCTCGGTCGGCGACAGGATTCGGCCGTCACGAAAGCGTCAACGCAGACGACGACGCAAACGCTGCACGGCGGGAAAAGTTTCCTTGTTCTGCTGCCGTTTCTCATCGTGACGACGCTCGCACTGCTCCCGCACATCGGCGTGCTGCTGACGAGCATTTCCGGCATCGGCTCGTGGTATCAATCCGTCCTGCCGACCGTTTTCACAACCGAGCATTACAAGCACGCGCTCACGCACGATCTCACGGTGCCGTCGGTGGGCAACAGCATCATCCTCGCCGGCTGCAGCATGGTCGTCGATCTCGTTCTCGGCCTGTGCATCGCATATCTGCTGGTCCGTTCGCGCATCAAGGGAAAAGGATTGCTCGATTCGCTCGCGATGCTTCCATTGGCCGTGCCGGGGCTCGTGCTGGCGTTCGGATATCTCTCGATCAGTTTGCAACTCCAGGCGTGGTTCAAAGGTTCGCCACGAATCAGCAACCTTGTGGATGTGACGGAAAATCCGATGCTTCTGCTCATCGTCGCATACGCGATCAGGCGGCTGCCGTATGTGGTGCGCAGCGCGGTCGCCGGTTTGGAGCAGACGCCGGTCGATCTGGAACTCGCGTCACGAAATCTTGGCGCTTCGAGCTTCCTCACGTTGCGAAGAATCACCGTTCCATTGATCTCGGCGAATCTCATCGCCGGCGGATTGCTCGCCTTCGCCTTCGCGATGCTCGAAGTGAGCGATTCGCTCGTCCTCGCCCAGAAGCAGGAATGGTGGCCGATCACCAAGGCGATTTACGAACTCTTCCAACGCCTCGGCGACGGTCCGTACATCGCGAGCGCCCTCGGCGTGTGGGCGATGGTGCTGCTCACGCTCACGATTCTCTCCGCCAACTCACTGCTGGGTCGCAAGATGGGCGCTGTGTTTCGAGTCTGAAACTCTCGCGACGGCAAACGACGCCGGTCGCGTTGTTGCGCGCCGGCGTCGCTTGCGTCTTCGCGAATCGTTGTTTTTCACTTCTGCGTCGTCGACCGGGCGTTCGCATCCGCCTTCGACATCTCCGCCTCCGTCCAGTTGCGCGAGTACGTCACCTTGAGCTCCGGGCGGATGGATTGACTAACCCGAGCCTCGATTTCGCGCATGCCGGTATCCGCCTCCTGAGCGCGATCGACGAGCTTGGGGTACACCTCTAGCGCCTGTTCGTATTTGTCGATCGTATCGGCGACTCTCGCGATGCGGGCGAGTTGATCGGAGACGAGCTTGAAGCGCGCTTCCTGTTCGGCCCGATCGATCGAGAGCATGCGCAGCTCTCGATTGAGTGCGGTGAGCGTTTCGCCACCCGCGGCGGCGAGTGCGTCGCGTTTACGTTCGGCGACTTTCGCCCGCGCCTCTGCAGTTTGAGCGGCGACTTGCTGCAGCTCTACCGGCGTATTGAGACCGGCGGCGACGTTCTTCTTCATCAGGTCGAGCTGCTTCTCGCGTGCTTCGACGACCTGCTGCAATTCCGTAAGGACATCGTCGCTGTTGGTTTTCGCGGCTGCTTCTTTGGTCAGTTCCGAGATGGCGATTGCGATCGCCGAGGCGCGGGCTTCCTTTCCGCGCAGGTCGAGTTCCAGCTGCTGATTCTCGTCTTGGAGCTTGCTCAGCGCCTCGCGTAGATTTGCGGGCGTAACATCGAGCCGACCGGTTTCCTTGCGCAGCGTTGATCGGTATTCGTCTAATTTGCGGGACGCTTCATCTTGCTGTTGTCGGATCCGCGCGGCTTCGTCGGCCCGCATGTTCAGCTGTCGCCCGCGGCGGTCATCGAAGTCCTGCTGCATCTCCTGCTGCACCCGGGCGATAATGCCGTCGAGAAACTCGGCCGCCGCTGGTTTTGCCCTGTTCTCGTCCGAGTTTTCAATCTGGTTGTGCTGCACGTTGACTGCAAGCGTGATGTAGTTGCCATCCTGTGTGAAACTCAACAGATTCATTCCACCGTCCGCGGTGGGCTCGCCGAGGATCTGCATCCCCAGGTCGGAGGCGATGTGTTTTACATAGGCCGAGAACTGTTTCACCGGATCTCCGACCAACTCGATCTTCCGCATCGCCGAGACGGTGTTGGAAGGCGCGGTCGCGGGCGTCGTTGGCGGCGCGGAAAATGCGGGCGCACTGAAAGCGAGCACGAGTAGAAGAGCCACGAATTTCATAGATTCTCCTGAGTCGATTGAAGGGCTTCGATCCGTTGCTTCGCGAGCGAAGCCCAGTGTGTTTGAGGGAACAAGTCGATTGCTTTTTTGTACAGCGCGACGGCCGCGGGGCGCTGTGCGGGGACGGGGGCGAGCGTCTCCGCCTGGTAAATCAGGGAAAGGGCGGCTTCATCGCGCTGGCGTTGCAGATCGCGCTGCACGTCTGCGGCATCGGACGGTGTGGGAATCACCTCGATCTGCATGAGCCGGTCCGCGATTTCCGCGTGACGATTCGCTTCGGCGTTCAGTCGCGCGATCTCCGCCTTGAGGGCGGCGGGGTTCGGTTCCAGAGACAAGGGCGCTTTCTTCACACGGGGTTGAAGCACAAGATTGGCAGCGATTGCAATGCCGATGAGCAGGATCGCGACTGCGGATGCCGATTTGATCCGATCGTTACGCTTCGCGCGTCGTTTCACCTGTGAGACGAGGTTTGACTCGCCCGCGAGCGGCGGAGCGGTGTCGGCGTGCCGGAGCAATTGTTTCAGCGGATCGTTGGTCACAACTCAATCCTTCATCAGATCACTCAGCGGCCCACGCAGCCGCTCGCGAGCGCGATGCAATCGCACGTTCACGTTGCTGATCGACGCGCCGAGCAGTTCGCTCATCGATTTCACGTCCATCTCTTCGAGATAGTAAAGCACGATCACTTCCCGATCTTTTGGGCGAAGCTTGTTCACTGCGTTGTGGACCTGCAGGGTCATCTCGTCCCGAGCATCCGTTTGATCCAAACTGGCAGTGGCACTTAAGTGCCGCTGCCGGACGATGAGCGCTTTCAGGCCATTCCACCGGACCAAACGTTTCCGTTGTTGCGTGCGGCACTGGTTGATGGTGATGCGCATGAGCCAGGTCCAAAGCTGCGCGTCTCCGCGGAAGCGGGGCGTCGCGCGGAACGCGGCGAAGAACACGTCCTGCGTGACGTCATCCACTTCGTCGCGCCAACCCAGCAACCGATACGCAAGCCGCCGGACGCGCTCCTCGTAAATCGCGACAAGCTGATCAAACGAGAGCGTCTGGGCTTCGGGAGCCTTGGTGGCCGGCACGATGTCTTCCGCGGATCCAATCAGACGCGTCCCTTCCCAAGCTTGCGCCCGCGAAGCGTTCACGAGATGTGGGGTTAGTCGCGCCACGAGCGGCGATCTTACACACAACGGCAGTGGAAAATTTCGCGTCACGAGAACGACCCGCCCGTCAGTAACCCGGTAGAGCAAAAGTTGGGGTGTGTGAATGGCTCGTAAGTGGTTCAAAACGTGGATCTTCAATCGCGAAGACCCCACGATGCTCGGCTGCGTAGTTGCGCTGGGATTCATGCTGTTCGCGGACAAGCCCTGGGGCTGGTCGTGCTGCCGGCCGAGTTTTGAAGACGGGTGGATCTCGACTATCTGGGCGCAGGCGATCGCGGTGATGATTCTATCCCCGCGCGGTTGGTGGCGCTTCGGAGGGTTGATGCTGGTGAGTGTTTTAAGTGCGCCCAGCGTCCGTTGGTCGCTCGTATATTCGACGAAGTATCCGCTTCATTGGCTGCCGGAGTGGCTTGGATTCAATATTGAAGTTGCCCAATACGGAGTGTTCGGCGCAGAGCTCATGCTGTTGCTGATGTTGGTCGGCAGGATGCAACGCGCGAGTCGCGATTGGCTGACGTTGATGTCTCACGCGTCGCTCGCGCTTTCGATCGCATTTTTGATCTGGGTCGAACTCGAACTCCGCGGATCACTGTTGGTCGCGTGGGCACCTCAGTATTGGCGGGAAGAGCGGATCCTGTGGTTTCTGGTGCCTGCGATTTCGATTCCGATTCTATTCTGGTCGCTGCTTCGCACTATTCCCGTCGCCCCGCGGTGGTTGGCGAGTGCGTCGACGATTCTCGCGGCGGTTGCGATCCGTCAGGCGCTGCGTCATCTGACGTTTATCGACTGGGTGATCCTGCTCTGCATCGCCGCATGCGGTCATTTCGCGGGGTGGATGGATCGGCTATTCGAGCGTCAGGATCTCGGTCCGCCGGGGTTCGAAGTGATCGTTTCGTCCGAGCGACAGGCGATCCAATAGCGATCGGAATATCATTGACGTGACGTCTCACATCGGATGGAATCGGCAGAACGATTCATATAATTTGGCGCGGGTGATCCGGGCGCCGCCACAACGCGGGCCGTCCGGCCCGTTTCAATCAGCGAAAATCCGCATCCGCGGATGACGCTTTCCCTCTGAACGCATCCAACCATCTTTGAGAATGAGGCGACGATGAGCACGCTTGAAATCGCAAATGCGCCGTCGATTGACGGCTTGAACTTCCGATCGTTCGATCTTGGTGATTACGAGGCGATGGCGGAGCTTCTGAACATCGCCGCCCAACACGACGGCGAGGATTTCACATGGACCATTCCGGAGTTGCAGCGGATGGATCGATCGATTGAGAGCTTTGATCCGGAGCGCGATCGGCTCGTCGCTTGGATTGGCGATGTGATGATCGGCGTGGGTCGGCGGCAGATGAATCACTCGCTCGATGGATTCCGGTGCTACCTGCACAGCTTCACGTTGCATCCCGATTGGCGGCGGAAGGGGATCGGGGGTTGCGTGTTGCGACATGATGAAGCGATCTTGCGCGAACGGGCGGCGCGCGATCCGGATGATGCGACGAAGGTGTTTCAATCGTTCATGATCAGCGATCGCCGCGTCGGGGCGGACGTGCTTCTGCGGCAGGAGGGATATCAGCCGGTTCGGTTCGCGTTCGATTTAACCCGCCCGAATATGGAGAACATTCCCGATGCTCCGTTGCCGCGGGAGGTGGAGATCCGGCCGGTTGAGCCGTCACAGCTGCGGGCGATCTGGGATGCGAAGGAGGAAGCCTTTCGCGATTTGTGGGGCAGCGTGCCATCGGGTGAGGCGGCGTTCGACACGTGGTGCGACGATCCTGCCTGGCGGCGTGATCTCTCGTGCATTGCGTGGTCGGGTGACCAGGTGGTTGGCACGGTGTTCGTGCTGGTGTTTGAGGAAGACAATCAGCGGCAGGGTCGGCGTCGCGCGTACACGGAAAACATCACAGTGCAGCGTTCGTGGCGCCGGCGCGGGATCGCGACGGCATTGATCGCTCAGGCCCTGCGTAATCTGCGTGAGGCGGGTTTCGATGAGGCGTCGCTGTCGGTGGATACGCAGAATACGAGCGGCGCGTGTGGGCTTTACGAGTCGCTCGGATACCAGCGGATGCGAAAGTGGAGCCTGTACCGCAAGCCTTTGTAGGCGTGCGAAAAAGTGTGGACCCGTCGAACACAAGCAGTTTGCGGACGTAATGTTAACGGCTGGTAATACACCTTTTTGCGACGCTAAAAATTTAGGTCGCAGGGCTTGACGGGACGAAACATGGGTGTATGATCCGCCTCCCTTAGTCGATGAGACTGAGTGGAAACGAAAGGCAGCTGAACGCAAGTCCGCGAGAGGAAAGCATCCGTTTGAGCATCAAAGCAGCTTCAAACACACCGTAAGTGACTCGCAGTGAACCCCTTCAAAAGTAAGGTCACTGGCGAGAGCCGGTGATGCGACTCGAAACGCAGAATGATGATTTCTGCGATGGACTGAACGTCGCCCAAATTTGAGTGAATGAGCCGCTGATCAGCGACTTCTTCACCCGCATTTGGGCGGGACTCTGAGTGAGACCGAAAGGTCGAATCGAAGAGAGCTCTTTGACAAGTGAATATGTGAGGTTCAAAGGTTTAAAAGGTTCATGAGAGCTGGCCGCGCGAAGCGAAGGTGGCTGGCGATAAAGACTCATGATCCTCCGCGATACCCATCAATGTTAGTCGGAGTGATCCCCACTCCAAGTTCGTGTCTTTCTGTCGGATGGGTATCGTCGAGCACCTTTTTGGCGATGTGACCTTTATTGATACTGCTGAAGGGTTTTTGACTTCAGCGCGTTACGGCTCGCCCGCTGTAACGGTGATCGATAAATGTGGTCAAGCTACTAAGGGTGTATGGTGGATGTCTTGGCATCGAGAGGCGACGAAAGACGTGGTAACCTGCGATAAGCTCCGGGAAGCTGGTAAACGAGCGTCGATCCGGAGATTTCTGAATGAGGAAACTCAATCCCATTAACGTGGGATTACCTGCCAGTGAATTCATAGCTGGTAAGGAGCGAACGTGGTGAACTGAAACATCTAAGTAACCACAGGAAAAGAGACAGACATGGATTCCGTAAGTAGAGGCGATCGAAAGCGGACATAGCCCAAACCAGGATTCGTCCTGGGGTTGCGGGCGCCTTGAGCAGTTACAAAACCTAGCCTAGCGGAAGCTTCTGGAAAGTTGCACCAAAGAGGGTGATAGTCCCGTATGCGAAAGGCAAAGATCTGCGTTGAGAGGCGTACCAGAGTAGCACGGAGCTCGTGGAACTCCGTGTGAAACCGCCCGGCCCACCGGGCAAGGCTAAATACTCCTCGATGACCGATAGTGAACAAGTAGGGCGATTGAACGATGAAAAGCACAGCTACTAGCTGAGTTAAAAGTACCTGAAACCATACACTTACAAGCGGTCGGAGCACTATGCCCAGCAATGGGAATGTGTGACGGCGTACCTTTTGCATAATGGACCGGCGAGTGCATGTCTGCAGCAAGGCTAAGGTGTCAAGCACCGGAGCCGTAGCGAAAGCGAGTCTTAAGATGGCGTTTAAGTTGCAGGCTTGCGGCCC